>DASVWA010000001.1:0-1536 GCA_036389855.1 Pseudonocardiaceae bacterium
AAGACAGTTCCTCCGCCTGCTCTCAGCGGCGGCCCTTGACCGACTGTCTACAAGATCGGGAACGGTCCACGGCCGATGCGCGGCTTGAAGACCGATGACGGCGCCAGGACCGTCATCGCCGGGCACGCCTTCATCCAGAACGTCCGCCGTGGCCACTACGAACTAGGAGTCTGCTGAATAACCCGTGAGTCCTGCCACCTGTCAGGTAGCCCGGCTGGGATGATCGTCAGGTGCAAGGCGCTGGTAACTCCGCCCCCGACCTGATGGACGCTCGTGCCATGGTCGGGCATCTGGTCCCGGCTGGCAGTGTGTTCGCGTTTTTGGCGGAGCATCGTCGTGAGGTGTTCCCGTCGGAGTTGTTCGCCGATCTGTTCCCGAGTTCGACGGGCCGGCCGAGTCTGCGCGCTGAGATCGCCGCGTCGGTACTGGTGCTGCAGACCTTGCAGGACTTGTCGGATCGCGACGCTGTGGCGGCGGTGCGTTGCGATATCCGCTGGAAAGTCGCCTGTGGTCTGCCGCTGGATCATGAAGGTTTCCACCCGACCACGTTGACCTACTGGCGTCGGCGTCTGGCGGTCTCTGACCGGCCGAACCGGATCTTTGACGCGGTGCGGGCGGTGATCGCCCAGACCGGTGTGTTGACAGGAAAAACTCGGCGCGCGCTGGACTCGGTGGTACTCGATGACGCGGTGGCCACTCAGGACACCATCACCCAGTTGATCGCCGCGATCCGTCGGGTTCGCCGCGAGGTGCCCGGTGCCGCGGAAATCATCGCCGCCGGGTGCCCTGCTCACGACTACGACGACCCTGGCAAGCCCGCCATCGCCTGGGACGACAACCAGGCCCGCGAGGCACTGGTGTCGGCGTTGGTGGGCGATGCCACCTCGATCGTGTGCGCGTTGACCGAAGCGAAGCTAGACGAGCGGGCTGCGCAGGCGTTGGCGCTGCTGGCGCTGGTCGCCGGACAAGACGTCGAGCCCGCCGAAGGATCCGATGGCACCGACGGGCGGTGGCGCATCGCCCGCAAAGTGGCCGGCGACCGGGTGATCTCGACAGTGGACCCCCAGGCCCGACACGTGCACAAAACCGTGCACCATCGCCAAGACGGCTACAAGGGGCACGTGGCCATCGAGCCAGACACTGGGCTGTTCACCGACGGCAGGCTCACCCAAGCATCCGGCGAGGACAACCACGAGGCCGTCATCGGGCTGGAACTGCTCGACAACGAAGACGGCGAGCGCGAGGTGCTGGGCGACAGCGCCTACGGCACCGGCGACGCCAGAGCCGCGCTTGCCGACCAGGGACACACCGCGGTCATCAAACCCGGCCCGCTGCGGCCCGCGGTCGCCGACGGATTCACCATCGACGACTTCACCGTCGACGACCAAGCCAACACCGTGACCTGCCCCAACGAGATCACCCGCCGGATCACCCCGGGTCGAACTGTCACTTTTGGAGCCGCCTGCCGGGGTTGCCCGCTGCGCAAGCGATGCACCACCAGCAAAACCGGTCGAGCCCTGAACCTGCACCGTCACC
>DASVWA010000002.1:0-3469 GCA_036389855.1 Pseudonocardiaceae bacterium
GGCTCGCGCGCTACGCCACAAGCGGCGGATAAGGCCGGACTGCGGCATCCAGTCGCTCTCCGACGATCAGCATGTCAGCGGCACGGATGGGCTCACCCGCGCCGATGAAGTCCGCGGAGAAGAGGTCAACGAGTGCAAGCACCACCGGAGCGTCCGGCTTGCTTCGCTTGTCGCTTCCAGCGCAGCAGCTATGACCGGGATGGACAATCCCTGGACTTCCTGCTCAGGATCCCGCGGGGTGAGGGTACGGAGCGAATTGATCAGTGCTTCGATGCGCCGCTTGGCGTCGTACGGGTAGTCATCCGCAGACGCTGAAAGCCTTTCTGGACGTCGAACTGAGCCCTTAACTGAGCCCCCAGTGACTGCCGGACAGATTTATAGGCAGGAAACTGCAGGTAGGAGCTGTGGCCAGGGGCGGGGTCGAACCGCCGACCTTCCGATTTTCAGTCGGACGCTCGTACCAACTGAGCTACCTGGCCGTCCGGGCCGAAACCCGACCGGTGTACCCGTGCGACCCAGACGGGACTCGAACCCGCGACCTTCGCCGTGACAGGGCGACGCGCTAACCAACTGCGCCACTGGGCCTCGCTGCGTGCCCCCAACGGGATTCGAACCCGCGCTGCCGCCTTGAAAGGGCGGAGTCCTAGGCCGCTAGACGATGGGGACCTGGTCGTCCAGACCTGCCCGCGACGGTCGCCCGCCGTGAGCACCGTCAGCATAGGACACCACCCGCACCCGTCGCACAATGGGTGGTCGTCGGTGAAGCTGCTGCGGTGCGTTTCTACCTCTTCTCCGACGTCACCGCCGTACCGGCGGGATACCATCCTCACCGGCGATCAGTCCCAACATCTCCAGCAGCACCCGGCAGTCCTCGGCATCCGTGGCCGACCGCGCGACTGCCAGGCGAGCCCGATCCACCTGCTCAGCCGTGACGCGGTGCGGGTCCTGGCCGCGCGGCAAGGGCACCGACGGACTACTGAGTTCCGCGCCAGTCTCAGGACCGAGGTGGTAGGTGCTCGACAGACGACTCATTCGCCCTCCTGGATTTCGTTCCGGCGTACCCGGCTCCCAACCGCTCGCCGCACGCTATCGACCGTTCACCGGCAGCGCAGCCTCCCTCTGGGTGATAGCCGCGGGTGAACCGTCATCCGTCGATCCGAATCTCACCGCTCGGCGCTCGGTCAGCAATCCCCGTCGAGCAACTCGGCAAGGTGCAGCGCACGCCGGCCTGTCGTCTGCCTTATCTGCAACCGGCAGCTGAACCCGTCGGCCAGCACCAGCGCGTCGGGACACGCTCGGACCGCGGGGGCCAGTGCGCGTTCGGCCAGCGCGCCGGACACCTCCTCGTGACCACGCTGGTAGCCGAAACCGCCGGCCAATCCGCAGCACCCGGAGACGCGCTGGACCCGGATCCCGGCCGCACGCAGCAACGCGTCATCGGGGTCGTGACCCAGCACCGCATGCTGGTGGCAGTGCACCTGTTGCACCGCATCCCGATCACGTTCAGGAGGCTGCCATTCCGGCGCACGCTCGCGCAGCACCTCGGAAAGGGTGCGCGCCTGCCCGGCGAGCACGGCCGCGGCCGGATCGTCCGGGAGCAACTCGGTCAGGTCGGAGCGCAGCGTGGCGACACAGCTGGGCTCAAGGCCGACCACTGGCACCCCGGCATCGATCTCCCACCGCAGCAGCCGCAGTGTTCGCCGCAGCACCACCCGGGCGGTGCCGAACTGCCCGGTGGCCAACCACGTCAGTCCGCAACACAAGGTGCCCCGGGGCAGCCGGACGGCGAAGCCTGCCGCGGTGAGCACCCGCGCCGCGGCATACAACGCCTGGGGGTCAAACGATCTGGTGAAGGTATCCGGCCACAGCAACACTTCACCACGCGGTGCCGGCCCGGACCGCGGCTCCGGCGGCCGGTAACGGACGAACCGGGGCAGCGGGCGGGTCGTGGACACCCCACCCAGCTTGGCCAGCCAGGGCGCAGCCCGGTTGGCCACCGCCGGTGCGAGCCCGGCCGCCCAGGCCGCCAGGGGCAACCCACCTAACGCGTAGTGCCACCGTGGCCGCAACCGGTGAAGGTAACGCTGGTGCAGAAACTCGGCCTTGTAACTGGCCATGTCGACGTTGACCGGGCAGTCCGAGGCACACGCCTTGCAGGCCAGGCACAGGTCCAAAGCCTCGTGCAGCTCCGAGGACTGCCAGCCACCGGTCACCAGGTCGCCGGCCAGCATCTCAGCCAGCAGGTGCGCCCGGCCGCGGGTGGAGTGCTTCTCATCCCGGGTGACCTGAAAGCTGGGACACATCACGCCGGGGCCTTCCAGCTGCCGGCAGGCACCGACGCCGACGCAGCGCCGGGTGGCTGCGGCCAGGTTGCCCCCGTCGTGCGTCAACGCAAGAGTCACCGGTAGGTTGCGCTCGCGGCCAGGTCGCAGGTTAGCGTCCAGCGGCTGGGGATCCACCAGCACTCCGGGGTTGAGCAGCCGGTCCGGGTCGAAGATGTCCTTGAATCGTGCGAACAGGTCGAGCACCTCGGGCGGATACATCCGGTTCAGCAGCTCGCTGCGGGCTCGCCCGTCGCCATGTTCCCCGGACAGCGAACCGCGGTGGGCCACCACCAGGTCCGCGGCCTGCTCCAGAAACTGCCGGAAGTCCCGGCGGCCGGCCGAGGTGAGCAGGTCAGCGTTGGTCCGCACGTGGACGCAGCCCTCACCGAAATGCCCGTAGATCGACCCCGCACGGCGATGCTCGGTGAGCAGGTCGGCGAAGCCACGCAGGTAGTCGCCGAGCCGGTCGGGCGGCACCGTGGCGTCTTCCCAGCCCGGCCATGCCTGCGAACCGTCGGCCAGCCTGGTCACCAGACCCGCGCCCGCCTCGCGGATTCGCCACAGGGCCGTCCGGTGCGCTGGATCGGCGACCACCAGATGCGGACGGGTGGCGTCGGCCGCCGCGGCCTGCGCCGCCGCCACCGCTGCCCTTGAGTCGTCCGCGCCGAACTCGACGAGCAGCCAGGCCGCGCCCTCAGGAAGCTGCACTACCGGGCGTCCACGGGCCTGCAACGCCTCGATCAACGCAGCGTCCATTGCCTCCACGGTGAGCGGGCGGTGCGCAAGCAGCCCCGGTGCGGCGTCAGCCGCGGCTGGCACATCCGGAAAGCCCAGCACCAGCAAAGCCACCGCAGGCGATGGCGCGACCAGCCGCACGGTTGCCTCTAGCAGCACCGCACACGTGCCCTCGGTGCCGACGAGAGCGCGGGCCAGATGCGCACCGTGCTCGGGCAGCAGGTGCTGCAGCGCGTAGCCGGAGCCTCGGCGTGGCCAGTCCGGCAGGGCGGTACGGATCAGTCGCCGATGTTCGCGCTCCAGCGTGGCGACCTCCGGTGGCAGCTTCCCGCTGCCCGCTACCAGCCGGGAGCCGTCGGGCAGCAGCACCACGAGTTCCTCGACACTCTGCGCGGTGGTGCCCCAGGCGA
>DASVWA010000003.1:0-8127 GCA_036389855.1 Pseudonocardiaceae bacterium
CGGGGCTCACTCAGCCGCGGTGATCACCGCGTTGAGCATGCCCGGAAGGCGGCCAGTAACCTGGAGGTGCGCAAACACCCCAATGGCCTCCCCGGCGGGCAGGCACGCCGAGACCATCGCCATCCCATCAGGCAGCTCCCATAAGCTGACCCGCGCTCCCGTTTGGCGGCCTCGTGGCGGCGGCGCACCTTGGCCGGATCAGTCCTGGCCACCGCCTCAGACAACACAGAAACGAGCGTCGGGCGAACTCGAGCCCTGCTGGCGAGCCTCAGTCCACAGATATGAGGCGCGGCCCACGGACTACAGGTCGACGAGCTTCTGGCGCCCGGCGCGCAGCCGGGACAGTTGGATGAAGTGCTCCGGGTTGAGGAACAGCTCGTTCATCCAGCCGAGCTCATCGATCGTCAGGCCTTCCGGCCGGTGGATCAGATAGTCCAGGTATTGGAAGGCGTCCTTGGCGCCGTAGCCGACGTGGTGTGCGCCGAGCACCTTGCGAGAAGCGCCATCGACGACCAGCTTCTGGAAGCCACTCAGCTCCGGTCTGCTGAAGGCATAGAGCATGGACCGATCCGAGCACGGCAGCGGCAAGTTTTCACTGTCGAGGCCTTCGACGTACGGCGGCATCTGGATGATGATGACCTCGTCGCACGCCGCGCGAGCCTCTTGCTCGGTGAGCCCGACCCAGGTGACCTCGTAGGTGGTGTGCAGGAAGTCCGGGTATTCGGTGAAGTCGAACTCGATGTGCTCACCCATGATGTTGCGGGCCGCCGTCACACCGCACTTACGCGCCTTGAACATCTCCATCGGCCCGTCGATCATGTCGCCGATCGCGTACACGTTCGCCACGGTGGTCCGCATCGTCTTGTCGGCGATCACCCTCCCGGTGGGGCCGACCTCGATACCGAGCACTTCCTGCGCGTGCGCAGAGTTCGGGCGCTCTCCGGTGGCCATGAAGATGAAGTCGGTGTCAATGTCGATCACCTCGCCGCTGGCCAGCCGCACCGTCACGCTGTGTACTGAACCATTGCCGTTCACCGAGATCGGCATCGCGCCCTCGAAGATGTCCATGCCGCGCTTACGCATGCCCTCGACGACATAGCGCCGTAAATCCTCGTCGACGTGGTGCAAGCTGCGCGTGCGCATCAGCGGCGAGCGGGTCACGATGGTCGTCTCACAGCCCGTCGCGTGGAAGAATGCCCCGTACTCCATGGCGACCTTGCTGCCGCCGATGATGACGCAGCGGGTGGGCTCGTAATCCAGCTCCTCGACGAGACTGACGAAGTCATAGACTCCGCGCAGGTTGAGACCGGGAATGTTCGGGTACACCGGCCGGGCACCCATCCCGAGCACGAGGTTGTGACCGCGGAAAGTCTGCCCGCCTGCGGTCACGGTGTTGCGGTCCACGATGGTCGCCCGCGCGTTGAGGACATATTCGACTTCCAGTTGCTCCTTGGTCTGCCAATTCATGAACGCGTGCGCGGTGCCGCGGCCGGCCACGAAAAGCTTCACCATCTGCAGGATGCTCGCCCGCGACGCGTCGAACTTCGGGAAGAACAACTCGTCGGAGAACCAGCGCATCAAGTCGAGTTCGGCGGCTGCATCGGAGAACAGATGATGCGGCACGCAGGCCTGATGCGGACATGACCCGCCGAGGAACGGCCAGGCATCAACGATCAACGGGCGCCCGCCCATGGCTTTCATGTATGCGGCACCGAACCGGCCACCCGCGCCGCCGCCCACGAAGATGGCGTCGTAGAGGGCCCCATCAACTGCGCCGTCGCCGTCCACGTTGAACAATGGCTCGGAATCCGGATTGGCCAAGCTTTCCTCGATGATGGTGTTCCACTGGGCGAGGTTGAACTGCTTGTCCCGAATATCCACAACCCCACCATCCTTGTCGTGCTCGCCACGGCGTCTTGACCTTATGCTCAGCGGAGGTGGCTGGGTGACGTCCTGGCCGGACAGGGGAACCCTTCAGGTTCGTCCGGCGCAGCTGAATCCTTCGCCCGGCCCACGCGAGATCGTGGGGGACATGAGCGATGACGTGTCGTCAATGGTGACGCGGGCGCGTATCGCGCAAGGCGCAATCGCCCACTACAGCCAGGAGCAGGTTGACGAGCTGGTGACCGCGGTCGCGTGGGCGGTCGCTCGCAAGGACCGGGCGGAGGCGCTCGCCCAGCTCGCCGTCGACGAGGGCGGATTCGGGAACTATCCCGACAAGGTCATCAAAATCAACAAAAGGGTGCTGGGAGTGCTGCGCGACATGCGCTCGGTAAGCACCGTCGGAGTCGTCTCCGAAGACGCCGAGCGGGGCTTGGTGATGATCGCCAAGCCGGTCGGCGTCGTCGCGGCGCTGATCCCGACGACCGGGCCGGACGCTACCCCACCGGTCAAGACGCTGTTCGCACTCAAGGGCCGCAACGCGATCATCATCGCCCCGCATCCGCGCACCAAGCGCACCAGCCAGGCTGTTGTCGGCTTCATGCGCGAAGCCTGCGAGCAGGTCGGGGCACCGGCCGATCTGGTGCAGGTGATCTCCACGCCGTCGATCGCCCGGACCCAGGAGCTGATGAGCCAGGCTGACCTCATCGTGGCCACCGGGGGGCACGCGATGGTGCATGCCGCGTACAGCTCCGGGACCCCCGCCTACGGCGTCGGGGTGGGTAACGCCATCCACGTGGTCGATGAGACTGCCGACCTCGATGACGCAGCACAGGCGATCGCCACGGCCAAGACCTTCGACTACGCCACGAGCTGCCTTGCGGACAACGCGGTGCTCGCCGAAGCGAGCATCCACGACGCGCTCCTCGATCGGTTGGTGGCGGCAGGTGGCCACCTGTGCTCCGATGCCGAACGTGCGGCGCTACAGAGGTTGATGTGGCCGACCGGCGGTGGCATCCCGGTCCTCGAGGTCATCGCCAAGCCGGCCCCCCATATCGCGGAGCTGGCGGGGTTCACCATCGCGGCGGACCGGACCTTCCTCATCGTCGGCCACGACGGGGTCAGGCCACAGGTCGGACCCGAGCACCCGTTTTCCGGCGAGAAGCTTTCCGTCGTGCTTGCGCTGTATCGCTATTCCGGCGGAATTGAGCGCGCCGTCGAGCTGGTCAACGCGATCACCGACTACCAGGGCGCCGGGCACACCTGCGGAATCCATACCAGCAGCGATGAACACGTCGATGCGCTGGCGCTGGGCACCCGAACCGCCAGGGTGCTGGTCAACCAGAACCTCAACGAGGGAGCCGGCAGCCCGCGCAATGGCTTGCCGTTCACGCTCAGCCTCAGCTGTGGCACGTGGGGGGGCAACATCACGACCGAGAACATCAACGCCCGCCACTTCATCAACCTCACCTGGGTGTCGCGCCCGGTGCCGCCCCGGCCGGCGGAGGAGGAGGAACTGTTCGCCACCCATTGGGCCCGCTACGGGAGGTAGCCGGTGACTTGGCGGGGCTCGCGGTGCCCTTCCCGACTGATGGACGCTAGCCGCGGTGGCCTGCTGGCGCGTACCGTGATGGTTACACTGGATGTGCCAGCGCGGCGCTGCGCGACGAGGAGTAGGGCGTGACTCACACCCTGGAACTCGGTATTCCCGGCCTGCAGCTGACCGTAGGAGATCACATTTGTGCTTTTTACCGGGGTTCTGGTGAGCGTGACAAGATCCTGATCCCCTATCTTCAGGCCGGGCTGCGGATCGGGGACAAATGCATCTGCGTGGTGGACGCAGTCGATCCACGAGAGGCGCTGGCCGCGCTAGGCAGCGAGATGGAGGTCGACCGCTGGATCAGCGACAGCCAGCTGGAACTGCGTGCGTCCACCGATGCCTACCTACGTTCTGGCCGGTTCTGCACCGAGGAGATGCTGGCGTTCTGGGAGAACTTCATCGGTCCGGCGGTGGCCGGCAGGTTCCGCTTTGCCCGTTCGGTGGGCGAGATGACGTGGGCACTGCGACAGGCACCGGGTGTCGAGGAACTGGTGGGTTACGAATCTGAGCTCAACCGGTTCCTGCCCCGCTATCCCCAGGTGATCCTATGCCTTTACGACCTGGAGCGGTTCAGCGGCGATATCATCATCGATGTACTGAAGACCCATCCCCGGGTATTGCTGGGCGGCATGGTGCTGGACAACCCGTATTACCTTGAGCCCGACGAGTTCCTCGCGGTGCGATCGAGGGCCGTGAACGCACCGCAGCGATGAACACAGCGCAACCCTGAACACAGCAGCATGGCCGGTGGGTGTTGCGGACAACCGCCAGCCCAGGACCGATGTGCCCATCGCTGACGGGGCCACCCGAGTCGATCCGCTGCTGCGCGATCAGCTGTCCAGCCTGCAGGGGCTGCTCGTGCTCTCGATGCTGATGACCGAGAGCGGGGACGTCCAGCAGATCGTGCACCTGGCAACCACGTCGATACCGTCGCTGGGATGCTGCCACCTGGGCGGGATACACCTGCTTGACAGCGGCTGGCAGGCGGCCGCACCGCCTTTTACCAGGTCCGACGTGCGGGCCACCGCCGAAGCTCAGCTCGGTGTGCTGGGCGGAGGCGGCGGCATGCTCACCGTCCCTGATGAGCAGTGGGCATGGGCCTTCCCGCTGCGCGGGCTCGAGGGCTCCATCGGTCATCTGGTGGTGGCAGCACCGCAGCAACCATCGGCTTCCGAGCAGTTCCTGCTCCGGGTCCTTGCTCAGCAGACAGGTGTCGCTGTAGTCAACGCGCAACTGCATGCCAAGGAGCGGGCCACCGCGGCGCAGCTGTCCGCGGCCAATGCCGCGCTGGCCCAGACGGTGCGGGCGCTGCAACGCTCGACCGCTATCCACGACCAGTTGACCCGGGTTGCGGTCGGCGGTGAGGGCCAGGAGGGCATCGCGCGAGCCGTGCACATGTTGACCGGCCACCCCGTCGCCGTCGAGGACCGTTACGGCAACCTACGGGCCTGGGCCGGGCCCGACCGGCCGGAGCCGTACCCGAAAGACCCGCACGCCCGTCGCGAGCAACTGCTTCGCCGGGCACTGCGCGAAGGCCGACCGATCCGGGAGGCGGGCCGGTTGCTGGCCATCGCTCGGCCACGGGAAGACGTCCTTGGCGTGCTGGTCCTCATCGACCCCGGCGGAACCACCGGCGAGCAGGAGCTCGTCGCGCTCGAGCACGGCGCCACGGTGCTGGCGATGGAGCTGGCCCGGCTGCGCAGCCTGGCCGATACCGAGCTACGGGTCCGCCGCGAACTCGTCGACCATCTGCTGTGCGGCGCCGACGAGGAGAGCGCGCTGGCGCTGGCCCAAGCTCTGGACTACGACCTCGAGCGCCCTCATCAGGTTCTCGTCGTGGAAGGCCGTGGGAGGCGGCGAGACGAGGAGGCCTTCTTCCACGCTGTGCGCCGGGCGGCCCGTGACGTCGGAGCCGGTGTCCTGCTGGTCACCCGGGGGCGTGCCGTGGTGCTCCTATCTCCTGCGAGGGCGCCGTTCGACCGGCTGCATGCTGCCGTCCTGGCGGAACTCGGCGGCGGCACGTGCCGAATAGGGGTCGGCGGAGTATGCGAGCGACCGAGCGAGTTCCCTCGCTCATACCGGGAGGCCCAGTTCGCGCTAAAGATGCAGGTCGTGGCCAAAGGCGTTACCCAGGTCGTCGGATTCGAGGGCCTCGGTGTGTACCGGCTGCTGTCCGAGGTCCAGGACACTGCGGGTGTCGACCGGTTCGTCCGGTCGTGGTTGGGTGCCCTACTCGACTACGACGCCCGCAAGCATTCCGCCCTGGTGGACACGTTGTCCGAGTACCTGGAGTGCGGCGGGAGCTACGATGCCGCCGCGGCGTCGTTGTCGGTGCACCGCAACACATTGAAGTACCGGCTGCAGCGAATCCGGGAACTCTCCGGCCACGATCTTTCCTGTCCAGACACCCGCTTCAACCTGCAGCTGGCCACCCGCGCCTGGCAGACCCTGGTAGGACTACGCGGTTGATGTTGCATGCGGTGACAAGCTCTTGTTACATGCAGGGGCATACCCCGTCATAGCTGGTGACAGGTGCGCTCGGACGAACGGGACCGCGATGAGCTTGATCCTTGTCACCGGCGGCACCGGTGTCCTCGGTCGTGCCGTGGTGCGACACTTGCTCGACTCCGGGCACCAGGTCCGGCTGGCGAGCCGGCGGCCGCCGCCAGCAGGTCCGCGGCCTTACGGTTGGGCAACTGTCGATTACCGCAGCGGCGAGGGCATCGACATAGCGCTGGACGCGGCGGACTCGGTGATCCACTGCGTAGGCGACGTTCGCGGCGAGGTGGATCGGACACTGCTCAAGGCTTTGCGGGCCGCCGGCGGGCCGCATCTGGTGTACATCTCCATTGTGGGAGTCGATCGCATCCCACTGCCCTACTACCGGCTCAAGCACGCTGCGGAACAGGCAATCGAGACCTCGGACCTGCCCTACACCATCCTGCGTACCACCCAGTTCCACGACCTGATCCGGTGCATGTTCGCCGCGACCGCGTGCCTCCCGGTGATGCTGGTGCCCGACCTCAGCGTTCAGCCGATCGCGGTTCGTGACGTCGCGGACCGCCTCGTCCAACTTGCCATCCGCGCGCCGAGCGGCCACGCCCGCGATCTCGGCGGCCCCGAGGTGCGAACGGTCCGGGATCTCGCTGAGGCATACCTGCGGGTCACCGGGCGTCGCCGTCTGCTGCTGCCCGTTCGGTTGCCTGGCAAGGTATTCCACGGCTACCGCCATGGTGAGCATCTCACGCCGCATCACGCCGAGGGACGCATCACCTTCGAAAAGTATCTGGCGACCCAGCCGGCACCAGCACGGATCTCCTACCGAGGTAGCCGATGACCGCGGATGCGGTTCAGCTCCATAGCGCTGAGCGCTGCTCGCCAGGCTGTGGGTGATGATCCTTGTCGCCGGTCTGGTGGTGGCGCTGGGCGCCCTGGTACAGGGTGCGGTCGGATACGGCATGGCCCTGGTGGCGGCACCATTGCTGGTTCTGCTCGATCCCGCCCTCGTCCCGGTTCCGTTGATTCTGCTGACCACCGTGCACTCGGTGCTCGCAGTCGTCCGGGATGGGCGCTACGCCGACTGGACCGGGGTCGGGTGGGCGATGCTGGGCCGGCTGCCCGGTACCGGGCTGGGAGTACTCGCTGTGGTGATGCTGTCACAGCGGACGTTCGGCCTGATTGTCGGGCTCTGCGTACTGGCTTGCGTGGTGCTGTCACTACTGACCTGGCGGCCGCGGCCCCAGCCCCGCGCACTGGTGATCGCCGGAATCGCCAGTGGGGCTGGAGGGACCGCGGCCTCGATCGGCGGGCCGCCCATCGCGTTGCTGTACCAAAGCGAGGCGGGTCCACGGGTCCGCGGCACGATCGGCGGCTACTTCATCCTGGGTTCGGTGACCTCGATTGTCGCGCTGGCCGCAGCGGACCAGGTCACGAGCGAATCGTTGGTCAGCGCCGCCTTACTCACCCCCTTCTTGCTGATCGGGTTCGCGCTGTCCGGGCCCGCCCGCCGGGTGCTCGACAACGGCAGGACGCGGTGGGCGGTGCTCGCGGTGGCCGCGGCGAGTGCCGTGGTGCTCATCGGCCGTGCACTGCTGTCAAGCGGATAAGGCAGTGCTGGCGTCATCGCCGGGTCGCGAGGCTCAGTACGAAGCGTTCCGCCGGGTCGGTCCACCAGTGCATGAGATCGAACCCGGCGGCATCGAGTTCTCGGGACAGGCCATCACGGCTGAACTTCTTCGATATCTCAGTGCGCATCTGCTCGCCAGGTGCGTAGCGCACCGTCATGTTCACTGCCCGTAACCGCACGGTCATCGCCCGGCGAGCTTGCAGCCGCATCTCGATCCACTCGTGCGCGGCGTTCCACACCGCAACGTGGTCAAATGCCGTGACGTCGAAGTCGGCCCCGAGCTCACGGTTGAGGACACGGAGCACGTTGCGATTGAACTCGGCGGTCACTCCGGCGGCGTCGTCGTAGGCGGGCACCATCACCGCCGGATCAGTGATCAGCCCGGTACCGAGCAGCAACAATTCACCAGGCCTCAGCGAGGCGCGCAGTGCGCTGAGGAACTCTCTCCGCTCGCCGGGCGGCAGGTTGCCGATCGTGCCGCCCAGGAAGGCCACCAGCCTGGGCCCGCGCTGGCCGGTCG
>DASVWA010000004.1:0-10747 GCA_036389855.1 Pseudonocardiaceae bacterium
CGACGTCAACATTCAGTAAGGCCGGGAGATGACAGCGACTGATTCGGATCATCAGGGCAGCAGGACCGTGCGGGGAATCCTGGGCACCAAGCTCGGCATGACCCAGGTCTTCGACGACAACAACAGGATCGTTCCGGTCACGGTGGTCCAGGCCGGGCCCTGCGTGGTTACCCGGATTCGCACCGCGGACAAGGATGGCTATCCCGCAGTGCAGCTGGCCTTCGGCGCTGTGGACCCTCGCAAGGTGACCAAGCCGGTGGCCGGGCACTACGCCGCGGCCGGTGTCACGCCGCGCCGTCACCTGGTCGAGCTGCGGACCGCTGACGCCGCGGACTACGAGGTCGGCCAGGAAGTCACCGCCGAGGTCTTCACTGCTGGAGCCGTGGTCGACGTGGTCGGCACCAGCAAGGGCAAGGGCACCGCAGGGGTGATGAAGCGGCACGGTTTCGGCGGTCTCGGGGCCAGCCACGGCACCCAGCGCAAGCACCGCTCGCCGGGTTCGATCGGCGCCTGCGCCACGCCGAGCCGAGTGTTCAAAGGCACCCGGATGGCCGGGCGGATGGGCAACGTCCGGGTCACCACCCAGAACCTCACAGTGCACCGCGTGGACCCCGAGTCCGGGCTATTGCTGATCAAGGGCGCGTTGCCCGGCCCCAAGGGCGGCCTGGTGCTGGTCAAGACCGCCGCGAAGGGTGGGGCGTAGGGATGAGCCCAGAAACGAAAACGGTCGACATCCGCAATCCCGAAGGCGGCATCTCCGGGACCGCCGAATTGCCCGCCGAGGTATTCGACGTGCCGGCGAACATCCCGTTGATGCACCAGGTGGTGGTCGCCCAGCTGGCTGCGGCGCGACAAGGTACGCACGACACCAAGACCCGGGGTGAGGTCAGCGGCGGGGGCAGCAAGCCCTACCGGCAGAAGGGCACCGGCCGTGCCCGCCAGGGCTCGATCAGGGCGCCTCAGTTCACCGGTGGCGGCATCGTGCACGGCCCCACGCCGCGGGACTACAGCCAGCGCACTCCCAAGAAGATGAAGGTCGCTGCGCTGCGCGGTGCGCTGTCGGATCGGGCTCGCGACGGTCGGGTGCACGTGATCTCCGCGTTGGTCTCCGGTGATGTCCCATCAACCAAGACGGCTCGTAAGGTCCTCGAAGGACTTGTCGAGCGGGGTAATCGGTTGCTGGTGGTGATCAGTCGTGCTGACGCGGTAGCCCGCCGCAGCGTGCGAAATCTCCCTTCGGTGCATGTGCTGGCTCCTGACCAGCTCAACACCTACGACGTCCTGATCAACGATGACGTTGTGTTCACTGCCGATGCGCTTGAGACATTCTTGGCCCGCCCGGTGCGGGGGCGTTCGGCCACCACGGTGGAGGCTCCGTTGATGGTGGAGGCTGGTCGATGATCCCCGACCCTCGTGACGTGATCCTTAAACCCGTCATCTCGGAGAAGAGTTACGGCCTGCTGGAAAAGAGCAAGTACACCTTCGTCGTCGCGCCGGACGCCAATAAGACCGAAATCAAGATTGCCGTGCAGAAGATCTTCGGCGTGCAGGTGGTCAGCGTCAACACGCTCAACCGTTCGGGCAAGCGCAAGCGGACCCGGTTCGGGTACGGCAAGCGCAAGGACACCAAGCGGGCGATCGTGACGCTGTCCGCTGAGAGCAAGCCGATCGAGATTTTCGGCGGACCGGCCGCCTGAGCGGTCACCAAAGGAACTGGGCTACCACATGGGCATCCGCAAATATAAGCCGACGACCTCAGGTCGCCGCGGCTCCAGTGTCTCCGACTTCGCCGAGATCACCCGGAGTCACCCAGAGAAGTCGCTGGTCCGTCCCCTGCACGGCCGGGGTGGGCGAAACGTCCACGGCCGGATTACGACCCGGCACCAGGGTGGCGGGCACAAGCGTGCTTACCGGCTGATCGATTTTCGCCGGGCGGACAAGGACGGCGTGCCGGCCAAGGTCGCGCACATCGAGTACGACCCGAACCGCACCGCCCGGATCGCGCTGCTGCACTACGTCGACGGTGAGAAGCGATACATCATCGCCCCGGAGAAGCTGCGCCAGGGTGACATGGTGGAGAACGGCCCCAAGGCCGACATCAAGCCGGGCAACAACCTGCCGCTGCGCAATATCCCGGTCGGCACGGTGGTGCATGCGATCGAGCTCCGTCCCGGTGGCGGCGCGAAGATCGCCCGTTCGGCTGGCGCGCGGGTTCAACTGGTGGCCAAGGACGGCCCTTACGGCCAGCTGCGGATGCCGTCCGGCGAGATCCGCAATGTCGATGTCCGATGTCGCGCCACGGTGGGCGAGGTCGGAAACTCCGAACAGGGCAACATCAACTGGGGCAAGGCCGGCCGGATGCGTTGGAAGGGCAAGCGACCCACGGTTCGCGGTGTGGTGATGAATCCGGTAGATCACCCGCACGGTGGCGGTGAGGGCAAGACCTCTGGTGGTCGTCACCCGGTGAATCCGGCTGGTAAGCCCGAGGGCCGTACCCGGCGTCGTCAGCCCAGCGACAAGCTGATCGTCCGCCGCCGCCGCACTGGCAAGAAACGCTGAGCAGGAGGGAGGAACAATGCCACGCAGCCTGAAAAAGGGCCCGTTCATCGACGACCACCTGCTCAAGAAGGTGGATGCGCAGAATGAGGCTGGTAGCAAGCAGGTCATCCGAACCTGGTCGCGCCGCTCGACGATCATCCCCGACATGATCGGCCACACCATCGCCGTGCACGACGGTCGCAAGCACGTCCCGGTGTTCGTCACCGAGGCGATGGTCGGTCACAAACTCGGTGAGTTCGCGCCGACCCGCACGTTCCGGGGCCACATCAAAGACGACCGACGGGCCCGGCGCCGCTGAGCGGCCCAGCACCGACGACAAGCCGTGAGACGAACCGAAGAGACGAAGAGGTAGCAGCGCATGGACGCCCGTAACCAAGCCGGTGCGACGACCGCGCAGGAGCCGTCCCGCGCGGTGGCGCGGGCTCGGTACGTCCGAGTAACCCCGATGAAGGCGCGTCGCGTAATCGAGCTCATCCGGGGTCGAAGCGCGCGTGAGGCGCTGGCGGTGCTCGAGTTCGCGCCCCAGGCTGCGTCCGGTCCGGTGTCCAAAGTGCTAGCCAGCGCCATGGCCAATGCCGAGAACAACCTCGACATGGATCCCGACAGCCTCGTGGTGACCAGGGCGTTCGTGGACGAGGGGCCGACGCTCAAGCGGTTCCAGCCCCGTGCCCAGGGCCGCGCCTACCGGATCCGCAAGCGCACCAGCCACATCACGGTGGAAGTCGAGGCGGTAGCGCAGCAGCGGACCACCGGCCGATCCCGCGGCGCCGGCTCGGGCCGACAAACTTCGGAGCGGCGGGGCGCTACCAGCAAGAAGGCCAACTCCACCCAGACAAGGAGTGCCCGCTAGTGGGTCAGAAGATCAACCCGCACGGCTTCCGGCTCGGCATCTCGACCGACTGGAAGTCCCGCTGGTACGCAGACAAGCAGTACGGGGACTACGTCAAGGAAGACGTGGCGATCCGCAGGCTGCTGTCCAAGGGTATGGAGCGTGCGGGAATCGCCAAGGTCGAGATTGAGCGTACCCGTGACCGGGTGCGAGTCGACATCCACACTGCCAGGCCGGGCATCGTGATCGGCCGGCGCGGTGCCGAGGCCGACCGGATCCGCGGCGAGCTGGAGAAGCTGTCCGGTAAGCAGGTGCAGCTCAACATCCTCGAGGTCAAGAATCCCGAGGCGGAGGCACAGCTGGTGGCCCAGGGCGTGGCCGAGCAGCTGTCCAACCGGGTCGCCTTCCGGCGTGCGATGCGCAAGGCCATCCAATCGGCGATGCGTTCACCACAGGTCAAGGGAATCCGGGTGCAATGCTCGGGCCGGTTGGGTGGCGCTGAAATGTCCCGATCGGAGTTCTACCGCGAGGGTCGTGTTCCGCTGCACACGCTGCGGGCCGACATCGACTACGGCTTGTTCGAGGCCCGCACCACCTTTGGCCGGATCGGCGTGAAGGTCTGGATCTACAAAGGTGACGTGGTCGGTGGGCGACGCGAGCGCGACATAGAAAATACAGCAGGTGCAGCCGCCAGAGCGCCGCGGCGGGAACGCCCTGCCCGGCGCCGTTCGGGAGCTACCGGGACCACGGGCGCCTCTACCGAGGCCGGTCGCGCCGCGGCGGCTGAGGTGGCGGGAGGGTCCATGGCGGAGCCAATCGAGACACCCAGCTTGACTGCCGTCGTGGACGCTCCGGAGACCGCTGCGGTTTCGGATGTCACTGTGACTTCGGAAGCTACGGGGGTGGAACCGATCACCACCACGGCAGCGCACACCACCAGTACCAGCGACGCGGATACCGCAGGACACGGGGAGGGCTGAGACGTGCTCGTCCCACGGAAGGTCAAGCACCGCAAGCAACACTCGCCCGGTCGCTCGGGTATGGCGACGGGCGGCACTCAGATCGCCTTTGGGGACTACGGCATCCAGGCTCTGGAGTCGGCCTATGTGACCAATCGGCAGATCGAGTCCGCTCGTATCGCGATCACCCGGCACATCCGTCGCGGTGGCAAGGTCTGGATCACCATCTTCCCGGATCGCCCGCTGACCAAGAAGCCTGCGGAGACCCGGATGGGGTCCGGCAAGGGCTCACCGGAGTACTGGGTGGCCAACGTCAAGCCGGGACGGATCATGTTTGAGATGGCCTACCCGAACGAGGCTGTGGCCCGCGAGGCGCTTCGCCGTGCGATTCACAAGTTGCCGATGAGGTGCCGGATCGTCACCCGTGAGGGGGTGGACTTCTAGATGGCAGCCACCACAGCTGCGAGCGAACTGCGCGAGCTCGCCGACGACGAATTGGTCCTGCGGCTGCGCGAGGCCAAAGAGGAGCTGTTCAACCTGCGTTTCCAGATGGCCACCGGGCAGATGGACAACAACCGCCGGCTACGCACGGTCCGGCACGACATCGCCCGCATCTACACGGTGATGCGGGAGCGTGAGCTGGGTCTGTCGGTGTCTCCGGACGCCATTGCGGGAAGTGAGGGTGCGGCATGAGCCAGGCCAGCGAGCAGCAGACTCAGCCCGAGGGGCCAAGCACGATGGCCCAGCCCGAAGGGCGAAGTAAGCGAAAGGTCCGCGAGGGTTACGTCGTCTCGGACAAGATGGACAAGACGGTTGTGGTGGCGCTTGAGGACCGTAAGAAGCACCCGCTGTACGGCAAGGTGATGCGATCCACCACCAAGGTGAAAGCGCATGACGAGGCGAACACCGCCGGTGTCGGAGATCGGGTGCTGTTGATGGAAACCCGCCCACTGTCGGCGACCAAGCGCTGGCGGTTGGTCCAGATTCTCGAGAAGGCAAAGTGATCGGCTGCCTGTCAGCGTTGGTGAGCTGCCCGGTGGGCCTGCGCAAGACCGTGAGGCGCGAGAAGGAGTTGACGTGATCCAGCAGGAGTCGCGACTGCGAGTCGCCGACAACACCGGTGCCAAGGAGATCTTGTGCATCCGGGTGCTCGGCGGCAGCTCGCGCCGCTACGCCGGCATCGGAGACATCATCGTGGCGACTGTCAAGGAAGCCATTCCCGGCGCCAACGTCAAGCGGGGTGATGTGGTCAAGGCCGTCATTGTGCGCACCGTCAAGGAGAAGCGTCGCCCGGACGGTTCCTACATTCGGTTTGACGAGAACGCTGCGGTACTCATCAAGCCCGACGGCGAGCCACGCGGTACCCGGATCTTCGGCCCGGTGGGTCGGGAGCTGCGGGACAAGAGATTCATGAAAATCATCTCGTTGGCCCCGGAGGTGCTGTAGCCATGAGCGAGCGCAGCGAGCGAATCATCGGACGCAGCGGGCTAGTGCCTCAGCATCTGATTTCTGTGGTGGCCGCACACCGGAGGGGGTCGGCCACATGAGGGTCCGCAAGGGTGACACGGTCGTGGTCATCGCCGGCAAGGACAAAGGCGCCAAGGGCCGGGTGATCCAGGCCTACCCGGACACAGGTCGGGTGCTCGTGGAAGGCGTGAACCGGATCAAGAAGCACACCCGGATCAGCCGCACCCAGCGTGGTGCGCAAAGTGGTGGGATCGTCACACAGGAAGCGACCATCGACGTCTCGAACGTCATGGTTGTCGACTCGGACGGCAAACCGGCCAGGGTCGGCTACCGCACCGATGACGAAGGCAAGCGCGTGCGCGTGTCGCGGCGCAGCGGCAAGGACATCTGAAATGACGACCGTAGAGAAAAAAATACCTAGGCTGAAGACCCGGTATCGCGAGGAGATCGCCGCCGAGCTGCGCGAGCAGTTCAGCTACTCCAATCCGATGCAGGTACCTGCCGTGGTGAAGGTTGTGGTGAACATGGGCGTCGGCGACGCCGCCCGGGACGCCAAGCTGATGGACGGTGCCGTGCGTGACCTGGCGACGATCACGGGCCAGAAGCCGCAGGTGCAACGTGCCCGTAAGTCCGTCGCGCAGTTCAAGTTGCGCGAGGGCATGCCGATCGGCGCAAAGGTGACTCTGCGCGGCGATCGAATGTGGGAGTTCCTGGATCGATTGCTGACGATCGCGCTGCCCCGTATCCGGGACTTCCGTGGTCTGTCGCCGACCCAGTTTGACGGTAATGGTAATTACACGTTCGGCCTCAACGAGCAGTCGATGTTTCACGAAATCAATCCGGACAGCATCGACCGCCCGCGCGGCATGGATATCACCGTGGTCACCTCGGCGACCACCGACGAGGAGGGCCGGGCGCTGCTGCGTCGTCTGGGCTTCCCCTTCAAGGAGAGCTGATGGCGAAGAAGGCGCTGATCATCAAAGCCGCGCGCAAGCCCAAGTTCGCGGTGCGGGGTTATACCCGCTGCCAGCGCTGCGGACGTCCCAAGGCGGTGTACCGGAAGTTCGGGCTGTGCCGGATCTGCCTGCGCGAGATGGCTCACCGTGGCGAGCTGCCCGGCGTCAGCAAGAGCAGCTGGTAGGAGATCGCTATGATGACCGACCCGATCGCAGACATGCTGACCCGTCTGCGCAACGCGAACTCGGCGTATCACGACCGCGTCGTGATGCCGCACTCGAAGATCAAGGCGCATATCGCCGAGATCCTCCAGCGGGAGGGCTACATCTCGGGCTTCCACACCGAGGATGCGCCCGTAGGTAAGTCCTTGGTGGTCGATTTGAAGTTCGGCCCTAACCGGGAGCGCAGCATCGCGGGCCTGCGCCGGGTGTCCAAGCCTGGTTTGCGGGTGTATGCGAAATCCACCTCGCTGCCCAAGGTGCTTGGTGGCCTGGGCGTGGCGATCATCTCCACGTCCACCGGGTTGCTCACCGACCGGCAAGCCGCAAAGCGAGGCGTGGGCGGGGAAGTCCTCGCCTTCGTCTGGTGAGAGGGGAGCAGACGAGATGTCGCGGATCGGAAAGCAGCCGATCACCGTGCCTTCCGGGGTCGATGTGTTCATCGACGGGCGTACCGTGACGGTGCGCGGACCCAAGGGCACCCTGTCACACACCGTGCCGGAGCCGATCACCGTGCAGCTGGCACCGGACGGCACCCTGCTGGTCGAGCGGCCGGACGACGAGCGGCGCAGCAAGTCACTGCACGGGTTGTCCCGGACCCTGGTGAACAACATGGTCGTCGGCGTCAGCCAGGGTTACGAGAAGCGGATGGAGATCCACGGCGTTGGTTATCGCGTGGTGCTCAAGGGCTCGGATCTGGAGTTCTCGCTGGGCTACAGCCATCCGGTCCCGGTGGCAGCGCCCGATGGGATCACCTTCACGGTCGACAGCCCGACGCGGTTCTCCGTGGCGGGTATCAACAAGGAGACAGTCGGCGAGGTTGCGGCGACCATCCGCAAGCTGCGTCGCCCTGATCCGTACAAGGGCAAGGGCGTGCGCTATGCGGGCGAGAAGATCCGGCGCAAGGTCGGGAAGACAGGTAAGTGATCATGGCTGAGGCAGCGACAACATTGACAGCTGCGCCGTCGGCAACCACTGTGGCGACAACCTCCGTGACGAAACGTCCCAAGCTGGGCAAGGACGTCTCGACTCAACGCCGGTTGGCCAGGTTGCGGCGCCACCACCGGCTTCGGAAGAGGATCAGCGGTTCGCCGGCGCGCCCCCGTCTGGTGGTCAACCGCTCCTCCCGGCACATCGCCGTGCAGCTGGTGGATGACCTGGCTGGGCACACCCTGGCGGCGGCATCCAGCATCGAGCCGGACGTTCGCGCGATGGACGGGGACAAGAAGGCCAAGGCGGCCAGGGTCGGGGAGCTGATCGCAGCCCGAGCCAAGGCTCTCGGCGTGGGCCGGGTGGTTTTCGACCGTGGCGGCCACGACTACCACGGTCGGATCGCGGCGTTGGCCGACGCCGCCCGCGGCGCTGGCCTGGAATTCTGACTGATGGAGAAATCCGGACTGCACAGCAGGTCCTACACGAGGCAGCAACAACAGCAGCACGCGAGCAACGGAAGGAACGCCTGATGCCTGGACGCACGCGGCGGGAAGGCGGAGGCGAGCGCAGCGATCGTCGGGACCGCCGCGACGGGGGCCGCGGCGCGGCCCAGCAGGAGAAGAGCCCGCACCTTGAGCGCGTGGTCGCGATCAACCGGGTCGCCAAGGTGGTCAAGGGCGGCCGGCGCTTCAGCTTTACCGCCCTGGTCGTGGTGGGCGACGGTGACGGCATGGTCGGTGTCGGTTACGGAAAGGCCAAGGAGGTGCCCGCGGCGATCCAGAAAGGCGTGGAGGAAGCCAAGAAGAACTTTTTCCGGGTTCCTCGGATCGCCAGCACCATCCCGCATCCGATCACCGGCGAGGCTGCAGCAGGTGTTGTGCTGCTTCGCCCTGCGTCTCCTGGTACCGGAGTTATCGCGGGAGGCCCAGTACGTGCGGTGCTGGAGTGCGCAGGTGTGCACGACGTGCTGTCGAAGTCGCTGGGTAGTGACAACGCGATCAACATCGTGCACGCCACAGTGGCCGCGCTGAAGGGCTTGCAGCGTCCTGAGGAGGTGGCCGCCCGGCGCGGCCTGCCGCTGGAGGACGTGGCCCCGGCCGGCATGTTGCGGGCGCGCGCCGCGCAGGGAGCGTGACATGGCACAGTCAGATTCGACGGTACGACCGTCGTTGCGGATCACCCAGACGCGCAGCACCATCGGCAGCCTGCGCAACCAGCGTGAGACGCTGCGTTCCCTGGGGTTGCGCAAGATCCGGCAGTCTGTGGTCAAAGAGGACAACTCTCAGGTTCGCGGCATGATCGCCACCGTCCGTCACCTGGTGGCGGTGGAGGAGGTCGACTCGAAATGACGATCAAGGTTCATCACCTGCGCCCGGCCGCCGGCGCGAAGACCGCCAAGATGCGGGTCGGTCGTGGCGGGGGGTCCAAGGGCAAGACCGCAGGGCGCGGTACCAAAGGAACCAAGGCTCGTAAGAACGTGCCTGCCGGTTTCGAAGGCGGGCAGATGCCGATCCACATGCGGCTGCCCAAGCTCAAGGGTTTCCGCAACCGGTTCCGTACTGAGTACCAGGTCATCAATGTCGGCGACTTGGCCCGGTTGTTTCCTGACGGAGGCACCGTGGGGCCAGAGCAGCTGGTGGCTGCCGGTGCCGTGCGAAAGGGATTACCGGTGAAGGTACTCGGCAACGGTGATCTCGGCGGGGTGGCGCTGCAGGTGAGCGCCCAGGCATTCTCTGGTTCCGCCCGGGACAAGATTTCGGCGGCAGGCGGCAGCAGCACCGAGCTGTAGGCGGCACCGGCGGCCCTCACGGGCTCTGGTTAATACAGTCCGGTGCTGCTGTTACAGTCGGCCAAAGTGCGTGGGCGAGCTGGATGGCATGTGCCGTCACGTGCCCCTGCATCGCCCGGTCGCCGCCGTTGGTGATGCGACCGCCGGTCCACGATCGACGGCCTCACCACGGCCGTGCCCAGGAGGTAGGAGTGCTCGGCGCCTTCCGCTCGGCCCTTGCGACGCCGGATCTGCGCCGCAAGATCCTCTTCACCCTCGGCATGGTGGTGATCTACCGGATCGGCGCGACGTTGCCCTCTCCGGGGGTCTCTTACGTCAATATCCAGCAGTGTCTGGATCAAGTACAGCGTGGTGACAACCAGAACATCTATTCGCTGATCAACCTGTTCAGCGGTGGGGCGTTGTTACAGCTGGCGGTGTTCGCGCTAGGGATCATGCCGTACATCACCGCGAGTATCATCGTCCAGTTGCTCACCGTCGTGATCCCCCGCTTTGAGCAGCTCAAGAAGGAGGGGCAGTCCGGCCAGAACAAGCTCACTCAGTACACCCGCTACCTGACGATCGCGCTGGCTGTCCTGCAGTCAACCGGCATCGTGGCACTGGCGGTGCGGGGCCAGCTGTTCTCGGATTGCGCGCTACCGCCCATCCCCGACGAATCGGTGTTCAACCTGGTCGTCATCGTCATGGTGATGACGGCCGGCACCGGCGTGGTGATGTGGCTGGGCGAGCTGATCACTGAACGAGGCGTCGGCAACGGCATGTCGCTACTGATTTTCACGTCGATTGCCGCCCGCATCCCGGCTGAGGGCAAGAATATTCTGGATCAGAACGGTCCGCTGGTCTTCGTGTTCGTGTGCTTCTTCGGTTTGGCGATCATTGCCAGTGTGGTGTTCGTCGAGCAAGGCCAGCGACGGATCCCCGTGCAGTACGCCAAGCGGATGATCGGCCGCCGAATGTACGGCGGCACCTCGACCTACCTGCCGCTGAAGGTCAACCAAGCAGGCGTCATTCCGGTCATCTTCGGGTCGTCGTTGCT
>DASVWA010000005.1:0-54937 GCA_036389855.1 Pseudonocardiaceae bacterium
CTGGGCGCCTGGTGGGCCCCGCGGTCTTCAACACCGACGTGATCGAGTACCTCGGTCAGGCGGGTTCGATTCCCGTCCGCCTCCGCCACCCCGCGAACCCGCCCACCCGCCGTAGAATCGCGGCGTGCCGGACTCCAACGATGACATCGAGACTCGCGTGACCATCCGGGAGCGCAGTGCTCACCAGCTGGCGGTCGGTGCCGATCGAGACGTCTCGGAGGTTCGTTCCGCGCTGCGTGCCCACACCCAAGCCCTCAATGCCCTGCGGAACGGTTCCGGGCAGGATTAAGGTTCTCGACGAGTTACCGTGCCGACCATGGATTTCCGCCGGCAGGTGCCGCGCACTGACGCGGTGCTGGCCGATCCGGCTGTCGCGGCTGCGGCTGAAAAGCTTGGGCGACCGCAGGTCAAGCAGGCGGTGATCGCCGCCCAGCAGCGGGTGCGCGAGGGGACCCTGCCGCCGGCCGATGTCGTCGCCGACGTGTTGGCCAGCTTGCCGGACACTGCGACGACCCTGCGCCCGGTGCTCAACGCCACCGGAGTGCTGCTGCACACCAACCTCGGCCGGGCACCGCTGTCCGCGGCCGCGATCGAGGCGCTGGGCACCGCGGCCGGCACCACCGACGTGGAACTCGACCTGGCCACCGGCGGGCGGGGCCGCCGCGGAGCGGCCGCCCTGGCCGCCCTGGCCGAAGCGGTACCGGCGGCACCGGCGGTGCACGTGGTGAACAACGGCGCTGCGGCGCTGGTGCTCGCCGCGACCGCGCTGGCGGCCGGCCAGGAGATCGTGCTGGCCCGCGGCGAGATGGTGGAGATCGGCGACGGGTTCCGCATTCCTGACTTGCTGGAATCCACCGGTGCCCGGCTGTGTGAGGTCGGCACCACCAACCGGGTCATCCGCGAGGACTATGCCGCGGCGATCGGACCGCGGACCGGGTTCGTACTCAAGGTGCATCCGTCCAACTTCCGCATCACCGGGTTCACCTCGTCGGTGCCGGTGGTGCAGCTGACCGGGCTGGGCGTGCCGGTGGTCGCCGACATCGGCTCGGGCCTGCTGGCGCCGCACCCTGCGCTGCCCGACGAACCGGATGCCGCCACGATGTTGGCTCAGGGCGCTGACCTGGTCACGGCCAGCGGCGACAAGCTGCTCGGCGGTCCGCAGGCGGGGCTGCTGCTGGGCTCAGCGGAACTGGTGGCCCGGCTGCGCCGGCACCCGCTGGCCCGGGCGTTGCGGGTCGACAAGCTCACCCTCGCCGCACTCGAAGCCACCCTGCACGGCCCGATGACGCCGACGGCGGTGGCTCTGGCCGCAGACCCTGACACTCTGCACCGGCGGGCGGCGGTGATCGCGGCGGCACTGGCCGCGCTCGGGGTGGATGCCACGGCGGTGGCGTCGCAGGCCACGGTGGGCGGCGGCGGCGCACCGGGAGTGACGCTGGACAGCGCCGCGGTCAGCCTGCCGGAGCGCTTCGCCGCGCTGTTGCGGGCCGGTAATCCGCCGGTGCTCGGCCGGATCGAACGCGGCCGCTGCCTGCTGGACCTGCGTGCGTTGCCCGCCGAGCAGGACGCCGCGGTGCGAAACGCAGTACTGGCATGCATGTCATAGCCACTGCAGGTCACGTCGACCACGGCAAATCCACTCTGGTCCGGGCGCTGACCGGGATGGAGCCCGACAGGTGGGCGGAGGAGCGCCGGCGCGGGATGACCATCGACCTCGGGTTCGCCTGGACGGTTCTGCCCACCGGGCCGACGGTGGCGTTCGTCGACGTGCCCGGGCACGAGCGGTTCGTGCCGAACATGCTCGCCGGGGTTGGGCCGGTGCCCGCCGTCATGTTCGTGGTCGCGGCCGACGAGGGCTGGATGCCGCAGTCCCGGGAACATCTCGATGCACTACACGCGCTGCAGGTCCGGCACGGCCTGCTGGTGGTGACCCGCAGCGACCTGATGGACCCGGAACTGGCCCGCGAGGAGGCATTGGAGCACCTGGCCGGATCGTCGCTGGACAAGGTCGGCGCGGTCTGCGTCTCCGGCGTCACCGGGGTCGGGCTGGATGAATTGCGCACCGCGCTGGGCTCATTGGTCGCCATGCTTCCCGCGCCGGACGTCGAAGCCGATGTCCGGCTGTGGGTGGATCGCGCCTTCACGATTCGCGGCGCGGGTACCGTGGTCACCGGCACGCTGGCCGCCGGGACGATCCACGTCGGCGACGACCTTGAGCTGGCTCCCGGTGGCCGGCGGGTCAGTGTGCGGGGGCTGCAGTCGCTGGGCGTACCCGTCGAGTCCGCGCCTGCGGTGGCCCGGGTAGCGGTCAATCTGCGAGGGTTGCCGCGCGAAGCGGTGCGCCGCGGCGACGCCCTGCTCAGCCCAGGAGCGTGGCTGGCCACTCGCACCATCGACGTCCGCCTGTCCGCTGTAGCCCGACATGTTGACATATCGGGGCGAACGGACCCTGCTGTACCCCGATATGTCTCCACGTCGGGGCGGGCAGTCAGTGAGTTGCCGGAGCACGTGGTGCTGCACATGGGCGCGGCCGCGGTGGCTGCGCGGGCCCGTCCGCTGGGCCAGGACGTTGCGCGGCTGACTCTGGCGCATCCGTTGCCCTTGCGGATCGGGGACCATGCGCTGGTTCGCGATCCCGGCGCCCGGCGTATCCCCGCCGGGGTCACCGTGCTCGATGTACGCCCACCGGTGCTGCGCCGTCGCGGCGCGGCCGCTGCCCGGGCTGCCGTACTGTCCGCAATGGACGGTGTCGCGGACGGGACCGCCGAGCTGCGCCGCCGCGGGTTCGTGCGGCGCGACGAGCTGATCGCGATGGGCGCGCCGGTGCCTGCCGAGGCCGCGCAGGTGGGTGGGTGGCTGGCCGATCCCGGTTTGCTGGCGCAGCGGACCGACCGGCTCGCCGCTGCGGTTGCCGAGCACGCCGCGGCCAATCCGCTGGAGCCTGGGATGCCGCTGGAGGTTGCTCGCCGCCTCACCGCAATGCCCGACGCGCGGCTGGTCGAACTGCTGCTCGGCTCTCAGCTGACTCTCGCTCAAGGCCGGGTGCACCTCCGAGGACCGGGCGCCGGCTTACCCGACGCACTCCGCAACGCCATCGCCACGATCCGCGCCGAACTGGCGCAACAACCCTTCGCCGCACCCGAGGCACACCGGCTCGCAGAGCTGGGTTTAGGCGCCAAGCAGCTCGCCGCCGCGGTCCGCGCCGGCGAGCTGCTCAAGATCGCTGATGGAATCTACCTCGCCCCGGGTGCCGACGATGACGCCATTGAAAGGCTGCGTGGCCTGCCCAATCCCTTCACGCTCAGCCAGGCCCGCCAAGCCCTGGACACCACCCGACGTGTCGCCGTCCCCGTGATGGAGCACCTGGCCCGCTGCGGCATCACCCGCCGCCTTCCGGACGGCACTCACGAGCTGCGCTCGTGAGTGTGTGGCATTCGGTGCTATAGCACCGAATGCCACACACAAGGCTTACGCTGCGAAAAGCAGCGTAAGCCCGCCCACGGTGTACCCGACCATCAGGATCATCAGTGGAAGCTGCCCGACGACGGCTTCTGACCGGGGGAACAGCGCGACCGAACGGTCATGGGCGCTGATGACCGCGAGGACGTGCCCGATGACGACCGCGATCACCTGGATAAAAGCGATACCGGTTGCCGTGACCAGCCCGTAGTTGACGGCGCCGGAGATTGCCGCATTGCTACCGAGCGGATGGGAAAGCATGACGATGGCCTGCTGTCCCTGAAAGAGCAGCAACGAAAAGTAGTGCGCGATGACGTAACCCACCACGATGGGAATGACCGTGTGCGCCAGCAGGCCCGGAACCGGCCTTCGGCCGCGGTGACCGGCACGACCGGCCAGCACGGTGGCCCCGACGAATGTGAAAGCCACGATGGCGATCATCAGGAGCAATCCGGCGGTGGAGACCAGCGCTGCCGGAAGCGGCGCCGCCTGGATGGCACGGGTCCAGTCCGGCGAACCGGAGACGCTGTCGAAGAAGGTGGAGCCCAGCAGCACCGCGATCAGGGCCACGATGCCCGGTGCAGGTCCAAACGTGGCCACCCCGTCCAGGGGATTGCGAAGCACGAGACGACCGTCGTCACGCCGGCCGAAGGGCGCCATCGTGCCGACCAAGGTGGAATAGGCCTCGAACCCGTCGCCGGTGGCGAACCAGCGCTGTCCGAACAGCAGCGCCGCGCTGAGATGAACGGCAGCGTAGATGGTGAGATACAGCAGCAGCACGTTGACCGCGGCGCCGTTCGGCGCGGCCAGCTCCAGCCACACGAAGCTGAGTAGCGACAAAGCTGCTGGCCAGTAGCCCAGCCATGGCGGCAGCGGCAGCAGTCCCCGATCGGCGGGGATCCGGGTGATGGCGGCGAGCAGCAGGTGAATCGTCCGTAGCGGGTTCACCAGCCGCCACACCCGGCCAAACAGCAGGGAAAGCGGAACAATGCCGACCCAGAACAGCACATACACCGCGTAGGGCAGCGGGTTGGTCCCGTCGTCGGGTACCAGCAGCGCCGTGGCGACGACGTAGGCCGTTGCGGCCAGACCGAGCAGGCGGAGCAACCATCGAAGCCCCGCGCTGTCCACCAGCCGCTGGATCGGTAGCGGCACTGCCCGCCCTGCCGCCCCCGCACGCAAGCGCGGGGTTCGCCACAGCACACCCAGACCGAAGAACGACGCCAGCAATGCCAGCACGGCGCCCTGCACCATCAGATCAAGCGGTAAAGGAAGGTCCTGCCGTCCCCCAATCCCATGCGCGAGGACCACGGTCGCGTCGGTAATCACCCGTTCATTCTCCCTGACTGCGCCGGGCCAGACTTCGCTCACCCACCAGGCGCGCTCCCGCGACGAGCAGGCCCAACGCGGTGGCGTAGGTGATCACAGTCAAGGCGCGGTCCAGCACGGCCGGACCGGCGAAGGGTAGCTGGGAATTCCACAGCACGCTGATGTCCGTGGCGGCCAGCAACAGCACCATGATCCCGACCGTGATGACCCGATCGGGCGCCGACTCACTTCTACGCACTGTGCTGAGCACGGAGACGGCGCCGATCAACATGCTGAATGCGGCTACCGCCCCCACGCCGATCCACCCGAAGACCGGCCCGCCTTGCTGTGGGGCGAATCCGGTGCCAAGCAGATGCAGCACAAAAGCGAGGATGCCGCCGGCGATGGCGGCGGCCATCGGCCGATGCCAGTTCTGCTTCCAGCTGATGGCCGATATCGCGGCGGCGAGCAGCCCAAGGGCTACCAGCCATGGCCACGGTGACGGCGGCGGTACCCGCTGCCAGGTGCCGAGGATGGTGACCTGCCGGCTGTCCACCACCAGCGGCAGCTCCCAGGACCCCGACGCTTGCGCATCACCTTGAGCTTGCGGATCGATCCGGTTGTCGGTCCAGGTGGCACTGTTTCCGTCGCGCAGCTGCACCCAGCTCGGCTCGGCCGAGGGATCCACCGACTCCGGGACGCCTGGAATCTGGCCGGTCTCCGCGGCGGTGGCGCTGAGTTGATTGACTTCGACGCGGTCCGCGGACAACCGCAGGAAAGGCTCACCGCGGTAGCCGACGACCACGATCTCCGCTGCGCCCTGGTTCGTGACGCGCACCCACTGCCCGCCAACCCCCACGGTCACCCCCACGGTGGGTACCGCTGGCCGGATTCCGGTCACCGTGGCCCGGTAGTTGCTGGGTGAACCACCGCTGCCGGCGATGTGCGCCGAAGCAGGCAGCGGGTTGATCAGCATGAACATGGTCGCCAGTACCGTGGCCAGCACGGCCAGTCGAGCACTCATCAGCGGACCACGAGCTGGAACAGCTGCAGCCCACTGTCATGGGTTTCGACTTCGAACACTCCCGGCAGGTGCGCCACGAACGCCACGGCGGCTGAGCCGCCCGCAGTCAGCGGCACGGTCTTGTCGTAACCATGAACGTGCAGCTCGTCGCCGCGGTCGCTGGTTACTTCGATGCGCACCTGAGTGCCGCGGTCCACCTCGACCTCGGCCGGCACGCCTTCGACCTTGCCACCGTCGATCCGCGCCGAGATGATTTTCTCCGCCGCCAGCGGGGATTGATTCGGTGCCTGGGCCGCAGCCGATGGCCCCGAGATCGATTGGCCCGCTGAGTGCTGCGCGTGCTCTGAACCCGATGGCTCAGACCTCTGGCCAGCACAGCTGACCGCCACCGCCAGCACAGACGTCACCACGGCCGTCCGGCCCAGCACATTCACGTGGACCATACCCCCCGATCGGCACCCAAAGTGGCCACCTCGGTGTTCGCTTGACGCTGTCCGGCTGGTTCGGGCCTGCGCCACATTAGATCCGGTTAACGGCCTGGGGCGAACGCACGAGTTCCTCGGCAATCTCGTAGGTGTTAAGCGCGGCACCTTTGCGGAGGTTGTCACCGCAGACGAAGAAGTCCAGCGTATTCGCGAAATCCAGAGCCTGACGAATGCGGCCGACATAGGTCGGGTCCGTACCGACCACCGCAGCGGGGGTGGGCCATACCCCGCCGGCTGGATCGTCGGCCAGCACGACGGTCGGCTGTGCCGCGAGCACCTCCCGTGCCTGCGCAACGGTGATCGACCGGGCAAACACTGCATGCACCGCCAGCGCATGGGTAGTGATCACCGGAACCCGCACGCAGGTCGCGGACACCTTGAGATCCGGAATGCCGAGGATCTTGCGGGATTCATTGCGGACCTTGAGCTCCTCGGAAGCCCAGCCGTCTTGCTGGAGCGACCCGGCCCAGGGCACCACATTCATCGCCAGCGGGGCCGGAAACGGTGACTCGGCGGGCAACCCCGCTGCGGCCAACGCCTCGGCGACGTCACCGCCGCGCATTCCGACGCCCTTACCGGCCACCGCGGCGAGCTCGGCATGCAACCTGTCCACGCCCTGCTGACCAGCGCCAGAAGCAGCCTGGTAGCTGGCCACCACCAGTTCGGTGAGCCCGAACTCGCGGTGCAGTGCACCCAACGCGGCCATCATCGACAGTGTCGTGCAGTTGGGATTAGAGACGATCCCCTTCGGCCTGCGGGCCGCATCCGCGGCATTGACTTCGGGGACGACCAGCGGAACGTCGGGATCCATCCGGAACGCTCCAGAGTTGTCCACGGCGACCGCACCCCGCGCCACCGCGACCGGGGCCCACTGCTTCGAGACCTCGTCCGGGACGTCGAACATCGCGATGTCCACGCCGTCGAATGCCTCCGGGCTGAGTTCGACGACAACCCGTTGCTCGCCTCGTACCGTGAGCTGCTTGCCGGCCGAGCGGGTCGAGGCGATCAACCGGATGTCGGCCCAGGGCACCGCCGGCCGCGAGTTGATGATGTCGATCATGACGGTACCGACGGCGCCGGTGGCACCGACAATGGCGAGAGTTGGCGCGCTTGTGTCAGTGTCCTGCGGGACACCCGCACCCGAGCTCATCGCCCGGTCCCGGCGTAGACGACGGCCGGCTCGTTGCCGCCCAGTTCGAACGCCTCGTGGATCGCCCGCACAGCGTCGTCCAACTGCTCGGCGCGGACCAACACGGAAATCCGGATCTCCGAGGTGTTGATGGCTTCGATGTTCACTCCGGCTTGGGCCAATGCCTCGCAGAACCGCGCGGTGACCCCCGGGTGTGACCGCATGCCGGCACCGATCAGCGAGACCTTGCCGACATGATCGTCGCACACGATGTCCTGGAAGCCGATCTCCGACTGCATCGCCCGCAGTGCCTTGACCGCGATCGGCCCGTCGAGCTTGGGCATCGTGAAGGTGACGTCAGTGCGGCCGGTGTCGCTGTGCGAGATGTTCTGCAGAACCATGTCGATGTTGAGCTCGGCATCGGCAATCACCCGGAAGATGCGGGCGGCCTTGCCGAGCTCATCGGGTACCCCCCTGACTGTGATCTTCGACTCGGATCGGTCGTGCGCGACGCCGGTGAGCATGACCTGTTCCACGATGAGATCCTCCACTGATCCGAACACCATCGTGCCCTGGTTGTGGCTGTATGACGACCGGACATGTACTGCAACGCGATTGCGCCGGGCGTACTCGACGCACCGCTGCATGAGCACTTTTGCCCCGGACGCCGCCATCTCGAGCATCTCCTCGTGCGTGATGGTGTCGAGCTTGCGGGCGTTGGACACGATGCGGGGATCAGCGGAATACACGCCGTCGACGTCGGTGTAGATCTCGCACACGTCCGCGCGCAGCGCCGCGGCCAGTGCGACCGCGGTGATGTCCGAGCCGCCACGGCCCAACGTGGTGACGTCCTTGGTGTTTTGGGCCACCCCCTGGAAACCGGCGACCAGTGCCACCGCCCCCTGGTCCAGCGCGTCACGCACCCGGCTCGGCGTCACGTCGATGATCCGAGCCCGGCCGTGCGCGCTGGTGGTGATCACGCCGGCTTGTGAGCCGGTGAACGAGCGCGCATCCACACCCAGCGCGTGCACCGCCATGGCCACCAGCGCGTTGGAGATGCGCTCGCCCGCGGTGAGCAGCATGTCCAGCTCGCGCTGATGTGGTTCGGGCGAAACCGCACTGGCGAGTTCGAGCAACTCGTCGGAGGTGTCACCCATCGCCGACACCACCACCACAACCTCGTTGCCGGCCTTGCGCGTCTCGACGATCCGCTCAGCCACCTTCTTGATCCGCTCGGCGCTGTCCACCGATGATCCGCCGTATTTCTGGACGATGAGCGCCACGCCGACCTCCCGCGTCGGGACGTTCAAGGGGTCGCCTCAGCCTTTCAGACGGCAGCCTTTCAGACGGCAGCCTGAAACGTCGCCCTCGTTGACCGGCACCCTACCGAGGACCGGGGTCACCAGCCGTTAATCTGGCAACGCTGAACGAACGGAGGACCGGGGGTGGCGTCGGTGTCATCTACGGTGCTCCCTACCGGCCCGTCGGGGCACGCGGCTGCAACCCCGGGAGCGACGCGGTGGCACCGGCTGTGCGCTCTGCTCGCTCCGGCGCTGGTGTACCTGACTATCCGGCAAGTCAGCCTGCTGGTACTCGCCTGGATGTCCGTTGCACGGGGAACCGGCACGGGCAGCGCGCTGACGTCATGGGACGGCGCCTGGTTTCTGGGCCTGGCAGCCGGAGGCTACGGCGGGGTACCGGCTGAGTTCGTCGACGGCTTCGGGACGCGGACGCCACAGACCTCGTTGGCGTTCTTTCCTGGTTACCCGGGGTTGGTGGCCGTGGTGTCGGGCCTGTCCGGTGTCGGGCTCGCCGCGGCGGCTCTCGCAGTCAGCGCTGGCGCGGGGGTGGCGGCTGCCTACGGGCTGGTGCGGCTCGCCGAGACGGTGCCGCACGGCTCTCGAAGGGCCGGGCTGGTGCTGGTCGCACTGTTCGCCGCAGCACCGATGTCGATCGTGCTGTCGATGGCCTATTCGGAGGCGCTGTTCTGCGCGCTGGCGGTGTGGTGCCTGGTCGGCTTACTTCGCCGGCAATGGTTGCTCGCCGGAGCGTGCAGCGCGGCCGCGGGATTGGTGCGCCCCACGGCGGCGGCGTTGGTCGCCGCCGTGATACTGGCTGGGCTGGTCGCTGTTCTGACAGGCCGAGACGGCTGGCGCCCGTGGGCAGCCGCACTGCTTGCCCCCAGCGGGCTGGTCGGCTACCTGGCTTTCGTGGCCACCCGCACCGGCCGCTGGGACGGGTGGTTCGTATTGCAGCGGCAGGGCTGGGATTCCGGGTTCGATGGCGGACGCGCCACGCTGCGCTTTGCCGGTCGGGTGCTCACGACGGCGCCCTCGGTGCTCGAGGTGGCAACGGTGTGGCTGCTCGCCGGTGCACTGATGCTTCTGGTGCCGTGCGTGCTGGCCTGGTGGGGCAGCACGGCATGGCCGTTGCTGGTCTACGTCGCGGTGGTGCTTGCGCTGGACCTGGGATCGAACGGCGTGATGAACTCCAAGGCCCGCTTGCTGCTGCCGGCCTTCGTGCTGCTGCTGCCGATGGCGATCGGCCTGGCCCGGCGGCGAACGGTGGCGGTGGCTCTCACGCTCACCACGTTGGCCGCCTTCAGTGCCTGGTTCGGCAGCTATGCGCTCACCGTGTGGCACTACGCGATCTAGGCTGCGTCCCTGCCGAGCGAGCAGGGACGCAGCCTGAATCTCCGCTACGCGTTAACGCGGTCTCGACTGCCGGAACCCATGGCGCTCAGGATCCCCGAACCGAACACCACCGCTGCCAGGCCGGAGAGGAGGTGCAGCCAGTTGTCCGCGTCATTACCGGCCGGTATCGACACCAGGCTGAGGTAGCCCAGGAAGCCCAGCACCGCAGCCAGCAGGTAGAAACCCCCGATGGCGAAGTTGACGCCCTCGGTCCCGGCTGGGGTCAGCACGAAGGCCGCCGCGAGCCAGAGGCCGCCGACGGCGATGTGGACGATGTTGTGGAACGGATTTATCAGGAAGATCCCGAACAATGCCTCGGTGTTCATCTCGGTGAAGTTGGCCAACAGGCCCGTCCAGAAGAACCCGAGCACACCGATCGTGACGTAGACGATGCCAGCGAGAACCGCGAAGTTCTGCTCGAGCGTCCTGCCTCGTCCCCTGCTCTGGATCTTGATCCCGAACTTGTTTTCTGGATCAACCGCCATGTCCGTCCCTTTCCCTCGACACTGACGACTCACCGACGAGGTGCGCAGACCTCCGTGGCCGTACCACTCATATATCCCTGGCAGACCTTCGTTGTGCGGCGGTCCGCGGTTCGCTCGCTAGCCGCGTGGTCACCCTATCGGACGTGGGCAGCAACAACTACAGGTGGTAAGCAAATCGTCACGCATGATTCCGCTGCGTGGCCGGGCCGTTTCCGGGCGGCTCAGTGGCAGCCGGCTGCACGTGGCCAAGCCGGACCGCCGAACGCGCCGACGATTCCCATCGACCACGATCGCCGGTGATCAAGCCAAGCTGGTGTCGGGGTGCGCGCACGGCAGTCTCGGCCCGGCAGTAGCATCCTGCTCTCCGTGACCGAGAGGCCGCGAAAGCAACCACCAGGCATGCGTCGCGTCCTTCACGCAGAGTGAAAATACGCTTACAGCTGATGGAAGTGGGCACCATGACCAACCTGTGGAACACCATACGCAGCAGACGGGTGTTGGCCGTCATCATTGGGGTGCTGCTGGTGGCTGGGCTCGCCGTCGGTGTGGTCTTCGGAACCGGGATGCTGCCCCCCAAGCAACCGGCGAAAGCGACGAATGCCTCGGCGGATTCGGCGACTGACGCCAAACCGGCTGATTTCACTGCCTTCCGCAGCGACCAGGCCGGCTTCGAGTTGGCCTATCCAACCTCGTGGAGCACGCTGAGCACCAAGGACCCCCAGGTCCTCCTGCTGGTGGCCAAGGGTACCCAGGACTCCTTCCTGATCCGCTCCCTGGAATTGGCGGCACCGGTCGGGTCGAAGGATCTGCCCGCTGCCAAGCAGTTGACGGATCAGATCGTGGCTTCGAATACGTCGGCTCAGATGATCACCGAACCGAAGCAGATCGAGCTCGGCGGTTTGCCCGGCTTCTTCTACTTCTACTCCTTCAAGGACGCCGCCTCCGGTCAGGAGGGTGTGCACTCCCATTACTTCCTGTTCAACGACAAAAAGATGATCAGCCTGGTCTTCCAGGTCTTGCCCAAGGATCAGTTCCCCGCTTCCGCTCCGACCTTTGACAAGATCACCGCCACGTTCCGTGCTCTGAAGAAGTGACGGTCTTACCCGTTGCAGGACGAGCTGTGACGTAGTGGCAGCTCTGCGCTGGGCAGGTCTCAGCGATCGTGGCCGGGTGCGCGAGCGCAATGAGGACCGCTGGAGCGCCGACCCCGGCCTCGGACTGTTCATCGTGTCCGACGGCATGGGTGGCCGGCCCGCGGGCGACGTGGCCTCCGAGGTCGTCGTCGGGGCCCTGCCGACGCTGGTGGCTCACCACTTCGGCGTCGAGCCGGACCTCGCCGCCCCGGACGCACCGCAGCGGCTGCGTACGGTGCTCACCGAACTCAGCGCGGACCTGCGTGAGGGCAGCCAGGACACCCCGCGACTGGCCGGGATGGGTGCGACCGCCGTCGTCGCGCTGGTCAGCCAAGCCACCGCACTGATTGCGCACGTTGGCGACAGCCGTGCCTACCTGCTGCGCGCGCGCAGCCTGCACCGGCTGACCCGGGATCACTCGCTGGCTCAAGCGCTGATCGACGCGGGCGCGATCACCGACCAGCAGGCGGCCGGTCACCCCGCTCGGGGCCAGCTCACCCGCCACATCGGTATGGTCGGCGATGCGTTGCCCGACGCGCGGCGTGTCGACCTGCAACCTGACGACCGGCTCCTACTATGCAGCGACGGCCTCACCGGCATGCTCGACGACGCTTGGATACAAGCAATCCTCAACCGCAGCCCAGACCCTCAGCACGCCTGCCGCGCCCTTACCGAGGCGGCCAACGACGCGGGCGGCACCGACAACATCACCGTGCTCGTGATCGCGCCTGCGTGAGTGGGCCTGCGATCAAATCCAACCGGGGAGGTCTGGCAGCCCGGCCGGTGCGACGAGGCGGTCGCCCTGGCAGCGGCCGGTGAGCCAGCCGGCCAGCTCCTGGACCGATCCGCAGATCGACACGGGGGCGCTGGTCTCGGGGCCGAAGGTGACCACCTCGCTGCCGGGAATTCGCAATTCGATCCGGGTCGACACCCGGCTTGCCATCCAGCCGGCAACATCACGCACCAGCGCGGTGGCGATGTCCTCGGGTAGCGCATCGATCGTGGCGCCGGCGTTGAGATCCACCAGGTGCAGCCACAGCTCACGCACCCGGGCCCAGGGGATGGTGGCAGCGGATACCGGGCCCTGCCCGGTGTGCACGGTGGCCTCCCAGTGCTGTGCGGACAGCTCTCTGGTGGCCGCGGCGAACGCAGCTCCGGTGTTGCGAACGTCGTCGAGCTGTTCGTCCAGTGGCCGTCTCGCGCCGGCTTCGATGTCTGCAGCGCGGGCTGCCATCGATGGGTACATCGGCGTCTCGATCCCGGTGCGCGCCCAGTGCAGCAGGCGCACCAGGCCCTCGGCGTTACGAGCAACGTGGCATACCACATGGCCGCGGGTCCAGCCGGGGAGCCGGGACGGCCCATGCAGATCACTGCACTCCGCGACGGCCCGTTCGAACAGCACCTGCGCATCGGCAGCCCAGAGCAACGCGGTATCGGGCCGGCTCACGTGAGGTCTCGCACTGTCCACCCCTGCTGTACTGGCCAAGCTCACAGGATCGCGGCTGGATGGTAGGTGGCGGCTTCGGGGTATCGGGCAACGACGCTTTCCACTTCGGCGACGACCGCGGCGATCTGGCCGCAGACATTCCCGGTGAACGATAGGCGGTCGGTGAGCAATGCAGCGAGCGCAGCGCGGTCCAGCGGCAGCCTGCTGTCGTCGGCCAGCCGGTCGATCAGATCGTTGCCGGCGCCGTCGGTCCGCATCGACAACGCAACCGCCACGGCGTGCTCCCTGATCAATTCATGCGCATTCTCCCGGCCCATTCCGGCGCGCACCGCGGCGACCAGCACCTTGGTGGTGGCCAGGAAAGGGAGAAAGCGTTCCAGCTCCCGTTCTATCACCGCCGGATAGGCGCCGAACTCATCAAGCACGGTGAGGAAGGTCTCGACCAACCCATCGAAGGCGAAGAACGCGTCTGGCAACGCGACCCGGCGTACCACCGAGTCGGACACATCACCCTCATTCCACTGTGAACCGGACAGCTCGCCGAGCATCGAGGCGAACCCGCGCAGCACCACAGCCAAGCCATTGACGCGCTCACAGGAGCGGGTGTTCATCTTGTGCGGCATGGCGCTGGACCCGACCTGACCGGGTTGGAACCCCTCGGTCACCAGCTCGTGGCCGGCCATCAACCGGATCGTCAACGCCAGGGACGACGGTGCGGCGGCCAACTGCACCAGTGTGCCGACCACCTCGTGGTCCAGTGACCGGGGATAGACCTGCCCGACGCTGGTCAACACCCGAGTGAATCCCAGGTGCGCGGCGACCCGCTGTTCCAGCTGCGCCAGTGCCGATGGGTCACCACCGAGCAGATCAAGCGCGTCCTGGGCGGTACCCATCGGCCCCTTGATGCCCCGTAGCGGGTAGCGAGCCAGCAGTTCCTCGAGCCGGGCGAAGGCCAGCAGCAGCTCATCAGCCGCGTTGGCGAATCGCTTGCCCAGCGTGGTGGCCTGGGCCGCGACGTTGTGGCTGCGCCCGACCATCACCAGCTCGGCGTATTCGGTAGCGCGCGCCGCGAGGCGGGCCAGCAGCGCAACGCAGCGATCCCGCACGTGCTCCAGTGAACGGCGCACCTGCAGCTGCTCGACGTTTTCCGTGATGTCCCGCGACGTCAGCCCCTTGTGGATTTCCTGGTGACCGGCTAGCGCGTTGAATTCCTCGATGCGCGCCTTGACGTCATGCCGGCTCAGCCGCTCCCGCGCCGCGATCGACTCGAGGTCCACCACGGGCACCACTCGCTGATAATCGTCGAGCGCCCGTGGCTCGACCGGCACGCCCAGATCAGCCTGGGCGCGCAGCACCGCCAGCCATAGCTGCCGCTCGAGCACCACCTTGTGCTCTGGCGACCACAGCCGGACCAGCTCCGCGGAGGCATAACGCTGCGCCAGCACGGCCAGCACGCTAGCGTGCTGGCCGTGCCGAGGCACGCTTGGCCGGATATCGCACTGCCACGGTTGGCGAGCACGGCCGTCAGAGCCGTCACCGGTCCGTCGATCTGCCCGCATCGCGGGCCCCGAGCGTGCGCAGCGTGCCTGACCGCCTGGCGCCGGCGTGGCCGTTTCCGCCGTTTCGTCACGCAGCAGGTGGTTCCCAGCCACCACTGCGCCCAGCAGTACCGCGGCGCCGAGCAGTGCGCTGCCAGCGGCCCATGCTGCGTCGCCGAGCCGTGGCGGGCGGGATGCGGCGTTGGCGTGTCCGGCTCTCCTGTCCGGTGTGTCCGGCACTGTTGCGCTTAGGCTTCTGGTTCGTACCAGACGCGGTCAAGCAATACGCCTTGCCCAACATCGATCGCCTCTCATCGACATCGACGCGATCCAGCGCCGCCGCGACCGCATGGTGTCGGTATTGCGGCAGCAAGGATATGACGTTCACATTCCTGAGGGGACCTTTTACCTACTGCCGCGAGCGCCACTGACCGGGTCTTTTGCGCACTTCTCGCCGAGGAGGGAGTTGTCGTCTGCCCGGTCATGTCGTCGAGCTGCCGGATATTTTCGTATCTCATTGACGGCGACCGACGAGATGGTGGACCGATCGTTTCCGGTCGTCGGTCGCGTTCTCGAACGCCCTGCATCCGAGCATGCAGAGCTGACACACCGGGCAGGAGAGCCGGACACGCGGGGCATTAGGGCACGACACGCCGGAAGAGGTCGAGGGTCTCGTCGGCCCAGGCGAGCGCTTCCAGCCCAGCGGTCACGTTGGTCGGCGGGTGGTTCAGCAGGGTGTCCCGGCGGATCAGCCGGGCGAAGTCGACCCGGATCGGTCCGATGCGCGGGGTGCGCCCGTCAAGCGCCATGAACTGCACCCCGGCGCCAACCATAATGTTGATCAGCTCCTGAGCGATGATGCCGTAGCCGATCGTGGTCGGGTGTATCCCATCCAACGAGAACAGCCCCCCGCTGCGCCGCCCGGTGCCGTCGCTGGTGAGAAACCGCGAGTCCGGCACCGGACGCAGCGCCGCCAGTTCGGGTGGTAGCGGGTAGGGCCGCCACCAGGGCGGACGGGCCTCCACGTTGTCCAGGTACCGCCGGGAGGCGAGCCGGTCGAGCACTCCCGCGACATCGAATAGGTACCAGTCCCGGCCGGCCTGGCGGGCCTCGGCGACCGCACCGGTGATGGCGTCGTTGTACTGGTCGATGGCACTGTCCACGGCCCGCGCCTCGTCCTCGGTGATCGAGGGATCGCGGCCGGGGTCGAAATCACGATCGGTGATCCACGGGCGGGTGTAGTACGGGAAGTACCGTGAGTCCGGCCGTACCTTGCCGGCCACCCCTCGGGCGATCGGCGCGATCGTGACGTGCGGGATGGTGCACCAGATAACGTGCCGGGCGCGGATCGCCCGCACCTTCTCGACGACACGGTTGAGCTCGACGATGAAATGGCTGGGCTGCCATACCGTGAAAGCGCCCTTGCGTGCCAGGTCGTCGAAGCCTGGACCGCTCCACACCACCCGCAGCTCGCTGACGGCGCCCAGTGCGTTGTTGGCACCGACGAACACCACGAGCGTCTCGATGCCGTGTTCGGGATCGCTCCCGGCGCCCTCGTCCCCAACCTCATCACCCAGGCTGGCGGCCGAGTCGAGCAGGGTGCGCCGCCGGTCGGCTTCGGTAGCCCGCGGCAGCACCCGTAGCGCCGCCCGGGCGCCGTTGTTCTCCACGGACTGGGACAGCAGGTCGTCCTTGGGCTGCGTGATCTCGGCGGCGGAGCTGTCCGCAGTGCGGACCAAGACGTCGCGCAGGTCCCAGCCGTAGACGGCGAGCACGTGGTTGGTGGCGGTCGGGGCAGGCAGCACAGCGCCGAGACCACGTTCCCAGTAATCCTCCACCTGGTCTAGGAACTGGCGGCCGCGGAACAGCGCCATGGGCAATTCCCACCAGCTCAACTCGGAACCGAAGTCCCGCTCGAGCTCGCGCAGCAGCAGTTCGATGTTCAGCGGAAGCCCGCCGGGACCGCCGTAGCGTGGGTAACGCAGCCCATCCCAACCCAGCTCGTAGGCGATGATCGCTGAGTAGGACAGATCGGTCTGGAACACAGCACCACTGGCGAAGCCCTGCGTCAACGAGTCCCCGATGCTGACCAGCCGGTGCTGCGGAGTGCCCTGCCAGGTGGAGTGGACCGCGATGCCCAAGGTCGGATCCCAGATCGGCTCTCGAGCCTGCCTGGTGATCGTGACCTCGTCCGGTGGATGCGTCATAGCTGCCCCTTCCGACGCCCGCTCCTGCCGACACACAGTGGGCTCCGGGCGCCCATCATCTGCCCGGCCGCGGATGCCGGATCAGTCGGTCGCGCTGGCCGGGGCGGCTCGCCCAGCCTGCCCTGCCTGCGCCAACGCGTCGAGCACCATTTCCAACCAGCGCAGGCTGCGCCGGTAGCTGTCGGTGTCCTGAGCCGACGGCGGCGGTGGCAGCATGCGCTCCGGTGCACCTTGGGTACTGACCCGGCCGGATACGTCCAGTACAACGTGCAGCGTTTCCAACATCCAGCCCCATTCGGCAGCGGCCGGGTAACCCTGACCGGGTAGCTGCACCACGCCGCCGTGGCGGGGGAGCGTACCGAGCACCCGGGACAGGCTGTGCTCCAAATCGTGCAGCACCCAGCCCTCCCAGACCTGGCGGACCGGGCCGGTCTCCTCCGTGCCGCACCAGTAGTCCACGACGTAGGCCAACCGACCGTCGATAGCTCCAGTAGGTACCGGTAGTCCGGTGAGCTGGGACAGCGGGTCGTCGGTGCAACCGCCGAGCTGCCAGCGCACCAGCTCACGCAACCAGGACCACTGTTCGCGGAGAAAGCGGACGCCTTCCGGCGACAGTGACAGCAGCAATTCGTCGCCCTGGCGGTCGCATATGACCATCGTCTCGATCGGCCTCCACTTCTTCCGCAGTGATCGTCGGGGAGGCTATCGCGTCAACCCTTGCCGACAGGCCAAGACTCGCGGCGCGTCGCACGTAATCCGATATCACTGCGGTAATGCCCGCCCGGGAGCTGCACCTGCTCGATGCGCTGGTAGGCCTGCGCTCGCGCGGCAGCCAGATCGACGCCCGTTCCGACCACCGTGAGCACCCGCCCACCGGCCGACATGACGGCGCCGTCGTCGCGGCGGCGGGTAGCAGCGTGCAACACGCCCGCACCACTCGCCCCGGTGATCACATCCCCGGTCCGCGGGATGCCGGGATATCCCTCGGCGGCCAGCACGACGGCCACCGCCGCCCCACGATTCCAGCGCAGTGCCGGCTGCTGGGCCAGCGCACCGGTAGCGGTGGCATGTAACAGCCCGCCCAGCGGCGTGCGCAGCAGCGCCAGCACGGCCTGGGTTTCCGGGTCACCGAAGCGGCAGTTGAACTCGATGACCTGCGGGCCCTGCGCGGTGAGTGCCAGGCCGGCATAGAGCAACCCGGAGAATCCGACACCGCGCCGAGCCAACTCATCGACCACCGGCTGCACAATCTGTTCGGCGACGTCAGTAGCCAACGATTCCGGTGCCCAGGGCAGTGGGGCATAGGCGCCCATCCCGCCGGTGTTCGGACCCACGTCGGCTTCGCCGACCCGCTTGAAGTCCTGTGCCGGCAGTAGCGGTACCACGGCACTGGCGTCGACCAGGCAGAACAGCGAGACCTCCGGTCCCTCCAGATGCGACTCCAGCAGCACCGGGTGGCCATCGTCGAGCAGGGTGAGCGCGTGCACCCTGGCTACTTCCACGTCCTCGGTGACCACAACGCCTTTTCCCGCGGCCAGCCGGTCGTCCTTGACCACCCACGGCGGTCCGAAACGGCTCAACGCCGCGTCGAGCCTGGCCGGGCTGTCGACCAGCTCACTGCGCGCAGTGGGCACGCCGGCGACCGCCATCACGTCCTTCGCGAACGCCTTGGAGCCCTCGATCTGCGCCGCGCCGGCCGACGGGCCGAAGCACGGGATGCCGGCTGCCCGCACCGCGTCGGCCGCGCCGGCCACCAGCGGCACCTCGGGCCCGATCACCACCAAGTCAGCTGACCAAGACATCGCCAGTTGCGCGACCGCCGACGGATCCGTGACGTCCACACCGTGCTGCGCTGCCAGTGCGGCAGTGCCGGCATTACCCGGGGCGCAGGCCAGTGCCGTGACCGACGGGTCCCTGGACAGGGCCAATACCAGTGCATGTTCCCGCGCGCCAGCGCCGATGACGAGGACTCGCACAGTTGCGCAGGATACGGGTACCGGTAAATACCAACCCCCGGTCTGGAAAGTCAGTACTGTCGATGCAACAGTCGGTACCCTTGCGGGCGCTGGTAGGTGCGCTGCACAAGACGCGGGTGAATGTGGCAGCCACATGAGCAGTTCAGTTCGGTCGCTCGCCTGCGCGGAACTGGTTCGCGTTTGGTCAGCCACGCGGTGCAGCTCGGACAAAGCCACCTCCGGCCGGGGTGTGAAAGATCACGCCGAATGCGGCGAGTGCGACGTCCACGGTCGCGTCGGGCAGCGGCAATTCCTCGACGTCGGCCTCGATCCACTGCACTGCTGGACCGGTCCCGCACGGCCCAGCTGCGCCATGCTGGGGGCGATGTCACAGGCCGTCACCTGTGCACCGCGCGCGGCAGCTCGCATCGCGACGTTGCCGGTACCGGCCGCGACGTCAAGGACGCGTTCAGCTGCATCCGGCGCTGCCGCGTCGACAGTGCCACCGCCACCGGATCGATCCGCTGCGCGACCGGAGTAGCCGGCCAATCCCCAGAGCTGCGCTGTGGCGGTGCGTCGATCCCTCGGCGTCATGGCGTGCGCACCAATATCGTCAGCATGGCAAACGGCATCCGTCGAATCTGTCAGGAGGCTACCTAGGGTTGCCACCCGATGAGGGGGTCACGCGAATTGTAGCTAGGCAAGTACGTTCGAGTTGTCAGGCAAAGACACCGGAGGTTCGCCATGTCCACGATCGACTCGATGCAGCCACTCGCCACCTTCTGCGGCCAGTGCAGCTGCGGATGTCCTCAATTGTTCATCGACGAATCCGCCCCACCCGAGCAGCGCATCGTACTTACCGATGACTTCGGCTCCAGGGTACGGATGAGCACTGAGCAGTTCGGCGACCTGCTTACCCAGGCCAAGAATGGAGCCCTCGACAGCATCGTGTGATCCACAGCTTTCAAGTTCCCCGAAACTCAGCAGCAGACCTGTCTCCCGTGCCCGGAGACAGGTCTGCTGCTGAGTTTCGCGTCCTTGAGCGGAGCCGGGAGCTCACACCAATCGCTGATCTTGGTAGCACCACCGCCAGCTCTCACCCGGCTCTGCCGATTGCATCACCGGATGCTCGCTGCGGTAGTAATGCGCGGTGGCATGCCGATGCGGGCTGGAATCACAGCAGGCCACATGTCCGCAGCTCAAGCAGATCCGCAGATGAGCCCACACCGACTCACCTAGCTTCGTGCAATCGGTGCAGCTGGCCGGATACGGCGGCTCGGGCGCCGGGCTGGGTAGTTGCTGCACGTGTTCACAGGTCATGTACCGACCCTTCCTAGCAGTGATGTCTCACAGTGCATCCTGGCCCCATGGATGGTTTACCGCTGATCCTGCTAGTGCTCAGCGCTCTCGCCGTGACCGCGGTCAGCCGCCGGCTGCGCCTGGCGGCACCGCTGGCGCTCGTCGTCGCCGGGTTGGCCATCTCCGCGATCCCCGGGATCCCGGCCTACCAGCTCGATCCCGACCTGGTGCTCTACGTGATCTTGCCACCGCTGCTGTACTCCGCCGCGCTAGGCAGCTCCTCCATCCAGATCAAGGCGAACCTCCGGCCGATCGCGCTGCTGGCCGTCGGGCTGGTGCTGTTCACCACCGCATGCGTCGGGCTGGTCGCCTGGTGGCTGGTGCCCGACCTGCCGCTGGGTGCCGCGCTGGCGCTCGGGGCCGTGGTGGCCCCGCCGGATGCGGTGTCCGCGGTGGCCATCGGGCGACGCCTGGGGCTGCCCCGGCGGGTGATGACGGTGCTGGCTGGAGAGAGCTTGTTCAACGACGCTACCGCGCTGACCGTGTTGCGGGTCGCGGTGGCGGCCACCGCTGGCACCGGCTTCTCGGTATGGGCGGGAGTGGGGGAGTTCGTACTCGTCGGGGTGGGTGGCGCGGCACTGGGCGCGGTGCTGGGCCGGGTGGTGCATCAGGTGCGGTTGCGGCTGCGTGACCCCAAGCTGGAAAGTGCCGTAGGCCTGGTGGTGCCATTCGCCGCTTATGCCCTGGCCGAACAGGTGCACGTCTCCGGTGTGCTGGCCGTGGTGGTGACCGGGTTATATCTGGGCCACCATGCCCCGCAGGCCGGTTACGCCACCCGGCTGCAGGACCAGGCGGTGTGGCAGGCCGCAGACACCGTGCTGGAAGCGTTCGTCTTCGCGCTGATCGGCCTGCAACTGCCGGCGGTGGTGCGCGGCGTGAGCGACATCGGTCCGCTGCTGGTCACCGCGGTCGCAGTGCTCGTCACGGTGCTGCTGGCCCGAATGGCCTGGGTGTTTCCGGCGACGTACTTGCCGCGAGTGCTGTTCACTCGGGTGCGGGTTCGGGACCCGGCGCCGCCGTGGCAGGTCCCGGCGGTGATCTCATGGGCCGGCATGCGAGGGGTCGTCACTCTCGCCGCGGCATTCTCGATCCCGCTGGTCACCGGCTCCGGCGCAGCTTTCCCTGGCCGGGCCGAGATCCTGTTCCTGGCATTCTGCGTCACTGTGGGGACTCTGCTGCTGCATGGCCTCACGCTGCCCTGGGTGATCCGCCGCCTCGGGGTCGAGGGCAGGGAGTCCCACGACGACACGCTGGCCGAAGCGGACGCGATGTATGCCGCGACGCAGGCCGCCCTGCAACGGCTGGAAGCCGTCTCGGAAGGGGCGCCGGAGTTGGTAACCACCCGGCTGCGTAAGGCCGCCGAGCACCGTAGTCACAGTGTCTGGGAGCGGTTGGGGCGTCCGGCAAGCGAGCTCGGCGAGGCGCCCAGCGTCATCTACCGCCGGTTGCGGCTGGAGATGCTCGCCGCCGAGCGCGAGACGCTGGTGGCCTTACGCGACACCGGCCGCATCAACGATGAAGTCCTCTCCCGCACCCTGCATGAGCTTGATTTGGAGCAAGCCATGTTGGCCCGCTGACTACGGTGTTCGGATCGCGATCGTCTGATCGCGACCGGGACCGACTCCGATGGCCGAGATTCGGGCACCACAGAGTTCTTCGAGTCGCGCCACGTAGGTTCGGGCGTTGGCCGGTAACTCGTGGAGGGCGCGGCATCGGGACAGGTCTTCCCACCAGCCGGGCAGTTCTTCGTACAGTGGCACCGCATGGTGCAGGTCGGTCTGAGTCATCGGCATTTCCTCGGTGCGCTTGCCTTCGACCTCGTAGGCCACGCAAATCGGCACGGTGTCCAGACCGGACAGCACATCCAATTTGGTCAGAAAGAAGTCGGTGATCCCGTTCACCCGTGCTGCGTAGCGTCCGATCACCGCGTCGAACCAGCCGACCCGCCGGGATCGGCCAGTGGTGACCCCGATCTCCCCACCGGTCTTGCGCAGCCGCTCGCCCATGGCGTCGTGCAGCTCAGTGGGAAACGGTCCCGAGCCGACCCGCGTGGTGTAGGCCTTCAGGATCCCCACCACGGCGGTGATCTTCGTGGGGCCGATGCCCGACCCAGCGCAGGCGCCGCCCGCGGTCGGGTTCGACGAGGTGACAAACGGGTAGGTGCCATGGTCGACGTCGAGCAGGGTGCCTTGGCTACCCTCCAGCAGCACCGTCTCGTCGCGCTTGAGTGCCTGGTCGAGCAGCAGCCGGGTGTCTGCGATTCGGTGCGCGAAATGTCCGCCCTGGTCGAGCACGGTGTCCACCACCTGCTCGGGGTCCAGCCCGCGGCGGTTGTAGACCTTGATAAGGAGCTGGTTCTTGAATTCCAGCGCGGCCTCGACCTTCTGCCGCAGGATCTTCTCGTCCAGCAGGTCCTGGGCTCGCACCCCGACCCGGGCCACCTTGTCCTGGTAGGCGGGCCCAATGCCACGACCGGTGGTGCCGATCTTGGCTTTGCCCAGGTAGCGCTCGGTGACCCGGTCGATCGCAACGTGATAGGGCATGATCAAGTGGGCGTCGGCTGAGATCAGCAGCCGCTCGGTGTCCACGTTGCGGGTTTGTAGGTCGGCCAGCTCGTCGAGCAGCACGCCGGGGTCCACCACGACGCCGTTGCCGATGACGTTGGTCACGCCCGGGGTGAGGATGCCCGAGGGGATGAGGTGCAACGCGAAGTCCTGCCCATCGGGCAGCACCACGGTGTGACCCGCATTGTTGCCACCCTGGTAGCGCACCACCCACTGGACCCGTTCGCCGAGCAGGTCGGTGGCCTTGCCTTTGCCCTCGTCGCCCCACTGGGCGCCGATCAGCACGATCGCCGGCATGTGGTACTCCAACGGTGGGATTCGCTGCGCTGGTGCGCTCACCGAGCGTAGACCCAGGAGGTGCGACGTGGTCGAAGCCGTGCTGCTGACCTGCGGATCCGCCCGATGGCCCGGTGCCGAGGTGGTGACCGCAGTGCCATCTCGCCCAGGGCGCGAGCAGCTCGCCGGGCCGCTGGCCGGATTGGACGGCCGCCGTCTGGTGGTCTGCGGTACCGACGCTGACCTGGCCGCAGTGCTGCTGTGGTTGCTGCGTACCTCCTCACTGGAAGTGCCGGTGGGTTACGTACCGTCTTCGCCGACGTCGGCGGTGGCTCGGCTGTGGGGTCTGCCGATGGCGCCCTCCGCGGCGGCCGAGCTGGCACTGCACGGCCGGCCGGACCGGGTGCCTCTGGTGCGTGACGATGCGGGTGGCGTGCTTGTCGGGCTCGGCATCGTGCGGCCATTGCAGGGGGTGGCCTACTGCGACGACGAGGTTGTGCTGCGCGGGCACGCTTCCCGGTTGGAAGTGGCGCCGGACCGTGAACTCGGGTTGGTGGTCCGCGTGGTGCGGCGTGGACTGCTCGGGCGCCGCGCGGTTCGCCAGGCCGCCGGGCGTGCCGTGCAGCTGGGCTGCGCGCCCACCGACGTCTGGCGTGACGGCGTGGTGGATCGGATTACCGATCGCTGGACGTGGTACCGGCACACCGAGGACTGGCACCTAATCCGGAGCCCGAGCTAACCCCACCTCCGCGTGTCCGGCGCTCATGCACGGCGTGTCCGGCGCTGATGCACGGTATGTCGCGACTTTCTGCGCGGCCGCCGGGGCGTCAGCCCAGTTCCAAAGCCTCGGCCGCGACCGGATCGCACTCGTCGAGGAAGTCCCGGCACCGCCGAGCCTCGTCGTCCTCGCCGATTTCGGCGGCCGCCCGGGCCAGTGCGGCAAGTGCCCGCAAGAAACCCCGGTTAGGGGTATGTGACCACGGCACTGGCCCGTGACCTTTCCAGCCCGCGCGGCGGAGATGGTCTAGGCCGCGGTGGTAACCGGTGCGGGCGAAGGCGTAACCGGCGACGGCGTCGCCCTCGTCGAGCGCCCGTTCGGCTAGGGCCGCCCAGGCGGCGGAGAACTCAGGGTGCGCGGCGGCCGCGGTCGCCGGGTCATTGGCCGCTGCGAGAGCTGCCTGGGCGTCGGGCTGCTCGGGCAGCAACGTCGGATCGGGTCCCAGCAGGTTGCCGTGCACGCTCATCACTCCATCCTGCCGTGCTGCCGCGTTGCCCGCCGACAGCGCCGCACACGTCGGCGGGGTTGGTAGTCGTTAAGGGCAGCGGCGAGGGGAGTTGGTGGCTCTTGAAGAGCCCCTAACCGGCCAGGGTGCGCCCCGCTGAGCGCAGGTCCTCGCAGGCTTGCGCAACGCGGGCGGCCATCGATTGTTCGGCTACCTTGAGGTAGGACCGTGGGTCGTAGACCTTCTTGTTACCCACCTCGCCGTCGATCTTGAGCACTCCGTCGTAATGGGTGAACATGTGGCCGGCGATCGGACGGGTGAATGCGTACTGGGTGTCGGTATCGACGTTCATCTTGATCACCCCGTACGACAGCGCCTGATGAATCTCCGCCAGCTGGGAGCCGGATCCGCCGTGGAATACCAGGTCCAACGGCTTGGAGCCGGCGGGCAGACCCAGCCGACGAGCCGCGGCCTCCTGGCCCATCTGCAGGATCTCCGGGCGGAGTTGCACGTTGCCCGGTTTGTACACGCCATGGACATTGCCGAACGTGGCGGCCAGCAGGTAGCGGCCCTGCTCGCCACCGCGCAGCGCGTCGACGGTGTACTCGAAGTCCTCGGCCGTGGTGTAGAGCTTCTCGTTGATGTCGTTCGCGACACCGTCCTCCTCGCCGCCTACGACACCGATCTCCACCTCCAAGATGATCTTGGCTTTGACGCAGCTTTCGAGCAACTCTGCAGCGATGGCAAGGTTGCGGTGCAACTCGGTGGCCGAGCCGTCCCACATATGGGACTGGAACAGCGGGTCGCCCCCCCGGGCCACCCGCTCCTGGGAGATCGCGATCAGCGGCCGGACGAAGGTGTCGAGCTTGTTCTCCGGGCAGTGGTCGGTGTGCAGCACGATGTTGACCGGGTACCGCTTGGCCACCACGCCGGCGAACTCGGCCATCGCCACCGAGCCGACGACCATGTCCTTGACCTTGCTACCGGAGGCGAACTCCGATCCACCCGTGGACAGCTGCACGATGCCATCACTGCTGGCTTCGGCAAACCCACGCAGGGCCGCGTTCAGCGTCTCCGACGAGGTCACGTTGATTGCCGGATAGGCGAACTGATCCGCCTTCGCGCGGTCCAGCATTTCGCTGTAGACCTCGGGTGTGGCGATGGGCATGGTGACGGGCCTCCGGTACTCGCTACTGTCGGCTGGGGATTGTGCCCCGGTAAGAGTTGAGCGGCAGTATGGCGCACCTGAGCGGCGATCGGATGGGCGCGGTGTCTGCCCGACGTGCCCACAGTACGTTTCCGGTGTGGCCCCCGACGAACCGCTGGACCGCGCAACCGTGCAGCACTCGGTCGAGATGACCCTCGGTCACCTGCGAGTGCTAGATGCCCTGCCCGTCGCCGCAGGCGGTGCCCCATCTGAGGCCCCAACGGGCGCACCAGCCGATGGCACTGTCGAGGCACCACTGACCCTGGAGGATCTCTACCGCCAGCACCGGATGCGGCTAGTGCGGCTGGCGATCCTGCTGGTGGACGAACCGGCCACCGCTGAGGACGTGGTGCAGGAGGCCTTCACCGGGCTGCACCGGCACTGGGCGGGACTGCGCGATGAGGCCGCCGCCCTGGGTTATCTGCGCACTGCGGTGGTCAACGGATCCCGTTCGGTGCTGCGCCGCCGCAAGACCGCCCGCGGTTACGTCCCTCCACACCAGGCCAACGCCCGCTCCGCCGAGTCGCTGGCAATGCTCACCACCGAGCACCAGTCGGTGGTGGCGGCGCTCGGTCAGCTGCCGCCGCGACAGCGTGAGGTGCTGGTACTGCGCTACTACGGGGGAATGAGCGAAGCGGAGATCGCAACGGCCACCGGAGTCAGCCGCGGCACCGTGAAGTCCAGTGCCAGCCGCGCCCTGGACGCCTTACAACGGATCCTGGAGCAACGGTGACTCGTGAGTGCGTAACAGTGTTATCACACTTAATGCCACTCACGAGTACCGCGGAAGCGGCACCGTGACGGTGGATCGGCGGCTGGCCGCGGCGTTGCGGGCTCAGGCCTCCGGGCTGGGCACCGGACCATCGATCGGATCCGCGCCCGATGCCCGGCAGGTGCCCCCGATACGGTCCGGTCACCCTCCGGCGCAGGGCCGGCGGGGGTTACCGGCTTGGGCGGTGCTCGCACTGGCGATGCTGCTGGGCGCGCTGGCAGGCGGCTTGGCCGGGGTGATCAGCGTCTGGTGACGGCGGGCGCCGCGCCGGCCATGTCAGGGGTGGGCGGTACGGTGACGCGGTGACGTCCTCCCTTACCGGCACGTCGCTGGCCCTTGGCCCGTCCTGGCTGGACCCCGATCAGTTGCTGCGGATGCTGGGCCCGTACGTGCTGGTGGGCCTGTGCCTCATCATCTTCGCCGAGTGCGGCCTGCTCATCGGCTTCTTCCTCCCTGGTGACTCACTGCTGTTCACCGCCGGGCTGTTCGTTGGCAACGGCATCATCGGTGCCCCGATCTGGCTGGTTTGCCTGCTGCTCACCGCATGCGCCGTGATGGGCAACGTCGTCGGCTACTTCATTGGCTTCACGGTGGGCCCAGCACTGTTCAACAGGCCGGATTCCAGGCTCTTCAAGCGTGAGCACGTGGACAAGACGCACGCCTTCTTCGATAAGTACGGGCCGCGGGCCATCGTGCTGGGCCGTTTCGTGCCCATCGTGCGGACCTTCATCACCGCGATCGCGGGGGTGGGTCGGATGGATCCCCGCACTTACTTCACCTACTCGGTGATCGGTGGCGTCGCGTGGGCCACCGGAGTTACCCTGCTCGGCTTCTGGCTGGGCCGGATCACGTTCATCAGGGAAAACGTGGAACTGATCCTCATCGGCATCGTGGTGCTTTCGGTCCTGCCGATCGTCATCGAGGTCGTCAAGGCACGCAGGCGCAACCGGCGGACGGCGGACACCGGGCGGTGAACCGCGTTCGTTGCGGAAACAGTGGCCAGCGCCCCGGTGGCGCGGCTAGGGTGGCCGGAACTGGTCAAGACCCTCGCGGTGCCCCGCTTGACGGTCACCTTCGCAGCCAGGCTGTGGCGCAACTACCCGCGCAGCGCAGCTATCACGATCGAGTAGGCGAGATGGTGCGGATGCCACGTCACGACGCCTCGGTGAGCCCTGCTGGGCACCGTCCCCGTCGTGGCATCCGGCTGATCGCTGCCGGAGCCGTGCTGGGCGCGCTTGGGGCGCTGGTGGCGGCTGCAGCGCCGACGAAGTCTGGCGTCCTGCTCACCGTCATCGCGCCAGATCCCGTCACCTCGGCCGCCGCGCAACCGCTACGCGCGCCGGCACACACGTGCTTGACCTGGCAGAAGCCGGACGCCGTCGACGCGAGCCAGGTGAGCTGCCAGCAACCGCACCTGTTCGAGGTCACCGGGACGCTGGAGCTGACCGACTTCGACGCCGAGGCCGCCTACCCGGACGCGGCGCGCTGGGAGCAGCTGGTGACCGAGCTCTGCGCCCAGCGCACTACCCAGGCCTTAGCCGACCAATTCGACCCCTTCGGTCGTTTCACCGTGGGAGCGATCAAACCCAGCGAGGCCGGTTGGCTCAGTGGGGACCGGACGTTGCGCTGCGGGGTACAGACCGCTGGCCGTACCGGGACGCTGTTCGCCACCACCGGCAGCGTGCTGCAGCAGGACCAGTCCGACGTGCACCCACCCGGCACCTGCCTGGGCAACGATGGCAAAGCCTTGGGTGACCCGGTCGATTGCGCAGGTCCCCATGCTGTCGAGCTGGTCGGCGTGGTCGACCTCAAAGGCGCCTTCCCCGACGGATACCCCGACGAAACTGCACAGGACCGGGAGCTGAACAAGGAGTGCGCTCGGCTCGCGAAGGACTTCGCTGGCGGCTCCGCGGTGGCCGCGGACAAGGGACTCACGCTGTTCTGGGCGACGCTGCGCGCGGAAAGCTGGCGGGCCGGTAGCACCAGGGTGGACTGCCGGCTCGGTGCCTTCCTACCGGACCGTTCCGGCTTCGCCCCGGTCACCGGCAGCGTGAAAGGCGACGTGGAGGTGGGCAAGGAACCTGCCCCAGCCGCTCCGAGGACCCCCGGACCGGCGCCCGTGACGGCGCCTCCGGTGGATCGGAACGACGCAGCGGACTCCCCGCCGCCCTGATGGGCACCTGGTGCAGCGCCGACAGGTTCGACGAACTTGTCGCTGAGGCTCTTGACCTCATTCCGGCCAAGCTCGCCGAGGCGATGGACAACGTGGTGGTACTGGTAGAGCCCAGCAACCCAGACAATCCGGGATTGCTTGGGCTCTACGAAGGGGTGGCACTCACCATGCGGGACTCGTACTACGGCGGGGTGCTACCTGACCGGATCACCATCTACCGCGACGCCCTGCTCGGTATCTGCAGCGACGAACAGGAGCTGGTGGACGAGGTCGCGGTGACCGTGGTGCACGAGATCGCGCATCACTTCGGTATCCCCGAGCACCGGCTGCACGAACTCGGTTGGGGCTAACCGCAACCGATACCGTCTGCGGCATGCTCGACGGTCCTGGGTCGACGGGGACCACCGCATCGCTGGCCGTGAGCCGCGGCGCCGCCGAGCCGGTCATCGCCCAGGACGAGGAGCGGCCTGCCCGCCGGCTCACCGGTCCGGTCGCCGCCGGGATCACCGCGGCCAGCGCGCTTATCGCGGTATTCGTGCTCTACCAGGTGTTCTGGCCGCTGGCCCAGGGCAACCAATTCGCGCTCATCCTGTTTTTGGCCTCGACGCTGCCGCTGGTTCTCCTGTGCTACCGCTCGGGCATCCACCTTCGTCGACGCGAGCATTCGGGGCCGGACAACCCCACCGTCGCCGACTACGCGCTCGCGGCCTTGGCCGTCGCGGTCTGCCTCTACCCGGTGCTCCCGGTGTCGGTCGGGACCGGCGGTGGCGGCTTCAATTCGTTTCTCGACCGCCAGGGCATCCTGGCCGTCCCGGACGTGCTGGCCGGCGGGGTATTGCTACTGCTGGTGCTGGAGGCTTGCCGCCGGACGACCGGTTGGGTGCTGCCCGCCGTCTGCTTACTGTTTGTGGCCTACTCCTACTACGGCGGGTTACTGCCGCAGAACTGGTCGATCGCACACCAGGGGCTGAACTTCGAGGAAATCGTCAACGCGCTGTACAACGACGCGTCCGGTTTCTACGGGGTGCCGCTGGACGTGGCGGCGAGCTACATCGTGCTATTCGCGATCTACGCTGCGCTGCTGGACCTCTCCGGTGCGGGCCGGTTTTTCATCGAGCTGTCGCTGTCGGCGTTCGGCCGCTCCCGCGCCGCACCGGGCCGCACGGTGGCACTGTCTGGGTTCCTGCTGGGCACGGTGTCCGGCTCGGGCACGGCGACCACGGTCAGCCTCGGCTCGGTGACCTGGCCGATCCTGCGCCGTGCCGGTTACCCGGCCGAACACGCCGGCGGGATGCTGGCCGCGGCGGGCATCGGCGCGATCCTCTCGCCGCCCACGCTCGGCGCTGCCGCGTTCATCATCGCCGAGTACCTGCAGGTGTCCTATCTGACGGTACTGCTGTGGGCGATCATCCCGACGTTGCTGTACTACCTGGGCATCCTGCTGGCGGTCGAGATTGACGCCCGGCGTCTGGGGGCCTGCCCGGTCGATGTGGACACCAAGTCGCCGTGGCGGCTGCTCGGGCGCTTCGGTTACCACTTCATCTCGCTGGGCGTGATCGTGCTGTTTCTCGCCCTGGGCATCCCGCCGTTCACCGCTGTGGTCTATGCCTGCGGGGTGCAGCTGGTGCTGTCCTTCCTGGACCGTCGCCACGCGCTCACGCCGCACCGGCTGTACACGGCGCTGGCCACCGGGGTGCGCAGCGTGCTGCCGGTGATCGCGGTGTGTGCCGCAGCCGGAATCATCACCTCTACCATCGCCAAGACCGGCCTCGGGCTGCAGTTATCCGCGATCCTGGTCAGCGCCGCGCGGGCCATCACGAATCACCCCACCGGCACGCTGATCGCCACCGCAGTGCTCGCCGCGGTGGCCGTCGCGCTGCTCGGGCTCGCGGTGCCGGTGACCGCCTCGTTCATCATCGCGTGGGTGATCATTGGCCCAGCGCTGATGAACCTCGGGGTGGCGGCGCCCGAGGCGGCGATGTTCCTGTTCTATTTCGCGGTGCTCTCCGAGGTCACGCCGCCCACCGCGCTGGCCGCCGTCGCGGCGTCGGCAATCACCGGGGGGCGGGTGATGGCCACCATGATGCAGGCCGCCAAGTATGCGCTGCCCGCGTTCCTGGTGCCGTTCGCCTTCGTGCTCACCGGCAACGGTGCTGCGCTGCTGACGCTGGGCTCACCATGGACGATCCTGTGGACGGCCGTGACGTCGGCGCTGGCGGTGGCCGCGCTGGCGGTAGCCACCGGCGGCTGGCTGGTCCGCCGGGCCGGGCGGCCCGAGCGTGCCCTGTGCCTGCTGGCGGCGTTGCTGCTGCTCTACTTGGAGCCGGCGGCGATCGCCGCCGGCGTTGGACTGCTAGCCGCTGCTGTCGTGATTCACCTGATGACATGGCGTGGAGGTAATGGATGAGGGCGTTGCTCGCCGTTGCCCTGACCGTCATCGGCCTGGTGGCCTGTGGCGGCCGCCAGCAGACCGCCACACCAGGTGACGGAACCGGCTGCGAGATCACCGCGCAACGCCGCATCGCCATTGCCACCGGCAACACCGGTGGCGTCTATTACGTGCTCGGCGGTGGCTTCGCCCAAGCGGTGAGCGCCGCCACTGGCGGCAAGCTCAAGGCCACTGCCGCCGAGACCGGAGCCTCGGTGCAGAACATCCAGCAGGTCGTCGCGGGCAACTACCAGGTGGCGTTCTCGCTGGCCGATACCGCCGCCGACGCGGTCAACGGAACCGGGGCCTTCGCGGGCAGCCCGCAGCCGATCAACGCACTGGCCCGGCTCTACCCCAACTTCAGCCAGGTCGTGGTCCGCGCCGACGCCGGCATCAACACCCTGACCGATCTGCGCGGCAAGCGGGTCTCGACCGGGTCACCGAAATCCGGCACCGAAGTGATCGCCAACCGGATGTTGCAGGCGGCGGGACTGAACCCGGAGACGGATCTCGCTGCCCAGCGGCTCGACATCGGCACCAGCGTGGACGGGATGAAAGACGGCACGATCGACGCCATGTTCTTCTCCGGTGGCCTGCCGACCCCCAACATCACCGATCTGTTCACCAGCCTCGGTGACCAGGTGCGGTTGCTGGACACATCACCCGTACTGGAAGCATTGCGCAGGATCAACCCGGTCTACGACGTCGCCGCAATCCCAGGCTCTACCTACCCGGGCGCGACCGACACCCCGACCATCGTGGTGCCCAACCTGCTGGTCGTCCCGGAAAGCCTGGACGGCGCCACCGCGTGCGTGCTGACCAAGACCCTCTTCGAGCGCAAGGCCGACCTGGTCGCGATCAACCCGGCCGCTGAGGACATCACCCTGAAGCAGGCCCGCAGCACCGGCCCGGTGCCCCTGCATCCCGGCGCCAAGCAGGCACTCGACACCCTGGGCGCGCCTTAACCCCACCCCCGGCGTGTCCAGCTCCGGTGCCCGCGGTGTACGTCAACTGTGCACAGTGCCTAGCACCGAGCCCATGACGTCACATCAACTCGATGCCGTCCCAGCGCAGGCAACGCCAGCCGTCGTCGTCGGCTTCCAGCAGCACGGTCGCGGCGTTGGGCAGGTAACGCGGTCCGGCGAACGCCCCCTCGACGTTGCTCGCCAGCGCCACGATGGCCAGTCGAGTTGCGGCGCCGTGGCTGACCAGCACTGCGGTGCCGCCAGAGTGGGTCGCGCGGATCGTCGCAACGTCGGGGAGGTATCGATCCAGCACCTGGCTGCCTGACTCACCGCCAGGTGGTGCCGCCTGCAGGTCACCGCAGTGCCATGCGCGGTACACCTCGTGCAACCTGCGATGGTCCTCCGGCTGCTGCCGTCCTTCCAGATGCCCGATGGCTACCTCGTGTACGCCATCAAGGACCTGCGCAGCCAGACCGTGCAGCGCCGCGATCGGCTTCGCGGTTTGCTGGGCGCGTAATGCCCGGCTGGCATACACCGCGACCACCGGTTCACCCGCCAATCGATCGGCCAGCTCAGCGGCTTGCCGGTGGCCCTCCTCGGTCAGCGGGTGTCCCGGCAGGCGGGTGTCCAGAATGCCCTCTGCGTTGGCCGTGGTCTGCCCGTGGCGGGCCAGCACAAGACGCAGCGCTGCCATCACGCCGCCTGGGCGGTCACGCGCTTCGCCCGGCGCGCACGGCGGTAAGCCACTCCCGAGCGGCGGTGAACCCGGCCGGGTCCGGCCCTTGGCGCGGTGCACCGGTTCGCGGGTAGGAGCCCAGGAAGCGAACCCAGACGCACCGCCGGTGCAGCTCTGCCAGCGCGTCTCCGACCGCGGCTTCGGCTATATGACCTTCACAATCCAGAAAGAAGCGGTACTGCCCCAGCTTGCACTTCATCGGCCGGGACTCGATCCGGGTGAGGTTGATTCCCCGCAGGGCGAACTCAGCGAGTACCTCGAGCAGCGCACCCGGCCGGTCGACCGCTACCGCGACCAAGGAGGTGCGGTCCACTCCAGTGGGTGGCGGCACTGCACCGGGGTGGCATACCAGCAGGAAGCGAGTCTGGGCATCGTCCTGATCGTGTACTCCGCTGGCCAGCTCTGCCAGCGGGTAGTGCCGCATCGCGGCCGGTGCGCATACCGCGGCGTCGGCTTGGCCCTCCAGCACCGCAACCGCAGCTGCCGAGGTGGAGGGGGTCAGCACCGTCGCCGCTTCGGGCAGGTGCGCGTCGATCCAACCCCGAACCTGAGCCGCGGCGTGCGGGTGGGTAGCCACAGTGTGCACGTCTGCCGCGGCGGTACCGGGACGCACCAGCACGCTGAACCGGATCGGCAACACGGTTTCAGCCACCGCCAGCACCGGTGGACCCTCGGCCATCGCATCGAGAGTGGCCGGCACGGAGCCCTCCACCGAGTTCTCCACCGGCACACAAGCACCGTCCACCTCTCCAGCCCGCAACGCGGCAATCGCTGCGTGCACTGACACCGCCGAACGCAACTCGTCGCCTGGAGCCAGGACATGAGCGGCCTGCTCGGCGAAGGTGCCTTCGGGTCCGAGGTAGGAGGTGACGGCCATGGCGCGAGCCTACGAGGTACCTCAAAGCCGGACACACCGTGCACCAGAAGCTGACACACCGTGCGCCAGGTGCGGACACGCGGGGGGAGGGGTTAGTTCTGGGATGCTTGTCGGGGCGTGGGGTTGGGGAGAAGTCCCAAGCGGATCAGATCAGACACCGGATCGGTCAGCGACATTGACCCGTAGCAGGCGAACACGTCACGCACGACCCGCGAGCAGTCCTCGGATAGTGCGCCGGCCTCGGCGGCCAACGCCGACGCGTCGGTACACCGCAGCGCCTCGTGCACGCCGCCGCCGGATACCGTGCGGGCGGTGCCGACGAGCATGTTGAGTAGCCCGTGGTGGGTCAACCCGGTGTGGTCGTCGTAGTGTCGGACCGCATGGTCCAGCCCAGCGGTGGCCTTGAACGGCTGGCCGGTGCCGGTGGCGATGGCCAGGAAATCAGCGACTTCGTCGATGCTGGGAAACGATTCGGCGGACTTGCCACCGCAGCGCAGTTTGGGCCAGCAGCCGGCTTCGGCGACCCGGCGAACGCCATCAAGCCACTCCGGCCGGCCACGGCGTGGCTCCACCACCCGAACCACGTCATCGGGCACGAACTCGGTGAGCTGCACCAGCCAATTGGAGTCCACGTCCGATGGTGCCGGTACCTCGATCATCCGCAGATCCAGGAGGTTTCCGTTGTCCAGCGCGGTGGAGATGGCCTTGGGCAGGCCTCCCAGCCCGGTGTTGGCCACCAGCGACAAGGCCACCGGTTGGGCGGGAGGTGCCTTGCGCAGCGCAGTGACCAGAGCGCTGAGCCGGGAGATCGGGCAGAGCAGGAAACCGATCACCCCCGCGTACGGCTCGCGTCGGGCAGCAAGGTGCGTCGCCACGACATCGACCACGCTCGTCGCCGAGGGTGGGAACAGTGCCGCGTCATCGACGAGCCTGGCGAGCAGTGGTGGGACGCCTCGCGGCCCGGAAGCATGCAGATTCAGCACCGTTGACACCCGACGCACCTTAGTAGCGCCCTAGTCGGCGCCCGCCAGGGCTCACCGTGGCGACGTCAACTCGGCCAGACTTGCCCGCACCACACCAGTCACATGGCGCTCGGCCACGAAGGACATCAGCGGGATGGTGCCGGCCAGCGCCACCAGCACCATCCGCCCGAGCCGCCATCGCATCGAGGTACCCACGAAGACCGTGCTGACCAGATAACCCATGTAGAGATATCCGTGCACGGGCCCGCTCCAGCTGAGTCGCTCATCACCGAAGCCGTAATGCAGCACCACGGACACCGTGAGCACGAGCAGCATCACACCGGTGGCATAGGCGAAGATCCGGTAGGCGATCAACCAGGTCGTGAGCCGGTGGCTAGGATCCCCGGTCCTGCTCGGCGAGCCGGGCGAGGTAGGCGTTGTATGCGGCGAGCTCATCGTCGGGATCGTCCTCCGGTATCGGTCGCTGCCCCAGATGTCGTGTAGAGCGTTCAGTATCCGGTGGGGTCGGGTCCGGCGCGCGATGCTGTTCAAGCCACAGGAACCGGACCCAGGCCGCGACGAGGACGACCGCGAACAATGGCCATTGCAGTGCGTAACCGAGGTTCTGCCAGTCACCGGTGGGCGACTCCGCCCGGCTCCACTGCCAGCGGCCCAGCCAGATGAACATCCCGCAACAAAGGACGACCAGCACATGCCCGGCCCACCATCGCCGAGAGAGCGTGAACCGCCACACGCGGCCACGATACGCGGGGCCGCGTGCAGCCGGATAGCGTCGCGGGGTGCGGACATGGGGCGGACGGCCGGACGGGTGGTTGGCGGCATGGCTGGCCCCGGCGAGACCAGAGCAGCCCGCTGTGATCACCGATCCCGCACAGCGCCGAGCGCTGGTCGTGGAGATCATCCTGGTGTTGGCGGTGACGCTGGGCCTGGCCGGGCTGCGCAGCCTGCTGTCGCTGCTCGATGCGCTACTCGCTGCGGAGTCCCTGGCGGACCAGTCGGTGGCGATCAACGCGCCAGCCCGCAGGGCTGAACTGCTGGATCTCGCCTATCAGCTCACCGGAGTGCTTCAGCTGCTGGCCTGGGGCGGTCTGGGGGCTTACCTGCTGTGGCGCAGCGGGATCTCGCTACGGAGCCTCGGTCTGGACCGCCGGTGTCTCGGCCGGGATGCGCGGCTTGGAGTCGGGCTGGCTGCGCTGATCGGCGTGCCGGGGTTGGTCCTGTATCTGCTGGCCCGTGCGGCTGGCCTCAACCTGACCGTGGTGCCCTCTGCGCTGGCTGATACCTGGTGGCGCGTCCCGGTGCTCCTTGCTGCCGCGGTGGCCAACGCCTTGGCCGAAGAGGTGCTGGTAGTGGGGTACCTGATTACTCGGCTGCGCCAGCTGGGGTCGGGAGAAGGTCGTGCCGTGCTGGCCAGCGCGGTACTCCGCGGCACCTACCACCTCTACCAAGGGGTGGGTGGCTTCGTCGGGAATCTGGTGATGGGAGTCGTGTTCGGTCGGGTATGGCAGCGTACGCACCGGCTGTGGGCACTGATCAGCGCCCACGCCTTGATCGACATTGTCGCCTTCGTCGGCTACGCCCTCCTCCGCGACCGCCTCACCTGGCTGCCCTAACACCTGATTCCGTTTCGCGACATGGATGCTTGTCGCTGTCATGAGGGCCGGTACCGCAGCGACAAGCATCCATGTCGCGGACAGGTTGAGGACTGCGCCTCAGCGCAGGGTGATCTGGCGGCCGTTGAGGCCGCGTATGGCACGGCGTTCAGCGTCGGTGAGTGGCGTGCTGTCCAGCGAGTCCAGTGCTTGCACCAACCGCTGCGCGAAAGCCTCCGCGGGGGCGGCCCACTCCCGGGCGTGTTGCTCGCGGTCGAGGTCCCACACCGGCACCAACACCCCGTGCGCACGAAACGAGCCTGCAAAGCGCGAGCCGTCACCGAGGCTGAGCTCGTCGCGGGCGGCCAGCCGAGCCAGCGCGGTGAGCAGCTGCTCCTCCGATTCGGGGCGGACCCATCGCAGGTGCGCCTTCTCCCCGGCGTCGACCCAGTAGGCGGCATCAACGCCCTGCCCGGTGACCGCTTCGGTCGGCATGATCGCGGAGTTGGCCCGCTGTATCGACTGTGCCGCCTCGCCGGATGGGGGTTCATCACCGGGGATCCACCAGGCGAAGTCGCGGTACATGGTGACGTCAAGGGGCATGTCGGCGAGGAGTAGATCCTGCAGCCGGATCTGCTCGCCCTCGGCGGTGATGCTCACCTTAGGAAGCACCGAGCCGGGCTCCGCAGTCAGCGCCCAGCTCACCGCCCGGCCGAGGTCCCGGGAAAGATCGCCGGACCGGGTCAGCACTTGCACGCCAACCAGCGCCGTACCGTCGGGTCGCACTATCGCCGCGGCGGCCGTCGGCAGCACGGTGGCCACCGTGATATCTCGCCCGACCGGCTGTGCCAGCGGTAAGGGTGCAGTTGCCGATGGCACGAACTCGCGAAGTGCGACGAGCTGGCATTCCGCGGCGAGCCCTGCGAAGGGACGGCTGACGATGACGTCCTGGGCGCCGCCCGGGTCACCGTGGCAGGCCTTGTACCTCTTGCCGGAACCGCAGGGGCAGGACTGGCGGGGGTTGTACTCGCCGTTAGTAGAACGACGGGTCTTTGTAGCGCTGCGTTTGGTCACGCGGGCACGTTATCGCGTGCCCGCGTGACCTCGTGAGTGCACAGTGTCCCAACACTGAATGCCACTCACGAGCGGCTGCCATCAGGCACCCGCACTACCACCATCCGGCGGGTGGCGATCAGTCTCGCCGGGCTAAGCAACCGGGTGAGCCTGCGCACCACGACGATCGTGGCGATCGCTGCAGCCGCGGCTACCAGGTCGGTTGCCGCGTGCAGCAGTACGCCGTCGGCCCGGGCCTGCACTCCGTCGCGCAGGTTCCACAGCATGGTGATAGCGACCAGTACCAGTCCGGTCGCCCAGATCACCCACCATCCGATGACCAACCGAGACGGGCGTGGTCGGTGGCCCGGATCCCTTCCCAATGCCGCGTGCTCCAGCTCCGCGAGCACCGCACCGGGCACCAGCAGGTTCACTCCTGGCACCAGAACACCGGCGATCAGCTGCCAGGGCCGACGGGCCGGTGTGACGTTGACGGCCTGGGCCGCGACTGTGCAGGCCCGAATCAGCCACCCCACCGTCACCGCGCCGGTCAGGATCCCGGCAAGCAGCGAGATCACCCCACCGGTGATCACCAGCGCGTCGCTGGCATGCAGCGGCCCGGCGGGTACCGCATCGGTGCGGCTGTCCAGCAGCAATGCGTAACGCCATATCTCGGCACCGGCAGTGGCCAGCATCAGCAGGGCGGTCAGCCCCAGCAGCGGGACCGCCGTAGCGGCCAGCCCACGCATCTGCTCCATGGAGCCCACCGGGGGGCCGGTCTCCGGTGCCGGCCATCGCCAACCCAGCCGGGAGAAACCCCAGCGTGGTGGCATGGGATAGGACGGGGGACCGGTGTAGCGCGGCTGCGTGCCCATCGCCAGCCCTACAGCACCCTCGGCGCCGTGCTCGACTCCGCCACCATCGGGCGGCCGGCAGCCGCCCAGGCCCGCATCCCGCCGTCGACGTTCACCGCATCCCACCCCGCCTGCGCGAGATATGCGGTGACCCGGGCCGACCGTGCCCCCGAGCGGCACACCACGTGTACCGAGCGGTCGGGGAAGGTGCTGGCAAGCTCGTCGATCCGCTGCGGTACCTGCCCCATCGGGACGTGCACGGCCCCGGGCGCATGCCCGGCGGCCCACTCGTCATTCTCCCGGACGTCGAGCAGGACGGCGCCGTCGGGCACGTTGGGCACGGACACGACGGGGACTGGGGACGTCATGACCAGATCGTGCCACAGTGATATTCAGACCGTGCCACGGTGATATTCAGACCGTGCCACAGTGATATTCAGACCGTGCCACAGCCGCAACGCAGCGTCAGGCGTTACCGCCCTTCACCAGTGCCTTCTCGGCACCGGCTCCGGTCAACGCCCGCACCTCCATCTCGGCGTACTTCGCGTCGTCCGCCTCATCCTTGCTCAGCACCGTGCCGAGGTAGCCGAGCAGGAAGGACAGTGGTACCGAAACCAGGGCGGGGTTGCGCAGCGGGAAGATCGCGAAGTCCAGGCCGGGGAACATCGAGCCCGTGCTGCCCGACACCGCGGGCGACAAGATGATCAGCACCACGCAGCTGATCAGGCCGCCGTACATGCTCCACAGCACGCCGCTGGTGTTGAACCGCTTCCAGAACAGCGAGTACAGGATGGTTGGCAGGTTCGCCGAGGCGGCCACCGCGAAGGCCAGTGCCACCAGGAAGGCGACGTTCTGGCCGAGGGCGAAGATGCCGCCGAGAATCGCCAGTGCGCCGATGACGCAGGCGGTGATGCGAGCGACCCGTACCTCACTGTCCGGCTCCAGGTCGCCGTGCTTGATCACGTTGGCGTACACGTCGTGCGCGAAGGACGCCGACGCGGTGATCGTCAGCCCAGCGACCACGGCGAGGATGGTGGCGAAGGCCACCGCGGAGATGAAGCCGAGCAGCAGCTCCCCGCCCAACTGGTAGGCCAGTAGCGGCGCTGCCGAGTTCTCCTGACCGGGCATGTTGGCGATCCGCTGCGGGCCGCCGTCCACCAGTGCCGCCGCGCCGTATCCGATGACCAACGAGAACAGGTAGAAGACCCCGATCAGCCAAATCGCCCACACCACCGTACGGCGGGCCTCCTTGGCCGACGGCACGGTGTAGAAGCGCATCAGGATGTGCGGCAGGCCCGCGGTTCCCAACACCAGCGCGATCGCCAATGACACAAAGTCAATCTTGGTTGTGGTGTTGCGCCCCCATTGCAGGCCGGGTTCGAGCAGCGCGGCCCCCTGCGACGAACTTGCCGCGGCCTCGCCCAGCAGGGCAGACAGGTTGAGCCCGAAGGCGCCCAGCACCCAGAACGTCATCATGCCGGCACCGATGATCAGGAGGGCGGCTTTGACGATCTGCACCCAGGTGGTGCCACGCATCCCACCGACCAGCACGTAGATGATCATTAGGACACCGACGACTGTCACCACGAGCGCCTGAGCAGCGCGGCCGTGGACGTTGAGCAGCAGCGCGACCAGGCCACCGGCGCCGGCCATCTGTGCCAGCAAGTAGAACAACGACACCGCCAGCGTCGACACCGCGGCGGCGGCCCGGACCGGTTGCCGCCGCATCCGGAAGCTCAGCACGTCGCCCATGGTGAACTTGCCGGTGTTGCGCAGCAGCTCAGCGACCAGCAGCAGGGCTACCAGCCAGGCGACCAGGAAGCCGATCGAGTACAGGAAGCCGTCGTAGCCGTAGATCGAGATGGCCCCGGCGATGCCCAGGAATGACGCCGCGGACAGGTAGTCACCGGAGATCGCGACACCGTTCTGCGGACCGGTGAACGACCGGCCCGCGGCGTAGTAGTCGGCGGCGGTCTTGGTGCTGCGGGAGGCCCGGAGCACGATCACCAGGGTGACCACGACGAAGAACAGGAAGATCCCGGCGTTGAGCAGCGGTTCCCCCACCGTCTGCTGAGCCGGCAAAGCTGCGTCCGACGAAGCTGGCACCGATGACATCGGTGTGATCAAGCCGGTCACCGGGCCGCTCCTTCGATCTGCTCGCGGATCCGGACGCCGATCGGGTCAAGGTTCTTGGTCGCAAACCGAACGTAGGCGGTCGTGATCGCGAAGGTGGTGGCGAACTGCAGCAGGCCGATGAGCAACCCGACGTTGATGTTGCCGAGGACTCTGATGGCCATGAACTGCGGGGCGAATGCCGCCAGCAGGACGTACAGGAAATACCAGGCCAAGAAGAACGCCGTCATCGGAAAGACGAAGCTGCGGAGCTTGCTGCGCAGGGTGACGAACTCCGCACTTTGTTGCGCGGTGGTCCAGGGGTCCACAGGCGACGGGGCGTCGGCACCGCCGAAACGTTCGGTGGTGCTCATGCAAACACCTCCAGGACAGTCATAATGGCCATTCTGCTTCGTGAGTGGCGAGGCCAGGGGTCACCCTAGTCGCCGACCGTGCGCAGAACGTTGGGCCGATCGGAGCAGCTACCGGCGGTGCCGACCGCTACGCGGTCGCAGCAGGGTGGCTGCCATCCCTAAGCGGGCGATGTCCCGATCCTCGGCCAACCCTAGCCGGTCCGGCGCATGCAGCCGCAGCAGGATGCGTGTTACGTCGATCGGGATCCGATCTCTCGTCCGGCGGCTCACCACCACCATGGTCAGGAACGCCAGCGGCACGGTGAACACCGCAGGCTGGGCCAGCACCTCCTGCCACTCGGGCCGGAACACGCCGGTCGCGGCGGGCAGCACCGCAAGGAACGCCGACCCACCGCCGACCAGCAGGCCGGCCGCCGCTCCGGCGTCGGTCAGACCGCGCCACCAGATGCCCAGAACCAGCAGCGGACAAAACGATGAGGCCGCCACCGCGAAAGCCAATCCCACGCCCTGGGCGAGGTCCAACGATGACACGGCGAGCGCGAAGGCCAACGGGACCGACCAGGCCGCCAAGGTGGCCACCCGGAAATCCCGGAGCCGCCCGGGCAGGACGTCGGTGGACAGCACCCCTGCGACACTGGTCACCAGGCCCGAGGCCGCGGACACGAAGGCGGCAAAAGCTCCGGCGGCGATCAGCGCGCCGAGCAGTTGCGCCGGCCAGCCGTCCAATACCGCCCCGGGCAACAGCAGCAACGCGGCATCGGTGTTTCCGGTGCCCAGTAGCTGCGGGACGTAGAGCCGGGCCAGCCAGCCGGAGATCATCGGGAACAGGTAGAACAAGCCGAGCAGCGCCAGCACCACCAGGGTGGTCTTCCGGGCGGCAAGGCCGTCCGGATTGGTGTAGTAGCGACCCAGCACATGCGGCAGCCCCATGGTGCCCAGCATGAGCGCGATGATGAGTGAGTAGGTGGCCAGCAATGAGCTGCTGCTGGAGCTGCTGAACGGGCGCAGCCAGGTCTCATCCACCGCGGCACTCAATGAGCCCCGGACGCCTTCGTTCTCGGCGGCGTGGTGAATCAGCAGCACGAAGACTGGTACGGCCAGCGCGGTCAACTTGATCCAGTACTGGAAGGCTTGCACGACGGTGATCGAGCGCATCCAGCCGGTGTAGATGTTGAACGTCACGATCACCATGACCACGGCCGCGCCCATCCACTGCGGATGGTTGGAGACAGCGGCGACGGTAAGCCCGGCACCCTGTAGCTGTGGCACCAGATAAAGCCACCCGATGATGATCACGAATCCGGTGCAGATTTTGCGCAACGGTGCTGAACTCAACCGCTCCTCGGCGAAGTCGGGCACGGTATAGGCCCCGGATCGGCGCAGCGGCGCGGCCACGAACAGCAGCAGCGCAAGGTACCCGGCGGTGAACCCGACCGGGAACCACAACGCATCCACTCCGCCCTTGAGCACCAGACCGGCGATACCGAGGAAGGACGCGGCGGACAGGAATTCCCCGGAGATCGCTGCGGCATTCCAGCGCGGTCCCACCGTTCGGGAAGCCACCAGGAAATCTGAGGTCGACCGGGTCCTCGACCCGTAGAGACCGCTGATCATGGTCGCCGCGGCCACCGCGATCATCGCCCCGACGATGAAGACCAAGTCCGGCTGTTCGCGCACGCTCGCGCTCAGTTCTCGACCATCTCGGCGAAGTCCTGCTCGTTGCGGTCGACTCGGCGGTTGTAGGACCACGCCACAGCGAGGAAAAACGGGTAGACCGCGAGCCCGAGTAGCAGCCACGGCAGGGGCACCCCGAGAACACCGATCTTGCCTAGTGACGGTGCCAGCCACAACACGAGGGGAATGCTGCCCACCACCGCTACGGTAAGAGCCATCAGCCGGATCGCCAGAATCAGCTGGACCCGTACCAGCTGGTTGACCAGAACCTCACCGACACCGGTCTGATCCTGCAACTCGGCGAGTGTGCGCACCACTCGGCGGCTGTTGCGACGCTTCGCCAGCACGACCCGTTCGCGCTTGCCGAGCTTGGCCTTCCCGGCGGGCCCGTATGACGACCCCTGGGCGGCTTTCTCCAGAGCGGCCCACGGGTCCTCATGCGGGCCCGACCCGTCAGAGCTCATCGGCGGTTCGTCGGCGTTGAGGCGTTCGTCGGGAGTCATCGAGACGTTGTCCAGCCCTGTTTGGCCGCACGCACCAAGCGGTCCTTGAGCTCACGGGTATGCCGCCGGCTGACTGGCAGTTCGGCGGCGTCGTCTCCGTTGCCCACCCGCACCACGTAGCCCGACGCTGACATGCGCAGTTCGGTGACCAGCGGCAGGGCGACCAGAAAAGAGCGGTGGATGCGCACGAAGCCGGCATCAGACCAGCGATCCTCCAGCTGGGACAGCGGGATACGGACCAGGTGGCTGTTGCCCTCGCCGGTGTGCAGCCGCGCGTAGTCGCCCTGCGCTTCCACCCAACGCACCGATGAGCGCGGCACCAATTTGGTGGTGCCGGCGAGCTCAACCGGGATGACCTCGTCCTCGGCGTTTTGCTCCTCGACCGGGATGGCTGTGTTGTGCCGGGACTGCACAATTCGCCGCATCGTGTTGGCCAGCCGTTCCCGGCTCACCGGCTTCATCAGGTAGTCGGCCGCGCCGATGTCGAATGCGTCGAGCGCTTTGTCGTCGTAGGCGGTGACGAACACGACCACCGGCGGGTCGGGGATCATGGCGAGCACCCGGGCCAGCTCCAGGCCGTCCAGTCCCGGCATCCGGATGTCCAGGAACACGACATCAACCCGGGGCGGCGACGTACCGTTGGCGATCCGCTTCTCACCCCGCAACGCCTCTAACGCCTCAGTGGCGTTGCAGGCCTGCAGGACCGTGCCGATTCGCGGCTCGGCGTCGAGCACTTCGACCAGGAGAGCCATCGCCCCCTTCTCGTCGTCCACTGCGAGCACGACAAGCCCGGGGTTGCCGTCGTTGCCGCTCATCGACCGCCCTTCTGACCTCTGGTCCCCCCGGACCCAACAATCCTGCACATGGCCGGTACCGCTGTCCACGGTTGGTGGTCGCTGCGACGGTGTGGCGCAACGGTGACTAACCCGATCACAACCCGAAGCGCGACCATGCCGCACGGTGTTCGAGTGCCTCCAGAACCGCTAGCGCGGAGTCTGGGCCACTGTGTCCGGTGAGGGAGATCGCCGCGGGGCGTAGCCCCAGGCGAGTCAGCAGCGGTCGGCGCGCCTCGACCATGGTGATCTCCGCGTCCGGGTAGCGCTTGGCGATCTCCCCGCGCATGGTGCCCAGCCTGTCGACCAACCCCAGCTCCAAGGCCCGACGGCCGGTCCACACTTCACCGGTGAACAAGTCATGCTCGCCGGCCAGCAGATCCCCGCGGCGCGAGCACACCCAGTCACAGAACATGCCATGCAATTCCGTTTGCATGCTGTTCAACCACTCCACGTCGTCTTGCCGCTCGGGCAGGAACGGGTCGAGCCGGGCTTTGTTCGCCCCGGCGGTGTACAACCGCCGTTCTACGCCGAAGCGCTCCAGCAGGCCGTGCAGGCCGAAGCCCTGGCTGACCACGCCGATGGAGCCGACCAGCGAGGTGGGGTGGGCGACGATCTCGTCAGCGGCGCACGCCAGCCAGTACCCACCGGATGCGGCGACGTCTTCGCAGAACGCCAGCACCGGGACGCCCTTGCTGTCGGCCAGGCCGCGAATCCGATCGGCGACCAGCGCCGACTGGGTGGCCGAACCACCCGGTGAGTTGATCGACAGCGCTACCGCCCGCAACCGGTCGTAACCGAAAGCGCGGGTCAGCACTGGATCCATCGTGGCAAGGTTGATCACCCCGCGACCCAGCGGTGACGTCGCCGGGGTGATCACGCCGTGCAATTTGACTGCGGCCACCACCGGACCGCGTTCTCGCTGGCTGCCTGGTATCGGCAGCCGCGAGGTCAGATCCTTGACATCCATCCAGCCAGCCTACGTATGACTGCGGGGTCGGCGGCCTGCGGTGCACGACCGGGTGATTAAGCGCTCACTGACGGTTGTGGACGGGATGTGCTCGGTGTCGGTGGGGCGGGGGCACGAACGCCGCGGCTGAACTTGGGCACCCGCATGCTGACCTTGGTGCCGACTCCCGGCCCGGTTTCGACGACCAGCCCGCAGTCATCACCGAAGGCCGCGCGCAACCGGTCGTGCACGTTGCCCAGTCCGACGTGTGCGCCGGAGAGGTGCGAGTCCGTCATCTCGTCCCGCAGCCGTGCCGGATCCATCCCGATACCGTCGTCTTCCACGCTGATCACGCACTCGGACCCGGCGTCCTCAGCGACGACGGACACAGTGCCGCCGCCCGGCTTGCCCGCCAGGCCGTGCCGCACGGCGTTCTCCACCAGCGGCTGCAACGCCAGAAACGGCAGCACCACCGGCAGCACCTCTGGTGCAATCTGCAGTTTGACCTGCAATCGCTCTCCGAACCGGGCCTTTTCCAGGATCAGGTAGCGGTCGATGTTGTTGAGTTCCTCAGCGAGCGTGGTGAACTCGCCGGCGGCCCGGAAGGAGTACCGGGTGAATTCGGCGAACTCCATGAGGAGCTCGCGAGCCTCCTCCGGGTCGGTGCGGACGCAGGAGGAAATCGTGGTGAGCGCGTTGTAGATGAAGTGCGGGGAGATCTGGGAGCGCAGGGCACGCACCTCGGCGTGGGCCAGCCGGGATCGGGACTCGTCCAGCTCGGCGAGTTCCAGCTGGCTGGAGACGTACCGGGCGACCTCGGCGGTGGCACGCATCACACCGGCCTGGGCACTGCGCTGGCTGACCACCCCGAAGGTCCCCACGACGCTGCCGTCTACTTCCAGTGCGGAGACGATGACGGCGCGAATCGGGCAGTCGGCGCGCCCGCAATCCATCTCGCGCTGGTCTCGGACCTGCTGGCGACCGGTGCTCGCCACCTGAAACGCTGCCTCGGCAACCCATTCGGCGTGGTGTTGAGCGCCGCCGTCCCAGGCCAGCATCACACTTTCGTCGTTGGTCAGCGCGACGGCTTCACAGTTCAGCAACGCCCGCAGATGCGGCGCTGCGGCGGTCGCCGAGCTGGCCGACAGCCCATCCCGCAGCGTCGGCGAGGCCTGCGCCATGGTGTGCAGCGCGGTGTAGGTAGCGCGGTCGGCATCGGTGCCGAAGGTTCCCCGGGTATGCACCCAGTACACCAGCCCGGCAGCGGACACCGTGGAGAACAGTATGGCGAGCACCACCCACAGGGTCACGGATCCATCGTCGCGGTCGCGTCATCCGCTGGCAATGTCGACGCGCGCCAATTTCTGCACATAAGGAACAGGTAATGCTGCAACTGGCGAAAGCCGGGGCAGTTTCGGTTTACCCGCAGGCCGGGTAGAACAGTGAGCACGGTAGTTCGGTGCCCGGGTTCCGGACTACCCAGGCTCCGAGGGTTCTGCCAGTAGCCCCCGGGGCCGCGGATCATTCGGACAAGCTAGGTAGCACCACGGCTAAGTGGATAAGACAGTGGTAGCGACCTCGGGCCAGTTGACACCGGCAGCGGCCCAGCTGGCCGCGGTGTCGGCTGAGTATCCTGCTTGGATCCATCGTGCGGCGAGCACCATGGGATGGCCCACTGCCTCGTCCACGGCGTCTGCCAGGCGCAGCGCCAGCGCAATCACCTCGGGATCGCGCGTGACATAACCAATCAACTGGCGGCTGCGAGCTGGCGACGCCGGCTCCTCGGCTTTGACTGGGTCCTCCGGGAACAGCAGCAGGCCATGCTCCCCGAGAAGGTCGACGGTCTGGCGTTCCGGGATTGGCAGGCTGGTCGGTACCCCCGAGCAGATCCACTCGACCACGGGACCGATCAGCGCTGTTGTGTGCACTGACCGCAGTTCTACCGTCCATGTTGCTCCTACCGAGCGACACCATGAAGCGGAGAGTACGCAACTGTCGATGGCTTCTTCACCAGCTGAGCGGCCGGCAGGCTGGAATGGCGGAGCGGACCGGACCACGGCACGACATGGAACTCCGCGAGGCCGTGACGCACCACCGCCGGAAGGGGGAATTGCTCCCCTTTCTCTCCGATGCCGTCACACGTGGGACGCTCAGCGAAGCAATCGAGAAAGTCTGCGATCGGCCAGTGGCTTGCCCCCGGTCTGGCAGGTGGGGCAGTACTGGAGCGCGCGGTCGGCGAAGGACACCTCGCGCACGGTGTCGCCGCATACCGGGCAGGGCAGACCCGCGCGAGCGTGCACCGCCAGACCGGCGCGCTTCTCCCCTTTGAGCCGTGCGGCGTCCTGGCCCACGGAGCGTTGCACCGCGTCGTGCAACACTCGCTGTAGCGCTTCATGCAGCCGGTCCAGCGCGTCGTCGGACAACCGTCCCGCGGTGGCGTAGGGCGACAGCCTCGCGGTGTGCAGCACCTCGTCGGAGTAGGCATTGCCGACCCCGGCGATCAACGCCTGGTCGGTCAGGGCGGTCTTGAGCCGCTCGGTACGTCCGCGTAGCGCCTCGGCGAGCTCGTCGCGGGACAGTGCCAGGGCGTCCGGACCGAGCCGGGCAATGCCAGGCACGTCGGCTACCTCATCGACCACATACACCGCCAGCCGCTTCTGGGTCCCCGCCTCGGTGAGGTCGAAGCCAGAGCCTGAGCCGAGGTGCACCCGCAGTGCGATCGGTCCCTTACCTGGCCGGGGCGCGGTCGGGGCCAGCGAATCGGACCAGCGTAACCAGCCTGCCCGCGCCAGGTGGGTCACCAGGGCCGGCCCGTCGGTGTGTAGCGCGAGGAACTTGCCGTGCCTGCTGGCGGTGGTCACGCAGTACCCGTGCAACGCGCTCGTGGGCGGCTGCACAGTCTTGAGCACCGTCAGTGAAGCGACGTCGACACGGGTCACGGTGGCGCCGACGGCGTGCTCGCGCAGGTGGTGCGCCAGTGCCTCGACCTCCGGCAGTTCCGGCATGGGCCCAGTGTGCACTCACTTGCGAGCACACCGCACGATCAGGTGACTTGCCGGAGCATCCCCGTACCGTCGTCAGGGATAGCCCGCTCCCTCAGAGAATGGACCACTCCATGGAAGTCCTGCCGGGCCGCCATCATGCCGTGCACGGTGCCGACCCAGCGCTCGCCAGCGGTATCGGCCGGCTCAGGCGTTTTCGCGACGATGGTCCACGGTCGCCGCAGCGCCCACTGCACGGGCAGCACCATCAGCACCAGCAGGAACAGCAGCACCAACCAAGACGGCACAACTACTCCTGCGGGTGTCCAGAACAGTACGAAGAGACTCAAAGCGACGACCACACCCAACATCGCGACACCGGACACATAACCGGCGGCCATGTCGTGCTCGAACTGCTCCGCCGTCGCCGGCTGGTACCAGTTGATCGTGCTCTGCACCGTCCAGCTGCGCCCGTCGGCACCCCGCACCACCCGCCTCATGTCCGACCTCCGTGCGCCTGTCGCTGGACCAGCCTGTGTCTTGACCATGGCTCGATCAAGCCTGTCTTGACCTACCCAGCGTAACGTCGAGTGGCTGGCCACCATGGGATGCTGGCGCCGATGACGCAGCCCCGCTCGTTCACCCGTCGCCGGGAGAACTTCACCTGCCTGCACTGCGGCACACCGGTGCACGGCAGCGGCTACACCAACCATTGCCCGCGGTGCCTGTGGTCGCGACACGTGGACATCCACCCGGGTGATCGGGCCGCCGAGTGTGGTGCATTGATGGAGCCGGTCGGAGCTTTGTCTGAGCGTGGTGAGACCGTCCTGGTGCACCGGTGCGTGGCGTGCGGGCACAGCCGGCGCAATCGCAGCGCCGCGGACGACGACTCCGACGCCGTGCTGTCGCTATTCGGCCGGCCGGTGCCCGACCCACCACGCTGAATCATCGGCAAGGCGACGCGATCAGCAGGTTTGGCCGGAGTTGATGCAGTCCGCCATCTGCTTCAACAGCGCTTCTGGCATGATCGCCATGAAATCGCCATGGTCGGTGACTGCCTTGTGTCTTTGCTCGGGGAAGGAATCCAGGGCGAAGTTTCGGCCGGTCGGCTGATCGTAGGTGAGCGTCATCCGCAGTTGCGGGATGGCCACCGTTCCGCGTCTGCATGACCCGTCTCGCCGCGGGAACGCGACGTGGGCGCGGTGATCTTCCGAGTCCAAATTGTTGCCGTCCCAGCAGCTGGGGAAGTCCAGTATGCGCACCAGTTGGCTGCCCTGCGGGCACTGCGGGTACTTGGTGGTGGTGCGGTCCTCGAACCCGGTGCAGGTCCACGCCGCATTGGCATTGTCACCGCCGTTGGTCGCGGCCTTGGCGTCACCGGTGATGAGCGTCAGGTCGTCGGGCATGGGAGTCACCTGACTGGTCGGGTTGCCGCGGAACTGTAGTTGCGCCGAGGCAGGCTCGAAGATCTCGCCGAAGTTGCCGTCCAGCCCACCGCCATCGACCTTGGCATCGGGGCCCTTCGCGTCGGTGTTGCGTAGCACGGGCCAGAAGTAGGTCGACCGGTCGCCGTTGGTACACGTAGTGGCGGCATCATGCAGGCTCTCGTCGGTGGAGAACGCATTGGCCGACACGTTGCCGACGTAGTCGTGGACGTGCTGGGCGCCGTTGCGCTTGCCCGGTGCCACCATGAAGTTGTCGGAGTTACGGTGTCCCTCGGCGTTCGTGCCACAGGGACTGGTGAAGGTGCCGGTGGACCCGTTACGCCTGACCTCGGCCTGCTTGACGTTGGATCGCACCTCCTGAATGTTGACGAAGTCTTTCCGGGCGGGTCCACCGGCCTTGTCCCGGCCCGGGAATTCCACGTCGGCATTCTTTTTGTCGTTCTTCTTGCCCTTCTTCTTGTCGTTCTTGTTGGCGTCCTTTTTCTTGTCGCGCTCCTTTCTGTCGTTCCGCTTGCCGTCGGAGTCACCACGAGGGTCTTTGTCGCTGTTCAACGCGGCCCGTGCACTGCCGTCGTCGTCGGCGCAGCCCGAACGGTCGCCGCGCGCGCTGTCGCCCAGCAGATCATCCAGGGGGATCACCTGGTCAGCTCGGCAGCCAGCTGCCGAGTCCGCGCTTTTGTTGGCCCTCGACTCGGCGTCAGCCGTGCCGGTGACCGCCACGATCCCGCCAGTGGCGAGCAGAGTAAACGCCGCTGCCATCAGGGCCACGGGGGCGCCGCGCCTGTGCTTTCCACGTGCCATCGCCAGTCTCATTCCAGTTGTTGAGGGGTTCTGAGGGAGGATCTCGGGTTCACCAGCGCTGGGCGGCGTGCCGTGGCCTGCTGGTTTGCTCGAAGGCGTGCTGCAGGCGGGGACGATTCCGTCGCGTTCGTGCGACGTTGGTGCCCAGCAGGGCCAGCAGGCCGATGATGGCCAGCAGCGCGGCGGCATAGACCAGACCGGCGATCATGACGTTCGTACCGTTGGTCGGCGTGACGTTGGCCACCTGGCCAAGGTGTTGGGCATGGTCGGCAGCCGCGGGCGCTACCGCCACCGGCGTAGACGCGGCGGCTGCTGCGGGGGGTGCGGCGGCGGGGGCCGGTGGCTCGGGGAGCGCGGAGTAGTCGACTAGCTTTGTGCTTTCCAGGTACTCGTGGTGCCGGGTGACGAACTGGGCAGAGGTAGTGGCGAATCTGCGGACCAGATCATTTCGAGTGCCGGCCCGCACTTGGGCGATGGTCGGCAATACCTTGCCGTGCGCGGCGCGCAGCCGCTGCACGAACGTACGGTCGAAGTCCGACACCGGCTGGCTGGCTATCTCACCTATCCAGCCCTTTTGCTGGTCGGTGGGCTGGTTGGGCAGCGCCACGCCAAGCCGTGCCGCGACCTCGCGGACCTGCGCGTCCAGATCGGCATGCTCAGCCGCGATGAGCTGGCCTACTTCCCGCACCCGCGCGCTGTTGCCTTGTTGCTGGGCCTGCTGCCCGGCCGGTCCTTCCCATAGGCCGGCCTGCCGAACCTTGATCAGCAGGTCCCGATCCGCAGGACCGACCGGGCCCCACGCGGTCTGCGTCCAGCCGTTGTCCGGCGCTGCGGTGGCGGCGGTAGCAGCGGTAGCCCGGTACTGCGACCTGCCCCAGTACTGGAACACGGCGACCGATAGCGCGGCGATCATGGCCAACACGACGGTCAGTCGGACGAAGCGAGGTATCGGGGGCTGCACGGACAGGCCTTTCTGCTTACGTTGCCTATTAACGTCAACGGGAGTTCGCTGAGCTGTTCTTGCCGACGTCACCTTCGATTCAGACAAGGTCGAACTGTTCGGTGTGGATCCGTGGGCGGGGGATATCCAGGGCGTCGAGCACTGTCAGCACGTCGATGACCAACGCAGGCGGTCCGCACAGGAAGTAGTCGAGCTGGTTGCGCCGGAACTTGCCGGGCAGTAATGCGATGAGCAGCTCCTCGTCAACGGCACCGGACGCGCCGGTCCAGCCCTGCGGCGGCTGGCGAACGAGTTCGACGATGGTGAGATCCAGCCGCTCCTGGAGCACCTGGAGTTCCCCGCGGAACAACAGCTCGTCGATGGTCCGGGCGACCACAACCAGCCGGTGCGGGCGCCGGTCGTGCCGGTGCGCCAGCGTCCGCAACATGCTCATCATCGGGGTGATGCCCACCCCACCGGCGATCAGCACCAGGCCGGTGCTGGGTTTGAGATCGACGCTGAAGGCACCGTGTGGGCCATCGACCCACACCGGGCTACCTGGCTGCAGCTGACCCAGCGCACGGGTGAAATCACCGCCGTGCCGGATGGTGAACTCTGCCCACATCCCCAGTGCAGCGCTGGAGGCGATGGTGAACGGGTGCTCCTGCGCCCGGATCGACGGGTTCAGTCGCAGCCAGGCGAACTGGCCCGGGGCGAACTCCAGCGACCGGTATCCCCGCCGGTGCCGGTCCCGGCGAGGCTCGAGGACGAGCGTGCTCACCGTGGCGGTCTCCGGTCGGACCTCGCGGACCACATATTCGCTGCGGGAACCGAAGACCGGTCGCCACAACCACCGGTAAGCCAGCACCCCCAGCACAGTCAGCGCGAGAACGGTGAACCACGCCCGCATCGCGGCGTCCCGGACCAGGTGATCAAGCAACACGATGTGCAGCGCCGTGAGAATCAGCACCGAGCCGGCCAGCGCCAGATGCACCCAACGCCATACCTCATAACGGTGCCGCAGCTGCCTGCGCAGCACCGCGAGTCCGATCAGCCCACCGAGTGCCACGGTGGCGCCCATGGCCGCCTGACTGCGCTTGGGTGCGTAGACAACGTCGAACAGGGCGGTGTTGGCAGGGTTGGCTGCCACCACCAAAGCGACGTGCAAAGCCACGAGCACCGCGACGACCAACCCGGTGAAGCGGTGCACACCGAGCACCCCGTCAATGCCGAACGTCCGGGTCAGCGAGCGCAGCCGCGACGGCAGCACGGCCGCGCAGACCAGCATCGACGTGGCCAGCAGGCCCATCCCGACGGACAACTCGGACAGCACCGAGGAATTGCCCCCGGTGCGCAGGCTGAGCAGCAGGGGTGCCAGGAGCACGGCCAGGAAGGCCATCGCCCACAGCGTCCGTTCCAGCTGCCGTTGCATGGCGCGAAACCGTATGGAGAAGCGGCACCGAGCTGAGAGTGTTACCGGCTCGTTGTCGCCCATCCGGCCGTGAGACGCGACGAGCGCCTGCCCGCTACGCTGAATGGCCCCGCCGATTACTCCAACTGCCGGGGTCCGCACTCAACGACAGTCCGTGACACGTTGGACCGCCCGGGTAATCTTGCCGCTCAGCGATTGTCCGATGCCGCACGGCGCGGAACTCTTGTCGCCGATGCAGCCCGACCAGAGTCCGACGCTCCTCCGGCACCCGGTTCTACTCATGGTGCCGCTGCATCCCACAACGAGCCGGATGCTGCAGGCGTTACGGTCCACCGGGTTCAAGATCCGGATCCTGGACGCCGCTGTCGACGTGCTGGATGCGGCCCGCGCCCACCCTCTGGCCGCGATGGTGCTGGACATCTCGCTGGCCGGCCCAGATCCCCGGAAGTTTCTCGACGAGCTGCACCTGATGGCTCCGCAGTTGCCGGTCATCGCCCTTACCTCCCGCGAACAACGGGAGCAGACGGTGTCGCTGCTGCGGGGCCGCCAGGACGACTACCTGACCACGCCCTTCCCGGTGGAGGAGCTGGTCAGCCGGCTACGGCTGCGGATCCATGACCAGCTGCCGGTGGACCGCGCCGTGCTGCGCGCGGGGGTGGTAACGGTCGACACCGCCCTCGGGTTGGTCAGCGTCGCCGGCCGGCTCGTGACGCTGTCACCCACCGAATACGCCCTGCTGGTCGCGTTGGCTGACCAGCCGGGCCAGCCGGTGGCGCAGGACCGGCTCGCCGCGGCGGTCTGGGGGCAGCTGAGGTCCGCCAGCGTCGTGGCGGTCTACATCGGGTACCTGCGTCGCAAGCTGGGCGCCGACCGGATCCGCACCGTGCGCGGCGCCGGCTACGCACTCGACGGTTGAGATCCCGTGCGATCTGTTTCGCGTGTTGACATTTTCCGCTCACTGCAACGTTGGTGAGGTGGAGTTCACGGCGTGCGCCGTCGTTTGCAGGTAGTGCCGAGTGTTTCAGGACGCCAAGTAGTGGCCCCAACCCGGCAGACTTCCGGTGCCGCTACATCTGCGGACCTCGTCGTCGTAGACATCGCGGAACCCATGTCCCGCAGGTGCGCGCGGAATCGAGTCAAGGTGGCGACATCGTCCTCGACGAACTGACGGTGGCCGCTGCGTGTGACGGCCGGTAGCTGTCACTGCTGACGTTGCGGCTGCTTCACCCGCCCTCGACGGTGGCAACAGCCCTGCTGGAGACGCTTGCGTTCGGGTCCGCTCCAGCGACGCGAATCGTCAGACGAGGACGGTCGTTACTCCGTGTGGCGTAGGCCGTGTGTATTGGTGATCAAGGGGAGAGCGGGATGACGATCCGATCGGCAGCGAAGCATCGGACAAGCAGGCCAGCTGGCCGGGTTCGGGTCGGACCCCGGCGGTGGGCTGGGACGCTGGCACTCGTGTTGGCGGCCGCGACCGTTGCTACCACGGCCGGTGGGGCCAGCCCAGCTGTCGCCCAACCCAACCCGAACCAGACCGTGACCATCGGCGGCGATCCGCGAGGGGTGGCGGTCGACGCCGACAACAAGCATGCCTACGTGGCCAGCTTCGCCGACAACGCCGTACGCGTGATCGACATCAATAGCCAGCGGGTGGTTGGTTCGGTGGGCGTCGGCGCTGGTCCGCGCGGTGTGGCGGTGGACCCTGACAGCCGGCACGCTTTCGTGGCGAACTACCTCGAAAACTCGGTGAGCGTGATCGACACCGCAAATGGGAAGAGGATCCGCGACATACCCGTCGGCGTCAACCCGGTCGCCGTGGCGGTCTTCCCCCGCGACCACTACGCCTTCGTGACCAATTACTACGGCAACACGGTAAGTGTGCTCAACAGCAAAACACTCGAAACGATCGGAACCCTGCCCGTCGGCGCCAATCCGGATGGGGTTGCCGTCGATCCCAAAGGCGAGTTCGCCCTCGTGGCCAACAGCGGCAGCAACACGGTCACCGTGATCGATATCCACGAACAGAAAGTGGTCCGTAACATCATCGTCGGCCGCGCGCCGCAAAAGGTAGCGATCGACCGCGACGGCCGTCACGCCTATGTGACCAACTTCGATGACCACGCCGTGAGCGTGATCGACCTGCAGGAAGGGTGATCCAGTTTCTGGAACGCACCCTAATTCAACACGGGGAGAGGAATTTCTTAGAGAACCTGGGGTGCTTTCCTTTGCGGCTTTGCGTATTGACCCCACCCCCCTCTGGGTCACCACCATGCTTTGTCATTGGTCGCTGGTGCCTGGCGCTGTGTCACGGTGACTATGTGTTGGCAATTAGAGTAGTGGGCCAGTCACTGTAAATTATTAACAGTATTGACTGATCAAGTGACTATGTGTTTGATGATACGTTTTGTATTGGATCAGTGACTGTAAATTGCCAACAGTGTGTTGCTAGGTGTGTGCGTTGCGGGGTGGTGGATGCCTACGCGCGTGGGTGCCTACGCTGCTTACCTCATGGCCTTGTCTTGCTGTGTTGCCTTGCTCATCATATCGAGGTCGAGGGCCATTGGGTTGTGCAGGTAGGCAAGGGGTTGAGTCTGCCTGTACGGCCCTACGGGGTATTGTCCGGCTCGGCGCTTAGCGCAGCGTGGCGGGCTTTTGCTAATGCCCGCTGGTATGCCACTCGGGCTTTGGTCAGCGCTTCGCCGGCGTTGTCGCGTTTCTGTCGCGCTGCGATCTCGGCTTTCAGCTGCTTGTCTCGGCTGCGGGTGTCTGTTTTGTCGTCAGGAGCGGTCCAGCCCTGACGGGGGTCGAACGCGCTGAGGATCTTGTGCTCGGCGATTTTCCGGACCGCGTTTTCCCAGATGATGTTAGCGGTGTCGTATTCCTCTTGTGCCGCGGTTTCTGCTTGTGCTGCGGCTAATACTATTGGGTCGGTTTCCCACGGCGCGCGGTTAGCGGTCGGGGTTATGAG
>DASVWA010000006.1:0-15807 GCA_036389855.1 Pseudonocardiaceae bacterium
TGTCCAGCTCGGCAGGCCGAGCCCCGAGTCACCACCACGCAGATTCGCCACCAGCACGTCCACGCCCTTCTCGCGGAACCGCTGGGTGATCATCGAGCCGATTCCCGGGCGCCACGCACGTGCTGGGCACCAGGATCGGCATTCAAAGGCCGCCACATGGATGCTTGTCGCAGTTTCACATCGCCCGTCTAGCGTCACATGATGCTTGTCGTAGTTCAGCTGCTCGGTTCCGTTATGTGAGCGGTCGACGTCGGAGCGGTCTACACCTGTGCCGGGTCGCCGAGCAGGGTGGCTGCGTCGTAGTGCAATCGTTTCTGCACTGGAGGGCTCACCGTTGCCAGTACGTCGGCGATGTCGCGTCCGGCCGTGCCGCAACCGAACAGGTCACTGCTCTCATAACGGCCGTGTGCTACCTGGGCGCGCACCGCATCGGCGATGTCGAGTGAGTCGTGTGAGGTGAAGACCACGTTGGGGCCGCATTCCCGGTGGTGCTGGCGGGTGCCGATGTTGACGGCCGGCGTTCCGAGGTAGGCGCCTTCGCGCAGCGCCGCCGACGAGTTACCGATCATGCAGGCACAATGCGCCATCAGCCGGATGAAGTCCTCGGCGGGCAAATTCCGGAAGAACCGGCAGCGATCGGCAAAACCCTGCTCGCGGAACTGCCGGATGCCGGTGGCGACCTCGGCGCTGCCAGCATCCACGTTCGGCCAGAAAACGAGCGCCTGCAGCCCGATCGACGAAATCGCACGCAACGTCAACGCCATCTGAACGAGGCCCTGACCGTACTCGGTTGTGACCCCGTGCTGCATCACCAGCAGGAAGGGCTGTTTCGGATCGATCGGTGAACCGTTGCCGCAGTGGCCGATCAGCGCATCGTGACGACTGCCCGGGACAGTGCGGGCGGCAAGGTCAATCGACGGGCAGCCGAGGTTGAACACATGCTGCGGATCCTCACCCATGGCGATGATGCGGCGGGCGCTGAGCTCGGTAGCCGGGAAATGGAGGTGGGCCAGCTTGGTGATCGCGTGCCGGACGCTCTCGTCGATCGATCCTGACACCTCGCCGCCTTGCGTGTGGGCGACCGGGATGTTCATGTAGGCACCGGCGATGGCCGTCGCGATCGTCTCGAAGCGGTCGGCGACCGTGACCACGATATCGGGTTCAAGCCGCTCGAATGCGGTCGGCAGTTCCAGCAGGCCCAGCCCGGTGGACTTCGCCATCGTCGTCGGCGTCTGACCCTCGATGATGAAGCGGATCTTCGCATCGGGCGTGAAGCCTGCGGCTTCCAGCAGATCCACCGCACAGCCGAACCGATCGAGCAGCGCAGACGCGGCGGCGATCACTTGCAGTTCCAGGGCTGGATGATCGCGGACAGCCTCGAGCACCGTGGTGATCCGCGCCAGATTGGCCCGGCTGGCGACGACGACGCAGATCTTCTTGCGACGGTCTGGCACGCCGATAACTCTAATCGCCCTAGTCGATTACTCTAATCGTCGTAGCTGACGTCGGTGATGGTGATGGTCACCGTGGCGGGCAGGCCGGTGTAGGAGTGGACCTCCTCGGCGACCTGGTCCTGGACCTGTTCGGCGATGTCACGGCAGTTGTGCCCCCACTTGGTGATCAGGGTGATGTTGATCTCGGCGTGACCGTCCTCGACGACAGCGGTGACGCCGTCGGTGGGTATGCGATGTTCGCCGTCACGTGGCGGGAACAGCCGGGTGGCAATGCTGGCCATGCTCTGGGCCAGGTTGGGACGTAACTTGAGGACTCCCGGTACCCGGCAGGCGTGATAGGCAGCGACGCGGGCCACGACCGTGTCGCTGACATGCAGCTGCGGGGTTGCTGCGCCGTCCGGAGGGGTGGTGGGAGAGGGCATCGGGATCCTTTATCAGCTCGCCATAATCGGCACCGGCATCAGTGGAGGCGCCGGGCTGGGTCTTCGAAGACGTCGACGACCTCGACATCGACGGTCGTGACAGGCAAGCCGAGAAGATTCTCGGCGGCGGCAAGAATCATCTGTCGGACCCGGGCCGTGGCGCTGAGCAGGTCAGCCCCGAACCGAGCGGTGACGCTGATGTTTATCCGAACCGTTGGCGATCCGAGTACCCCGCTGCTGGTGGCGTCACTGCCGGATGGCTCGATGAGGTGTATCTGGCAACTGCGGACGCGCAATGCCGACATCTGGGCTACCGCATGGCGCAGGACCCCGGCGGCGGTGACGCGGTCGATGCGGGCGTGACCATGCCGGGTGGGCAGCGGCAGGTAGTGGGCGGGCCGCAACTCCGCGAGCACAGCGCCCATCACTCGCTCCGTCAGTGAGGTGGGAGGTTCAACGGCTTCCTCAGCCAGCGCAGCGACAGCCGTAGCAAGCAGACGTTGGTCATCAGCGACGGCCTGGCAGTGCGGGCAAGCGCGATCATGAGTGCTTGGGCGTCCGGCCGCGGCTCGCTCCCATACCTTGGCCGCATCGCGGCCGCAGGCCAGCAGCGCAACGTCGGGCTGCGGTCGGGCCCCGTTCACCGCCACGGTGTCATCACCTCCGCCAAGGTGCACCGGGCTCGGTGCAAACGGCCCCGTACCGCGTCCGGACTGGCACCTACGATGGCCGCAATGTCCTCATAGCTCAAGCCGTGCAATTCGCGCAGGACCCAGCAGGCTCTTTGATCGATTGATAGGTCCTGCAGGGCCCGCTGCAGCGCCGCAGCGCGGTCCTGCTTCTCGGCGGCGTGCTCGGGTGAGGCGCCATCCGGGCCGGGTTGGTCACCCAGATCTTCCAAGGCTATGTCGGGCCGCCGCCCCCGCAACACTTTGAGGCAGCGGTTCGTGACAATCCGATACATCCACGACGAGAACGCCGCTTCCGCTCGGAACCCTCCCAGCCGTCGCCACGCCGCAACGAACGCTTCCTGAACGGCATCCTCGGCGTCGCTGCGGTTATCCAGCAGCCGCACCGCAAGCCGGTACAGCGGCCGTTGGTGGCGGCGCACCAAGATCTCGAAGGCACGGGTGTCGCCTTCCTGAGCGCGCACCACCAAGGTCAGGTCATCGAGCTCCTCAACCGTGACCACGGTGGCGGAGCCTTTGACGGTATCGGCATCGGTCATAGCTTGCGGCGCGCCGCGATCGACATCGGGGCGCCCCCTTCCCGGCGGCTATGACGTCGTACACCCGATCGGGTCATGATTGTGCCACGCAAACGGTACCGCGACTGGTCGGAACGGCCCGGGTTGCGGCCCGCTGATCAGCCAGCCGCCTGCGCCGCTGGGTTGGAAGTGTCAGATACCGCCAGAGGGGGTATGTGCTCTCCACCTGGCGTCGGGCTCCCTGTCCGGCGGTCCTCCGGTCGCGACGCCTCCACGTGGTGCACATTCGCGCGAAAGGAAAGGGAGAGTTTCCGTGGGCATGGGAGACAAGATCGTCAACAGGACCGAGGGCCTGAAGGGTAAGGCTACGGAGGTGGTCGGCGAGCTCACCAGCAAGATGCAGCCGGGTGGTGGCCCGGGTGCGCCCAGCCAGGAAGATCTCGCGAGTGCACTTATTTCCCACAGCTCCTGGATGGGTGACATTGCTGATGATGTACTGGTGACAGCGTTGAGTATTCCCGGAACCCATGATTCTGGCTGCATTGTCGGACTTTTGGGATTCGCCAAGACGCAAAACGTTGACATTCCCAAGCAGTTGCATGCGGGGATACGCTTCCTCGACATCAGGCTCGCGCACTACCAGGACAGCCTTCTCGTTCATCATGATGTCGTGTACACGGGAAAAAGCTATAAGGATGTTCTAGAAATTTGTGCCGACTTCCTTGTGCAGCAGCCCTCCGAAACCATCTTGATGCTAGTCAGAGAAGAAGACCGCGCCGATAGCTCGCTCGGAGATTTCGCTCCGTCTGAGGCCGTGGGGAGGCTGTCGAGAGGAGAGTTGGAATCCCGGGACAATACGCGCTCATTCGACGAGGAGTTCAACGACCAGACGTGGGAGCAGGTGGGGACTGCGCCGCTGTTCTACAATTTTGCCGCCTCCCCACCTGGTGGCCAGGCGGTTGCTGCCGCACCGGCGTTGACGCCCGCGACGACATTGGGAGACGTGCGCGGGAAGATCATCTTGCTGCGCGGATTCCAGAGTGACGGAGATACGGGGTTCGATGTTAGTTATTGGTTGGATGATACTACGACGAGGAGCGATGAGGACGAAAACGGGAATCTCAGAGAAGCGGTGCGCCCAATATATGATATCGAAGATCATTATAGCAACCCTGACGGTAAGTACGAACTCATTATCACGCATTTAGAGAAGGCGAGACACGGTAACCTCGAAGATCTTTACATCACATTTTCCAGCGCTGTCACCCTGCAGGCTAGTGACTACTCGAAGGAAATCAATCCACGCCTCAACGACTATCTTGCCGAATCCCCGGAAGGTCGCATCGGCATTGTCGTAATGGATTACTTCGAAGAGCCCCGGGAGTTGGCCTCCAACGTGATCAAAATGAACTCGCGGTCGAAGACCGGGGTAGGCCGCGGATCGTCGCCACGCCACGACCGGTGATGCCCGAGGTCGCTACCACGCCATGCCAGAGGTCACCCGATCGGGTGCGTGAGTTCTCCCCGATGCCGGGCTCCTAACCAGTGAGGTTGTCGCGGGCCGGGCCTCCGGTCGCGACGGCTCCACCCGACAAAGTGCCGTGGACACGGCACCACACTGTGCGAAAGGACGTTAACCGATGGGTATCGGAGACAAGATCTCGAACAAGATCGAACAGCTCAAGGGCAAGGGCAAGGAGGCCACCGGCAGGGCCACCGACGACGAGCGGCTCGAAAACGAGGGTAAGGCTGACCAGGGCAAGGCCAATATCAAACAAGCGGGCGAGAAGATCAAAGACGCGGCCAAGAACATCTTCAAGGACTGAGCCGCCCAGCGGTCGGGCCTGACGGCCCACACACCACTCGTCGCGCCGGACTGCTGCATCAGCGGAAGCCTTCACTCACAAACCAAGGAGAACTTTGGTCATGGCAGATACCACCAGCACCTCCACCCAGTCGTCTGGCTCCTCGGGCGCGAGCGCCCGTACCGGCGGCACTGCCCCCACACGGCTGGCCGAGGACACCTCGCAGGGCAAGACCACCATCGCATCCTCGGTGGTGCAGAAGGTCGCTGGAATGGCTGCCCGGGAAGTTTCCGGGGTATACGCCCTTGGCGGTGGGTTGTCCCGCGCGTTTGGCGGGATCCGCGAGCGGATTCCGGGCAGCACCGGTGCCTCGCACACCGCCGGGGTGACGGTCGAGGTCGGCGAGAAGCAGGCCGCGATCGACCTCGATCTCATCGTCGAGTACGGCGCATCCATCGTGGAGATTGCCAAGGCGGTGCGCCGCAACGTCATCGGCACCGTCGAGCAGATGATCGGCCTGGAGGTCATCGAGGTCAACATCGCGGTCAACGACATCCACATCGCAAACGAAGAGAGCGGCGGCGAGGTGGCCACCCCGGTGGCTCGCGTGGAGTGAGCGCCGCTAGTTCGAGGAGTTCATAACCATGAGCTCGACCTCCCCAATCCCACCCCTGCGGCGCCCGTCCGAGCAGCCCGACCCCGGTGAGCTCGCCGATGCCGTCGCCGCGGCAGTGCGGGCCCACCCTGCGGTGGCTGACCTCGACGGCGGTCCGTTCGGCGCCATTGCCTGCTACCTTCCCGGCCGCCGAGTGGTAGGGGTACGGGTCGGCGAGCCCGGTGAGCCGGTAGAGGTCTCCGTTGTTGCCCGCCTTGGTACCCCGCTGCCGCAGTTGGCCACGGAGTTACGCCGGGTGATCGCAGCGGTCACCGGATCCAGGGTGATCGATCTGACGATCAATGATGTGATCACTGGTGAGCCGATCCCGGCCCCGGAACCGCCGCCAGCGAGTGCTCGTTTCAGCACGGAAGGCTGTCCACGATGAACGCTACAACCCTTGGTCTGCTGACCGGGCTCATCCTCGGCCTGGCCGGAGTGATCGGTGGCTTCAGCGGCTTCCTGCTGACTCTGGTGCTCGGTGCAATCGGATTGCTCGTCGGGCGGGTACTCGACGGCGAACTCGATCTCAGCGAGGTCTTCAACGCCAAGGGGCGGGACCGATGACGGTGGCCACCGGGCCTGCCAGCGATCCGGAGCCCGCCGGGGACGTCACGCCTGCCACGGCGACGTCACGCACCACGGTCGATCCCGAGGAACGGGGCCGGTTGAGGATCGACCCATCGGTCCTGCGCAAGATCGCTGAGCACATCGCTGACATGACGCCAGGCACGCTGCGCGCCCGCCGCACCGTGGCCGGGGTCGGCTTGAACAGCACCGGAGCTACCGCGCAGGCCACTGTCACCGGTCAGCGGGTGGATCTCCGGGTGGAACTGGCGTTGTGCTATCCCGGGTCGGTGCGCTCCACCGTGGAACAGCTGCGCAGCAAGATCAGCGGCGAGATACTGCGGATCGCCGGCTACCAGGTTCACTCGATTGCCGTGACCGTTACCGGCCTGCTGCCCGAGCGCAGTTTCCGCGTGCACTAACGGTCTCCGACCTGGAAGGCACCGATGAGGACCTTGTTACGTGTGCTGTCTCCGCTGCTCGGCTTGGCCGTGGCAGCGCTCGGCATCTTCGTTGTGCTGGAGGTCATCTGGTCCTGGATGCGGCCTGCAGCCGACCATCTTCTGCTGCCCTGGCCGGCGTGGCAGGCGACCTTGCAGGGGTGGACCTGGACCTCCACGCCGGTCCGTCTTATCGCCGCCGGGCTGGTTGTCGTTGGCCTGTTGCTCCTGGTACTGGCCCTTCGCTCCGGCCGTCGTGAGGTGCGGTTGATCCAACCTGCACCCGAGATCACCGTCACCACCTCTCCGCGGTCGCTGGCCCGCCTGGTCGGCCACCAGGTCCGCGAGCTCGACCACGTCGCCTCCGCCTCGGTCACCGCCACCCCCCGCAAGGTTTCGGTACGGGCCGCCAGCCAACAGCCCGCCGACGTCGCCAGGCCTGGCATCACCGACGCCGTGCAGAACCTGCTGTCCGATCTGCCGCTGGCCCGCACCCCGCAGGTGCGGGTGGCCGTGAGCAAGATGGATAGGCCGCTATGACCGCAGCTGCCACGGCAGCCCGCAAGGCCACCGCCCGAGCCGCCGGTGCGCAGCGCACCCTCGTCGGCCTGATCGGTTTGCTGAGCCTGGCCACCGGAGCCACCGCCCTTGTGGTCGGTTTCGGGCTGCTCGGCGCCAGCCGTGCCGCTCGTTCCGTGCTTGACCCCCTCGTTCTGGACACCTTGCGCGCCTACCCGACCTTCGCCCGCGGCGTGGCCATCGTCACCGGCGTGATTCTGCTCATCCTGGGGTTGCTGTGGGCGGTGCGCGCACTGGTGCCCGAGCGCCGGCCCAATCTGCTCCTCGACCAGAGCCCGGATCTTCGCCTCGAAATCAGTGCCTCGGCGATCGCCGGCGCGGTGCGTGCTGACGCCGAGACCATCACCGGCGTCAGCCGCGCCCGCGCCCGCATGGTCGGCACCACGGCCAACCCCGTTCTGCGTTTGGATCTCTGGCTCGAGGACGGCACCGACGTCCGCGACGTTTACCGCGATCTCGACACCGGGGTGCTGGCCCGTGCCCGCGAGAGCCTCGGCGTGGAATCCCTGCCGGCTGCCATCCGCATCGAACTCGACGCCGCAGCGCCCCCACGGGTCACGTAACGCTGGCGAGGAACCGCGCTGCGATGAACTCCAGCGTTGGCCAGTCGGGTTCGGTGCGCGATCCCGGGGCGAGTACGAAGCCTCGATGCCCGTCATCGGACAATCGCTCGGCGACGATCTTGAAACCGGTGAGGGCGAACAGTGCTACTGCGGTTGTCCTGGTCAGGTAGTAAGGGTGATCGATCTTGATCACTCGCTCGATGTTGCCGGTCCGGCGCAGCAAGACATCGACGTCGACGATGTCGACGAAGGCTCGCCCGCCCGGGGCCATCATCTGGCGTAGCGCCGCCAGCGTGCCGCGGACGTCGAGGAGGTGGTCGATGGTCTGGCACAGCAGCACGAGATCCCATCTGCGCTCGCCCGGATTGAAGTCCTCAACGAACCCGGTGATCGCCTCCATACCGGCAGCCCGGGCAACCGCGAGCTCATTCGGGGACGGGTCAAGGACAGTTGCGCGTGCGTTCAGGCCGGTGGCCAGTACGCTGGCGACCACTCCGGTTGAGCCGCCGACGTCGAGAATCGTTTGCGCTGGGGACGGCAGTAGTGGGAGCAGAAACGCGGCCAGCTCGGTGGCGTAGCCATGCTGCTCGAGTTGCACGGTCTCGGCGTCGATGCGGCGGCCGTGGTAGGCCGACACCAGCGGGCGATAGATGTCGGAGTAGAAGTGCGCGTACTGCGTGGCGCTCAGCCGCGGACAGAGGTAGCCGAGCCCGCAACACCGGCACACCACGAAGGTCGCCGGATAGCCGTAGCGGTCGCGCGAGGCGACCTCGACGGCGTGGCCGCCTGCCCTGCACAGGTTGCACGCCAGGGGCCATTCCTTGGCCTGCGCGGCGTAGTCATAACGGAGCGCAGCGATCGGAGTTGTAAAAGCGGACATTAGCACGAGCTTCATCCATTCGTGGTGGATTAGGAATGCGTAGCGTGACTGTACTCGATTGGGTTCACCGTGTCGTGGTCGTGGGTGAGGTAGGTCAAGCGCACGACGGCAGCCTGGGCATGGCGCATGCGTTCATCGACGCGATCGCTGACGCAGGTGCCGATGCGGTGAAGTTCCAGACCCACATCGCCGCGGCCGAGAGCCGTACCGACGAACCGTGGCGGGTGCAGTTCAGCTACGCCGATAACTCCCGCTACGAGTACTGGAAGCGGATGGAGTTCACCGCGCAGGCCTGGTGTGGGCTGCGCCGCCACGCCGATGACCGCGGGCTGGCGTTCCTGAGCTCACCGTTCTCACTCGAAGCGGTCGACCTGCTGCGTCGCGTCGGCGTCGCAGCCTGGAAGGTCGCCTCAGGCGAGGTCGCCCATCCGCAGTTGCTAGACGCGGTGGCGCAGACCGGGGCGCCGGTGTTGCTCTCCAGCGGGATGAGCGACTGGGCCGAGCTCGACGGTGCCGTCGCGCGGCTGCGTGGGGCCGGCGCCGGACCGTTGGCAGTCTTGCAGTGCACGTCGGCCTATCCACTCACGCCGGAGCGGCTCGGACTCAATGTCCTCGGGGAAATCCGTGAACGCTACGGCTGCGCGACTGGGCTGTCCGATCACTCCGGAACGATCTTCCCGGCACTCGCCGCGGTCGCGCTCGGCGGACGGGTGATCGAGGTGCACGTGACGCTGTCTCGCGAGATGTTCGGCCCGGACGTAGCGGCTTCGGTGACCAGCAGCGAACTTCGCCTGCTGGTCGAGGGCGTCCGCTATGTCGGGGCGGCGTTGGCAGCGCCGGTCGACAAGGATGAGGTGGCGACCGAGCTGGCACCGATGCGCGCGCTGTTCGGCCGCTCGCTAGTAGCCCGCCGCGCGCTGCCCGCCGGGCACGTGCTCGCGGCGACTGATCTCACCGCCAAGAAGCCTGGTGGCGCGATTCCCCCCGCGCGCCTGGAGTCCCTCGTCGGCTGCCGCCTGCGCCGAGCGCTGCAGCCCGACGAGCCCGTGGGCGACGAGGACATTCGCCCGCCAGATCCGGTAGACGCCTCAGAACAGCAGGACGCTGGGCACGAGTAGCACGGCGGCCAGGGCCAGGGTGATTCGCAGCCGGCGCCCGTGGCGGTTCCATTGCAGGTCCCACCACGTCGCGTCCCGGCTGTGGTGACGGCCCAGCGCCATCGCCGCGCGCCCAAGACCGAAACCGAGCCCCGCCAGCAGCGCCGCCGCCCAGCTGCCCACCAGCAGCGCCGCGATCAGCGGCAGGTAGGGCAGGTTGCTCGGCATGTGAGTGCGCAGCCCGCAGCCCATCTCGAAGCCGAATTGCAGCGCCCCGGCGTCACCACCGGCCCCGATCACCGCCGAGGGCACCTGCGCCTTGCGATGCGGTAGCGCGATGTGGTGCAGCCCGCACTCGCCGGCGAGCGCGAAGAGCCCCACCGCGACGACCAGGCCCGCGCTCACGGCCGGCGGTACCGCCGGCCGCACCAGGCTGCCGAGCGCTACCGCCAGCGTGCCGACGGCAATCCCCCCGGCGAGCAGGCCAACCGTGAAATACGACCGTGACGAATCTCGCCAGACCGGCGAGCTCAGCAGGTGTGCCGAGTTGAGGCTTCACGCTGAGCCGGACAGCGAATAGCCGGCGGTCAGCCCCAGCAACAGCCACGGCAACGCCCAGCCCTCGTGCACCACCGGCGGCAGCGCAGTGACTACGGCCAGCACCGCCAGCGCGCCCGTCACCATCACCGGCCCGAACACGGCACGCCGCAGGCCCTGTACCGTCGCCGCGAAGTCCATCAATCAGGGCTCCGGTGACGGTGACGGTGCCATCTCCGGCTGAGGCAGCGGCGCGTTGCAAATCACCTGCTCCAGATTCGGCGCTCCGGAGTAATTGATCTCGCCGTCCGCGCATCGGTAGGCCACCCCATCGGCCTCCCAGCGCCAGGCCTCGCGCTGCTCCTCGCCGGCGCGGCAGATCGTGCGTGGCTGGTAGCAATCCAACCCGTCGTCCCAATTTCCGAAGCAGCCGTTCTTGAACCACCTGTCAGAGCCGCAGTAGGACGGGGAGTAGGGAGCGCCGTGGCAGATCGGTCCACCCGGGCCGTTGTTGTAGCGGCCGCAGTCGAGGTACTCGCTGCCCTGCTGCGCTCGGGCCGGACGCGCCAGCGGGATCCAGCCCAGCATGGTGACGCTCAGCGCCATGGCTGCGGTGCCGACGACCGCGAGAAACCGCCGGCGGTGCAGCGCCGGCGCGGCGTCGCGGAATTGCACCGCGCGGGGTTGAGCGCCGCAAGGGGGCTGGTCGATCCGGGGTATGTCGTGTGCTGTCACGATGCTCCTTGCCGGTGCGCCGCGGTACTCAGCAGGCCCGTCACCTGCGCACCGAGCCGCTGGGGCGACTGCACCGGCTGCCCGGCCAGCACGGTGCCATCGGAGTCGACGTGCAGCAGGGCCGGCGCCCACGGCAGCTCGAGTTCGGTGACGAGCTTGGGGTCCACCCGGGACCGGACGCCGGGCGCGCCGGCCCATCGTTGTCCCGGGGACAACACCTCGAACCGGGTGCTCGGATGCTCGCGAGCCAGCCGGGTGAACGGCTCGTGCACCGTGTCACAGAAGCTGCAGCCGGGGTCGAGCACCAACAGCACGGCGGGTCCGGCGCCGGCCAGCTCCGGGACCCGGCGACCCAGGAATGCGTGCTGTCGTGGCGCACCGAGCTGTGCTAGGTCGACCCGTAGCTCTCGCAGCTGGCGCAGCATCCCGGCCATCGCCAACGTCAGCACCGCCAGGCAGCCCCAGGCCAACACCACCGCCGCGGTGAGCACGCTCACGTTGCTCGCCCGTCGACGGCTGCCGGCAGCGTGTACAGCAGCACGGCGAGCACGATGGCGCACGCGATGAGCAGGCCCGCGCCCGCACCGTCGGGCAGCGCGGCCGCTGGATACAACGCCGTGGCCCCAAGGGTCGTGATCGCCAGCACGATGGCCCGAGCGATTCCTCCGGGTCCGACCTGGGTGCCCATATGGCTGCAGCCGCAGTCCGACTTGTCTCCCCGGTGCCGTCGCCGCATCAGGTGGCCGGCGAAGGCCAGATAGATCAGGCACTGGGCGGCCAGTGCCCAGCGCAGTTCATTGATACCCCATACCACTGCGGCCACCGAGGGAACCCCGATCGCAAGTTCGACAACCGCGATGGCTCGGGCCGCTGCGATACCGGTGCCCGCCGCGCTAGCCAGCATGTCGGGGGCCCGCAGGTGCTCAAGCCCGGCGACGACCAGCAGCATCGCGCCGGCCAGAACCGGCACGCCCAGCACAATCACGTGGGCTCCCACATCACGTCCAAGCCAGCCAAGAAGTCTAGCGCCTCCTCCGAATTTGCGGTGTCGGCCGGCCCGGGGATCAGCTGAGTGATCGCTGTGGGGGTGGCGAGGACCAGGCCTTCTGACCGGGATCGGCCGTGCGCTCCGGCACCCAACGGCTGGCGCCACAGCTCCCCGTGCCGGGTCAGATGGCCCCGGAAGTCGGGGACCCTGAGCTGGCTGGTGCCCGGGCGCTCGATCGTCAGATGGCCGATCGTGGGAATCTGCTTGGCCACCCGGATGGGCTCGAGTTGGGCTTGCCTGACGCTGCGTGGCTGCACCAGCATGCCCAGCGGGGTGTCGGTGAGACGGAACGCATCGAAGACGCGCGTGACCCCGTCGGGGGAGCCGCTGGCCCGGGTGTGCAGCTCGAACCACTGCCCGCGCCAGGCGGTCCGGTAATCGCCAGGATCGGTGCGGATACCGGTGACGAGCTCACCACCTCGGTAGGGCTGCTGAGACAGCTGGTCGGGAATGGTCGTGTAGGTGCTGTGCCAGTCGAAGGCGCCGGCCTCGGCGACGGTGAACGCTCGGCGAGCGCCCCGCACCAACGCGATGAAACCGCATGACCATGGCCTGGATGCGTCCAGTGCTGGGCTGCTCAGAGTCACCTGCGAGCCGTCCGGTGTGACGAACGTGGTCCCACCCCGCCACGGCCAGTCATACCGCCCGCGTTCCAGCGACGTGATCATGTACAACTCCCGAGACGCAGATTGCCCGCGATACTCGCACACTGGCCGTCACGGCCAGCATGCGGTCTGTCAGGTCTGCACCAGCTCGGTGGGCACGGTGATCACATCCACCATCGCGCCGTTGCGTAACACAGTGATGGGCAACGTGGTGCCGATGGCCTCGGAGAACAGCTGGCGTTGGATACCCTGGGCATCGGTGACGGGCCTGCGCCCGGCGCTGAGCACCAGGTCCCCGGCGTGCAGCCCGGCTCGGTCGGCGGGGCTGCCGGGAATGACTTCGACCAGGCGTAACCCGGAATCCTGCCCGATCCGTTCGGCGACCGGTGCGGGCAGCGGAGCCGGCACGCCGACCAGCCCGAGGTAGCCCCGACGCACTCGGCCGTCGGCGAGCAGCGCACCGATGATCCGGCGGGTCGTCGCGTTGACCGGCACTGCCATCCCGAGGCCGATACCGGCGACGGCGGTGTTGATGCCGATCACCTTGGCGCTCGCGTCGGCCAGCGCGCCGCCGGAGTTCCCGGGATTGAGTGCCGCGTCGGTCTGGATCACGTCTTCGATTACCCGTACAGCCCGGCCCGCGCGCACCGGCAAAGAGCGACCCAGCCCGCTGACCACGCCAGCGGTCACTGATCCGGCGAGTCCCAGGGGATTGCCGACGGCAACCACCAGCTGCCCGACGACGAGCTCATCGGCGTCGCCCAGGACGGCCGCCGGTGGCGTGGCACTCCGGGCTCGCAGCACCGCAAGGTCGGACAGCCGATCGCTGCCTACAACGTCGAAACGGCTTTCGGTACCGTCGGTGAACGCTACGACGCCATCGTGGACCGGCCCTACGACGTGTGCGTTGGTCAGCAGTAGTCCGTCGTCGGCGAAGACGACCGCCGATCCTGCGCCTGTTCCGATTCGCAGGCTTGCCACGTGCGGGGTGACTGCCGCAGCGACTGAGCTCACCGTTCGCGAGTAGGAGTCCAAGGGGTCCACCGCACCCACCACCCTCACGCTGATTACACCGTTACCCCCGCAACGTTGTGGGCTCACCCGGTGTTCCGCTCAGCGCCTGTACCTGCGATTTGGACCCGAATCGCGGTCAGCCGGACTCGGGCCAGCGTCCTTCGGGGCGCAATGGCGCTTCTGGCTCAGGCTGCCAGTCCTTGGGTGGGGTAGCAGCGGGGTCCCAGGCCAGGCCGGGCACGCCCCAGCCTTGGGCTCTGAGCATTTTTTTCGCCTCGCGGGCATGCCGGCCGACCAGCCGCTCCAGGTAGATGATCCCGTCGAGATGGTCGGTCTCGTGCTGCAGGCATCGAGCCAGAAAGCCGGTGCCCTCGACGGTCAGCGGTGCCCCGTCTGCATCGAATCCAGTCACCCGAGCCCAGTCGGCCCGCGCGGTGGGAAAGGACTCACCGGGTACCGAAAGGCAGCCCTCCCAGTCGTCATCGGGATCGGGCATGGTCTCCGGTCGTTGACTGCTCTCCAGCGCGGGATTGACCACCACGCCTCGATGTCGAACGCCTTGCCCATCCGGGCAGTCGTAGACGAACACCCGCAGGTCCACGCCGATCTGGTTGGCAGCGAGTCCGACACCCTGAGCGGCCGCCATCGTGTCGAACATGTCCCCGATCAGCGCGTACAGCGCGCTGCCGAACTCGGTGATGGGCCTGGTAGGGGTGTGCAGCACCGGATCGCCGATGATCCGGATCGGGCGGACAGCCATGATGGGGGACAGTAATCGTGTCTGCTTGGTACCCCCACGCCCCTCCCCGCCGACGCGGTTTGAGAGTGCCGCCGGGTGCATCGGGTAGCCGCGTGGTTCAATGGCCGTCTGAATTACAGTGCTGTGATTCTGACCGCCACCCGCACCCGCCCGCCGGACGCAGTCGCGGGATTGTGAACCGAGGAGCGCGATGGACGCCGCAGCGGCGCTGCCCCCGATCGATGACCGCCCCGAGGGTTTGTGTAGCCGGGAGCGCGAAATCTTGGCTTTCGAGCGTCAGTGGTGGAAGTACGCCGGGGCAAAGGAACAGGCCATCCGTGAGCTGTTCGACATGTCCGCCACTCGCTACTACCAACTCCTCAACGGCTTGATCGACCGGCAGGAGGCGCTCGCCGCCGATCCGATGCTGATCAAGCGGTTACGCCGGCTGCGGTCAGGTCGCCAGCGAGCCAGAGCCGCTAGCCGGTTGGGCGTCGACCCGCGCCACCAGAGCAAGACCTAGCACCGTGAGTTCCCCGAATGGGACCGGAGCCAGCAGGCGATTGCGGATCACCGGGTTGGCCCTGCTCGGACTAGCGGTGATCGCTGTTGCGGTCGGAGTGGTGGCGACCACAGGCGGACAGCCGATTCCGGCCGCGGCGCCGCCAGCGGCCACCTCGCCTCCTAGCAGCGCTCCGGCGCTGCCGTCCACCATTCCTTATCCGCCAACATCGAGCCCAGCGGCAGTACCCGTAGTGCCCCCGCTCAGCGCGCCGGGCGCCGCCCAAGGCGCGCCGGCCGGCCAGGAGCAGCGTGCCGAGCACAGACCGCTCGATCTCGACCAGAGCCACAGTCGTGGCGAGGTGCGGGTCTACAACAACAGCACCATCAAGGGCCTGGCCGCGCGGGCCGCGGAGGATCTCACTGCTGCGGGCTGGACGGTGGTCGAGGTCGGCAACTACGCCCAGGGCACGATCCCCACGACTACCGCGTACTACCAGGAGGGTATCGGCCAGCGCGATGACGCTGAGGCCCTTGGTGCCGAGTTCGGGATGCGCGTGCAACCCCGGTTCGCGGGCATTGCGAACGCCGGTTCAGGCTTGATCGTGATCGTCACGAACGACTACGTGTCCCCATGATCACCGGTATCGAGCTGACCGAACGCGCCTGTCGCACGGCCACCAGCTCGGCCAATGCGGTCGGGACCGACGCCCGTGACAACGCCGCCTCCAGGACCGCCTCGTCGACTGTGCTAGCCGCATCCGCCACCTGGAAATTCGACAGTGGCAGGTGCGCGGAAGTACGGGCGCGCCCAGAAGGTCATCCGCTCATCTAGCCGCGCGCCACACTCGACTAGCCGCCACCTGCTCGTCGTGATCAGCCGCATCCCAGGGGGCGGTCTGCCCGGCTACCCAGCGCGGCGCTCACCCGAGCGCCCGCGTCCCTCAGGTCACATCCCC
>DASVWA010000007.1:0-19582 GCA_036389855.1 Pseudonocardiaceae bacterium
GCGACGAGCCGGGCGCCGCTCGGTGTGCCTGGGGAGATGACCTGGCGGGTGCCGTCGATGTCGCTGCCCGCCGAGCTGCAACGCGAGCCGATCGAGGCGTTGCGTCAGTCTGATGCGGTGTCTTTGTTCATCGACCGCGCCACGCAAGTTCGCCCCGAGTTTGTGATCACCGCAGCCAACGCGCCCGCGGTGGCTCAGATCTGTGATGACCTTGACGGCATCCCGCTAGCCATCGAGCTCGCCGCCGCGCGAGTGCGGATGTTGACTCCCGAACAGATCGCGCGTGCCCTCAGCGACCGTTTCCGCCTGCTCACCGGTGGTGCCCGCACGGTGATGCCGCGCCACCAAACCCTGGAGGCCTCGATCGACTGGAGCTACGGGCTGCTCAGCGATGGTGAGCGGGTGCTGCTGCGGCGGCTGTCGGTGTTCGCCGGGGGCTGGAGGCTGAACGCTGCTGAGCAGGTGTGCCCGGGTCAGGGGATCGACCGTTACGCCGTACTCGATCTGTTGACTGGTCTGGTGGACAAGTCTCTCGTCACCACTGAGGATTGCGGCTCCGAGGTGCGCTATGGCTTGCTCGAGACTGTCCGCCAGTACGCCACGGCGCGCTTGGCCGACGCTGGTGAACTCGAGGACCTGCGCGGGCGCCACCTTGCCTACCACCTCGTGCTGGCCCAGGCAGCTCAGACACACGTGCTCGGCGCCGGCCGAGATGACCCAGTCCTGCGCACTCTGGCCACCGAGCTGCCGAATCTGCGCGCAGCCCTGGAGTGGGCGGCGGCGACCGACCCCAACGCTGCGCTGCGTCTGGTGAACGCGCTGACACTATTTTGGCTGTTCACTGGTCGCTATCAGGAGGGCCACGCGGCATACGCCCGCGCCCTTGACGCCGCCGGCGAACAGCCGACGCCGCTGCGTGGACGGGCGATAGCGGCGCGCGGAAGCCTTGGGCAGTACGGAGGCGCCTACCAGGCAGCCCACGGATGGGCGCAGGAAGCGCTGAAAATCGGCCAGACCTGTGGGGACCCATGGACGCAGGGGCGAGCCTTGCACACCCTCGGGCTCATGAGCGCCATTGGCGACCCGGCCAGCGGACGACCGTTGCTTGAGCAAAGCGTGCAGCTGGCCACTCAAGCCGGCGACGACTGGTGCCGCATCGACGCTGCCCAATGTTTGGCGCTTGGCTGGATTGTCCAGGATGAGTTCGGGACCGCCCGCCCGGTGCTCGATGACATGTATGCCACCGCGACTCGGCTTGGCTATACATGGGGGTTCCCCTGGCATTGGTTGTGCCTGGGCTGGGAAGCGATGTTTCAGGGTCAGCTGGCCAAGGCACGAGAGTTGCTCACACATTCCATCGCTGCCAGCGACGAGGTCGGTCTCCCGATAACGAACGGGTTGGCCAATGGGTTCATGACCTACGTGCACGTTTCCTGCGGCGATACGGAGTTGGCATATTCGCTCGCCGGCACGACGCTTCAGCGTGTGCTGGAGACCGGCGCGGGCTTCGTCGTGGGCATGGCCAACCAGATGCTGGGCAGGACAGAGATGGCGCTGGGTGAGCTCGCCGCGGCACGTGGCCACCTCCAGACCGCCGTCGAAGTCGAGCGCCTCTCAGGATTTCTTTACATGCTTTCCTGGCACCTTGCCCTGCTGGGCAGCCTAGAGCGGCTCGACGGGAACCATGATGCGTCTCGCGCCCGGGGCAACGAGGCGCTGGAGTTGGCCCGACGGCTGGGTAGCGAATGGATGCAGGCTGGCGCCGAGCGCCTGCTTGGTCGTCTCGCGCTCGCCGCTGGCGAGGCCACCGACGCCGAGCGCCACATCCACGAAGCGCTTGGTCGCTTGGTGGCGAAGGGCTTTGCCATCGACATCCCGGAGTGCCTTGATGTCCTCGCCGCCGTTGCCGCTAGGCAGGAAAGCTTCGAAGAGGCCGCTCGGCTGCTGGGCGCTGCGGCAGCCGGCCGCGCGCGGCTTGGCATCATTCGCTTTCCCCCCGAGCCGGAATTCTGGGCAGAAACCGAGCTCACCACCCGTGAGGCGCTCGGAGATGAGGTCTATGACGCCGCATTTACCAGTGGTGCCGCATTAGGAACCGAAGAAGCGATCGGCTACGTCCGCCGGGCCCGAGGTGAGCGAAAGCGCCCCTCACGTGGTTGGGACAGCCTGACCCCCACCGAGCTGCAGGTCGTGCGTCATATCGCTGCCGGCCTCACCAACCGCCAGATTGGCCAGCGCATGTTCATCTCCCCCAGCACCGTGAAGGCCCACCTTTCGCACATCTTCGCCAAGCTGGGCGTCCCCTCACGCTCCCATTTGGCAGCTGACGCCACAAGGCATGGACTGGACCGCAACAACTAACTCGAACCCGGATCGCCGGCTCAGGCGCACCCCGCTGATTCATAGATTGGGCCTGCTGCACCTACCCACCCGACCATGTGCAGCAGGCCATCAGATGCTCGATTTCACCGCCGTTCGGTTCCGAGCCACCACGCGGCAGCATCAACCAGGGCTAGGCGCTGTATGTACTACCGAGAGCTGCGGCTCCCGCTCGCCCAGGACTGCCACGGCGGCCAAGCGTTGCCGGTTGGGAATAGCTGCCCTTACTACTCAAGAGCCCGAGGACCCCGCCATCCTTCTTAAGTTGTCCAAGTCGTCGTCTTCGGACGCCGCGATCTGGGCCGGCAGGACCAAGCTGTCCGCCGGTACGTCGGCCACAGCGATACCCGATACACCCAACCCATCGGCACGACCAGCGCGCCGGCGACGATAACTTCATCGCGCTGACACTCCAGCGGACCGGCCCCCAGCCAGTACGCTCCGTAGCGCCACCTGCACGGAGTGAGTACCCGGCTGCGGGATCTCTCACCATCACGGCTGGTCGGCATCTTCGATGGTGTTGCCAGTCGACGGCGAATGTGTCCAACGTACGGATCAACTCCAGCACCAAGCTCAGCAGCAGGCACGGACAGTGGGTAGCTATGTCGCCACCGTCACGGACACGGCTACTATCCGGCGGTGACCACGTCCAGACCTCAAACCAGGGCGGGCATCGGTGTGGTTCTCTGCGCTGCGCTCACCGTTCACTGCCGCTGACTCTCCCGCCGACGGTTCTACCTTTTGCCCAACTTGGCAGAGTAGGCGCTCGGCTCGTCACCGGATGCTCAGCGGCTATGTCGGGAAAGGCCGGCGAAGATGAGCCACGTCGATCGAGAGATTTTCGCCCAGCGATGGGCGGAGGCGATCGCCGGCACGAGCTACGTGTCGATGGGACGCAGAGGCCTCACGGCACATCTGCTTGGGCTCACGCACCAGTTGGCCCAGGCGGCACTGGCCGCTGAGTTCGACCCGTCGGTCGGGCAGCGGATCGGTGCCGACATGGTCGCCGCACATTTCACCGGCACCGAGACGCTCGGAAAGAGCGTGGCCGTCATCACCGAGCAGTTGCCGGATGTGTTGGACGAGGCCTCGCCAGGACTCGACGTCACCAGTCGAGTTGCGCAGCTGACCGGCAATTTGGCCGCAGGCTACGCCAATGCGCTGCGCGAGCGCAGCCTTGATGAGCAGGACGCCATCTACCGCGCTGGACTGTACGCGCGCAAGCAAGCTGAACAGGCACTTGCTGCCAGTGAGGCACGATTTCGGGGAGTCTTTCACTCGTCTCCGGTAGGTATCGCCATCAGCGAGCCGGGCGGAAGCATCGTCCAGATCAACCCATCACTGGAACGCACTCTCGGCTATTCCCCCGGCGAGCTGCTTGGACGCGAGATCAGTCACCTGTTCTCGCCAACGGACCACTCCATTGTGGAGGGATACTACCGCGGTCTGCTGACCGGTCGGGATTCGCGATTTCGGGTCCGTTTGCCAGTGCGACGTGCCAACGGCGAGACGATCTCCGTCTATTTGGATGCTTCAGTTCTGGTGGACGCAGACAAAGCGCCGCAATGCATCATTACAGTGATCGACGACATTTCCGATTTGCGCTTGATCGAGCAGCGGCTGAGCCACCAGACTTTGCACGATCTGCAGACTGGTCTGCCGAATCGGCAATATTTTGTCACTCACCTGGAAAAGGTACTGGGGCAGCTTGAGCCGTCGGCCGTGATCACGTTGATGCACCTCGATCTGGACGGCTTCTCTACCATCAATGATGGGCTGGGGCACCACGTCGGTGAACGGCTGCTCGATGTGGTCGCCAGGCGACTCGAAGGGGTGGTCGCCGACCAGCGGGCGATGGTTGCCCGGCTCGGCGCCGACGAGTACGCGATCCTCGTCGAATCCGGAGATTCGATCCTGGACGTCGGCGCCTTCGCCGAGATCATCAATACTGAACTCGCTGAGCCGTACTACATCGATGACATCGGGGTGGCAGTCACCGCGACCATCGGGGTCGTGCAGCGCCGGGTCGCGGGAACGAATCCCGAGGAGTTGATGCGGGCGGCCAGCGCCACGCTGCGCCGTATCCGCGGCAGGGGCAAGCGGCAATGGACCCTGTTCGACCCAGACGTCGATTCCGCCGATCGCGCAAAGCTCCGGCTGGCTGCGGCGATACCCGGCGCCTTGGAGACCGGCGAGCTACATGTGACATATCAACCGGTGGTCACCTTGGATGCTCAACGGCCGGTAGCCATCGAGGCAGCGTTGAGCTGGCAACATCCACAATTCGGGATGCTGTCCAACGAGCAGTGCATAGAGGCCGCTGAGCAAACCGGCGCCGTGCATGAGGTCGGTGAGTGGATGCTGCGCGCTGCCGCCGGGCAGGCCGTGTCCTGGCGGCAGCGCGCGAGTGGCGGTGTGCCTCCGATCGCCGTCAACCTCACGCCGTCCCAAGCGCAGGACCCCGACCTGGTCGCACGAGTCAGAACCGCCCTGAACCAGGCTGGCCTTACACCAGCTCAGCTGGAGCTGCGGGCACCCGTGGCGGCCATTCGCACGGCCACCGGTGAGCGTGCCGGCGAAGGTGGCGGGCAGGCCGAGGACAACCTGCGCGTGCTTTCCGAGCTGGGCGTGCGCACCGGGCTCTACGACTTCGGTGGCGGCATCCGCGGGATGAGCTGCCTGGCAGATCTATCGATATGCGTGGTCCAAATGGCCCGACCAGTGTCCCAGCAGATAACCGGGGATTCGCCTGGGGTCCTGTCCCGGGCAGTGCAGGCGATGGTGCACATTGTCCGCGCTGCCGGGATCGACGTAGTCGCCTGCCCGGTGGACAACGCCGAGCAGGCCACCGCCTGGAAGCAGGTCGGCGCCAACTGCGCAGTCGGCGCGCTGTTCGGCCGGCCAGGCCCGTCCCTGTGCATCGAGCCGCTGCTCGTTGCACGGAGCAACTCGTGAAGTCACTTCATCAAGCGCCAGCGCGACAACTAAGCTCCCGCTCACCCTGTCTGCGTCCCAGGCCCCGTTGAGGGGCTGGTACGGGTCTGGATCAGCCGGAAGTCGAAGGCCTCAGAGATTGATCTGTCTTGCGCCCGACTGCTTTCATTGGTTCCATGAAGGGTCGGGAAACTGTGGAGGTCAAACCGATGAAGAGCTGCGCGTTCGACATGGGGCCAGACCACTGATGGTGACGGCAGACGATGCCCGCTGGCTTGCCAGTTACCTGCGGGGGATGGTGTCATCTCGCCCGGCCGCTTGGGCAGGCAGCGAGATGACCTTGGCCCAGCTGATCGCGCTGCACTTCATCAGTGCGAAAGCTCCGATCACGCTGATCGCGCTGTCGGAAGCCTTGGGTACCCGGCCACCAGCCACCTGCGCGATGGTTGATCGGCTCGCCCGAGCCGAGCTGGTCTGCCGCACACCCGATCCGGACGATCTGCGACGCGTCCTGCTAGCCCTTACCAGTAAAGCAGCACCGATGATCGGAAAGATCGATCTGAACACCGCTCGGCACCTGCAAGTAGTGCTGAACAGCATGGGCTCGGCAGCCCAGCGCTGCCTTACCGAGGTTCTGAAGGACACCGCGCGCCGCCTCGCCCGGTAGCCGGCCACCGAGCAAGCCAGGTGAATGCGGCACGATCGCAGGGTGAGCGCACTGGAGCATTCGGCAACGGTCCCTGACAGCCTGTTCGACGACCCCGATACCGAGGCCCGGTGGCGCGCTCGGTTCACCGCAGCCCGGATCACCCTGCCGCAGTGGGCTCGGGACGCCCCAGACCGCTGCCTGTACGCCTCCAACGAATCAGGCACCTGGGAAATCTACGCTTGGGACCGGGTCACCGGTACGCACCGGCAGGTCACTGACCGACCGCATGGCACTCGCACCGCCACGATCGCCCCCGACGGTGAGCAGGTGTGGTGGTTCGCCGATACCGACGGCGACGAGTTCGGCAGCTGGGTCATCGAGCCCTTCGCCGGACGGCCAGCCAGCGAGCCGCCGCAGCCGGCCATTGCCGGCATCGAACCCAGTTATCCCGCCGGGCTGGACATCGGCCGGCGCAGCGTGGCAGTCGGCGCCTCCACCGACGAGGGCACCGCGGTGTTCGTTTCCTGGGACGGCGCTCCCGCTGAGATCGTCTACCGCAGTGAGCACGACGCTGGGGTGGAGTCACTGTCCAGAGACGAGCGGCTGCTCGCGATCTCGCATTCCGAGCATGGCGACTCCCGCCACCCCGCGGTCCGGGTGCTCAGCATGGCCGGAGACACCGCCGTGGCGACTGTCGCCGAGAAATGGGATGGTCCTGGCAAGGGGTTGGACGTGTTGAGCTTCTCGCCCGTGGAGGGGGACGCGAGGCTGCTCCTTACCCACGAGCGGCGGGCCCGTCAAGAGCTGCTCATCTGGGACGTTGTGACGGACACTGAGACTGAGATCAAGCTGGAGCTGCCCGGGGAGGTGGTCGCCGACTGGTATCCCGACGGCACCGCGCTACTCGTCGTCCACAGCCACTCGGCACGCTCAACGCTGCACCGCTACGACCTGGGCACTGGGAAGCTGACCACCCTGGACACCCCCGCCGGCACGATCGGCGACACGGGGGTCCGGCCGGACGGCACCGTAGAGTACGCCTGGTCCTGCGCCGCGGAGCCGCCCGCCATCCGTGCAATTCACGCCGATGGCACCGACCGGATACTGCTGCGTCCCGAGGGCGAGCCTCCACCCGGCTCCGAACCCTTGACCGACGAGTTCGTACCAACCCCGCACGGGACAGTGCACGCCTTGGTGGCCCGCCCGGGCAATGCTGCCCGCGTGCCCCCCCAGGATCCACTGCCCACGGTGTTCCTACTGCACGGTGGTCCGCAGGCGGCCGACGAGGACCGCTTCTCCGCCATCCGGGCACTCTGGCTGGACGCCGGCTTCGCGGTGGTGCATGTCAACTACCGCGGGTCCACCGGCTACGGCTCGGCCTGGCGGGACGCGATCGAGGGTCGGCCCGGACTGACTGAGCTGGAGGACATCGCGGCCGTGCACGACTGGGCGGTGTCCTGCGGGTTAGCCGATCCGACCGCCTGCGTGGTGGACGGCTGGTCTTGGGGCGGTTATCTGACGTTACTGGCCCTTGGCACTCAACCGCAGCGCTGGGCGGCCGGGGTCGCCGGTATCCCGGTGGCCGATTACGTGACCGCCTACGCCGATGAGATGGAGCCGCTACGGGCCTTCGACCGGGCCCTGTTCGGCGGCTCGCCCGAGGAGATACCCGACGTATACACAGCGTCGTCCCCGATCACTTACGCGGCGCAGGTGCGCGCCCCTGTTCTCGTGCTGGCGGGGGAGAACGACCCGCGCTGCCCGATCCGTCAGGTCGACAACTACCTCGCTCGGCTCGCTGAGCTGGGTAAGCCATTCAGCTCCTACCGTTACGATGCCGGGCACGGGTCACTGGTGGTGGCCGAGGCGCTGCGACACGTCGCTGCTGAGGTCGCCTTCGTTCGTGAGGTGCTCGCTGCTGGCCACCCTTGCGTGGTGGAGGTTGCGCAGCGTTGAACTTTACGCTTGGTCAACATGGTGGTAACTCCGTCAGCGGACGCTGGACCCGGAGGAGGAGGTCACCGTGACCCTGTGGCGGCTGCACGTCGATGTGGCCGATCAACCCGGACAGCTGGGGGCGCTCGCAGCCGCCATCGGCGGCAGCGGAGCCAACATCGTCTCCCTGCACGTTGTCGGCGAGCCGGGGCAAGACGGTGCGGTGACAGATGAACTGCTGGTCAAAGTGCCGGTGCAACTCCCGGTGCGGGAGCTGGTGGCTGCCGTGGAGGCTGCCGGATTCCGCGCCACGGTCGTCGTGCAGGCCGACGCGCAGGCGCTGACCGATCCAGTGAACACTGCGCTGGCGTTGGCGCACTGCGTGGTGGTAGATCCGGGCAGCGCTGCACGTGCGGTGGCGGTCCTGCTGCGCGCCGAGCTCGCTGGGGAAGGCTCGCCGCCTGCAGCGCATCAGGCCGAGATAGGGACCGGCGCCACGCGGGTGCGGCTGTGCCGCGGCTGGCCGTTCACCGCCACTGAGATTTCCCAAGCTGCCGCACTGCTTGAACTCGCCGGTGCCTCCGGCGAACGCCGGCTCCCGCCACCGCGGGCCAGCGTTCAACTGGCCGACGGATCCGAAGTGGTGTTGCGAGAGGCGACGGCCGCGGACATCCCTCTGGTCGCCGCGTTGCATGCGCGATGTTCCCCGCAGACCCGATCGCTGCGCTCACTGCCCACCAGGCCCAGGCTGGCGACGGATGTGCTGATGCAGCTGGTGGGCGCCGATGGCTCCACCAGCGTGCTCGCAGTGACCACCGATGGCGGTGCCGCAGTGGGGCTGGCTAACCTGCTCAGCACTGGACACGCCACGGCCGAAGTCGCGCTGATGGTGGAAGACGCCTGGCAAGGGCGGGGGGTGGGCACCGCACTGACCCGCAAGCTGGTGGAGCTTGCCCGCACCGATCAGCTCACCGAACTGACCGCGGTGTCTCAGCCCGGCAACCACGCGCTGACTCGGGTGTTGCGCCGGGCCGGCCTGCGTCCACGTGGCCGGTTGGAAGGAGGCAACCTCTACGTCAGGGCCGCTCTTGACCCGGAGGCACCTCACACGCAGACCACGATCAGCCTGGTCTAGCCCCTGGACCGGGTGGCGCCGGGGATGGACAGCGCCCCATTGACCCGGGCCCCAACGCGAACTGCACCACCTGCTGGCCGATCACGCGCAGCGTACGGTCAACCGCCGGATCAGACGGGACCCCGTGCTCGTCAAAACTCACCTCAGCGGCGTTCAGCGCCGCGCCCAGCGGCGTGGGCCAGCCACGCAGCGCATGCACGATCGAGCGCAACGCGGTCAGCGTGGTGACCGTGGCCTGCCAGCCCAGCGCGATGGCGACACAGCCAACCGCCCGCCCGTCCAGGTAGGGCCGGGTATCGGCCCGTAAATCCTCGACGTAGTCCAGCGCGTTTTTCACCAGCCCGGAAACAGTGCCGTGGTAGCCCGGCGAGACCAGCACCACCCCATCAGCCTCGCGCAGCGTCGCCACCAGCCGGTGCGCCGCCTCGCTGCGCTCGGCCACCGCCGGGTCGTAGAACGGCAAGACCAGGTCCGTGCCGGTAATCGCGACAGTCTCGGCACCGGCGGCCCGAGCACTGTCCAGCACCACACCCAGGGCTCGCTCGGACTGCGAGTCCTCCCGCATCGAACCCCCGATGCCGACCACAATGAGCCCCATTGGCAGTCAGGGGCGCAGGAACCGCGAAGCGGCCTGTTTCCCCATCCCCCTTTCAATCCGTACGTGCGGTTTCTTGCATACGGCTTACCGACGCGCCCTCCCGCGCTGGTCGCATCGGCGACGACGACGCAGCACTCAGGCCACACCCGCGACTACCGCCACCGTCCGACCTCCCGTCACTGTCCGCCGTAGCCTCCAACACCATGGTCAACCGAGTGGAGCTGCAGCACCAGTATCCCGTGCCGCCGGAGTCGATCCGAGAAGTCCTCACCGACCCGGACTATCTGAGTGACAAGCTGCCTGCGAGGGCGGGTCACGAACCGAGCTGATAAGGAATCAGCAGGTCGCCGTCGCGGAGGGCAACCCGAGCATCGGTGCCATCGCCTTGAGCAGCATCTCTTCATACTCCGCGGCCGGGTCGGAATCGACCACGATCGCCCCACCTGCACCAATGAGCAGTTCCTTCTCGGTGAACACCGCCGTTCTGATCGCGATGTTCAAGTCCGCGGTCCCATCGCAACTCAGAAATCCAATTGTGCCGGAGTAGGGACCTCGCGCCCGCGTCTCGATCTCGTCGATGATCTCCATCGTGCGCAGCTTGGGCGCCCCCGTCATCGAGCCGCCCGGAAAACAGGCGCGCACGCAGTCCACCGCCGAAACGTCAGGACGCAGCCGGCCGCGCACTGTCGACACGAGTTGGTGCACTGTCGCGTAGGATTCCACTTGCATCAGGGTGGGGACATGCACGCTTCCGGGCTCGCACACCCGGCCGAGGTCGTTGCGGAGCAGGTCCACGATCATCAGATTCTCGGCGCGGGTCTTGGGATCCAACGCAAGCCACCTCCGCAGCCGATCGTCTTCGTCGGGGATCAAGTCACGGGGCAGGGTTCCCTTGATCGGCTTGCTTTCGACCACCCGGCTTCGGTCGATCCTGAGGAACCGCTCCGGCGACGAGCAGGCGATCTGCACCCCACCAGCCGAGAGGTAAGCGGAATACGGCGCCGGATTCCGCCGACGCAAGCGGGCGTAGAAGCGCAGTGGATCAACCGTGCGAGGGAAGAGCAACGTATTCGTCACGCAGACCTCGTAGGTCTCACCCGCGAGCAGCTTCTCTTTGCAATGCAGGATATCGGCGAGGTACTGCTCGCGGTCCCGGACCAGGGCGGTCTCCGCGGAGGCCCGCAGCGCTGTGGGGTCTGGGCTCTCGGTCTGAGCGAACTCGGTCCACGCGGCACAGCGGCCGGCAGCCTTCCGGACGATCGTTTCGGCCGAGTCGAGCCAGCGCAGGGCGGCCGTCTCAGACTGCGACGAGGTGCCGCTGAGCGCCACGAGGTGAATGGTGTCGTTGGCGTGATCGATGACAGCAAGGCGATCCGCGAAGATCCACACCGCGTCCGGCAGGTCGGAGGTGTGCCGAGCCGAGGCACCACATTCGACTTTGAGCTCATACCCGAAATAGCCGACAAACCCTCCGACGAGATCGAATGGTAGCGGGGGGGCATTGATGACGCGGCGGCCGATCTCCTTGTCCAGCACCTCGAATATGGAGCCGGGAATGCACCGTACGGCACCATCAACTTCCTCGATAAAAACCTTCTTTTCGGTCAGCCGATAAGTCAGCACCTCCCCAAGCTGGGCGGACGCCTCGACCAGGTAGGAGAATCGGGCCAAGCCACAATCGGTGCGAACGCTGTCGAGCCATGCCGTGTGCCCAGACCGACCGAACAACGCAGAGTAGACCGCCGCGCTGTCGGCCCGGGCCTGGATTTCTCGCGTATGCGCGGTGTATATACGTTTGCCAGCCACGACGCCGCTGCGCTTCTGATGCGAGGCCACGATCTGGCCGAAGTTCCACATCAGCCGGGACCCGTATTCGGTGAGGATGGACTCCGGGTGGAACTGAACGCCCCAGAACGGGCGCCGCCGGTGACGAAGTGCCATAAGAACGCTGTCCTCCGACCATGCGATCGGTTCCAGCTCGGGCGGCAACGGCTCACTCAAACATAACGAGTGATAACGCACCGCAGAGAAACCCTGCGGTATGCCGCGGAAAAGCTCATCGCTCGTGTGTCGTACCTGGCTAACGTAACCGTGTCTTGCGTGCGGGGCGCGTGCTACGTTGGCGCCCGCGTTTGCACCGATTCCCTGATGCCCCAGGCACACCCCTAGCACCGGCACCTGCGCCTGCTGGAGCACCTTCGCGCACATGTCGAAGTCGTGCGGATCACGCGGATCGCCCGGTCCAGGTGATATGACAACGCACCTCAACTCGTCGGCCAGCTCGACGCAACGGGGATCGTCGTTGTGGACAACTACCGGCTCCACACCGAAAACCTGCGCCATGAGCTGGAATAGGTTATAGGTGTAGGAATCGTAGTTGTCGATAAGCAGGGAGCGGATCATGGCTACCATTCATAAGGTTCAGTTCTGCTCGTCGCTCCGACCCAACAGTGGTTGATGAACCTCCACTCTCAAACACGGCACACGACGACGGCATCATGGGGTCCGGGCCCGCCTGCGCGGTCGCAGCCGCCCATCAGCCTTATCGGGGCTAGATTGCCCGCCAGGGTGGTTGGAGCGGGCATTCCCGGCGATGCCCTTACACTCTTACCCCCCTGGCCGGTGTAACCGAAGGCAGGGCCTTCCCTCCCACCATTTTTCTCAAGACCATTTGCAGTACTACGACCCCCGTCGGCCTCCCGCTGTGCTCCACCAGACTTCACCATTGGCTTATACCAGTAGCCTTTTGCTGACGAGGCTGCGCAGACGGGCCTGTGCTATTCGCTGACGAAACCGTGTACACATGCCGCTCGCCGTACCCGGAGAGACCCGACGGGCGCATCTCCGGAACGCTAACCCATCGGACATGGCCTTCACCGTGACATGAGCGGCTCGGCTGCCCCATTGTGACTCTCATGAGGCCGCAGGACTCGTGCTGGGCGGCTGCACTACGGGTCCGCGTGCTTACTCCCTCCAAAGAGGCTCTCGACACCTTCTTCAGCCCGCCACCTCTTGACGACGGACCGGGGCCTGCTCGGGGCTCGCCGACCACTACCCGGACGGAACTCCCACCCGCTGGCATCGTCGGGCCTTCAGGACACAACATGCCGTGGACCTTACGACGCTGCCGGCCCCGCGGCGGGGGCGCCGGGTCCCGAGACACCCGAGGGCTCGGCACCTGAAGGAAGTGCCGGGCCCTGCGACAAGCGGGCTAGGCCTTAACTTGCATGTCTTCGCGGGCGGGGTTCGCCTGCTTAGCGGCCTTGGGATCCTTCTCACCCTCCTTGGCGCGGACACCCACCTCGATCGTGTCGCCGAGGCTCTTGTCCACGTTGCGCCAGTACTAAAGCCCGTTGCAGAACCGGCTCGGTCACGCCGTTGAGCAGATGGCCGACAACGTTGTTCACCAGCCGCTCCCGGGCTGTGTCGTCGAGCACCTCGCGGACCATCGTCGCGGCCTGGCCCAGTCGTCGTCCTCGGCGTGCAGCGTGTAGGCGAAGCGCACCATGTCTGCATCGGTGTGCCACCCCGCCGGCTCGCAATAGCGCGCGGCGTCGGCCCGCGGCCCGCCCTTGGAGTTCGGTGCATAAACGGGATCCGACACGTTGTGGGTCCGCATTGCGCCGTCCTTGCTGTAGCTGTGCACCGGCGACTTGGGCACGTTCACCGGAATCTGCTTGTAGTCACACCCATCCGGGCACGATGGGCGTCCGCGTAGGCGAAGATTCCGCGCGAGTAGCACCTTGTCCGGGGTCGGACCGATGCCGGCACGAGGTTGTTGGGCTCGAAGGCCGCCTGCTCGATCTCGGTGTGGTAGCTGATTGGATTGCGATCCAGGGTCATGCGACCTACCTCGATGAGCGGGTAGTCGCCGTGCGGCCACACCTTGGTCAGATCGAACGGGTTGAACCGGTAGTTCTTGGCCTCCTCGAGCGGCATGATCTGCATGTACAGCGTACAGCTCGCACGCACTCACGACACCGCGACGAGGTACTCGTTACGGTGGACCAGCTCGCCGATCACTGGTGCGCCGGGCACCTCACCCGCCACCAGCAGGCCGCCGGAAGTCTGCGCGTCTGCCAGGAGCAGCAACTCGTCCTCCCCGACCGATGACACGAGATGCGGGCGCACCCAGTCCAGGTTGCGGCGAGTACCCCCGCTGATGTAGCCGTCGGCCAGCGCTTGGCGGGCGCCGTCCAGGTAAGGAATCGCCGCGGCGTCCAGCACTGCCGAGACTCCGCTGGCGCGGACCATTTTCATCAGGTGCCCGAGCAGCCCGAAACCGGTGACGTCGGTGGCGCACCGCACGCCAGCGGCCACCGCAGCCGTCGCGGCCGCGGCATTGAGGGTCGCCATCGTCTGAACGGCATGCGGGAAAGTCTCACCGGTGGCCTTGTGCCTGGTGTTGAGCACACCGATGCCCAACGGTTTGGTCAACGACAATGGCGTACCCGCCACCCCGGCGTCGTTGCGCAGGATTTCCCGCGGATCGCCGATGCCGGTGACGGCCATGCCGTACTTGGGCTCCGGGTCGTCCACGCTGTGCCCGCCGGCCAGGTGGCAGCCGGCCTTGCCGCACACGTCCCGACCACCACGCAACACCTCAGCGGCGAGCTCGAAGGGCAACAAGTCACGCGGCCAGCCGAGCAGGTTCACCGCGACCACCGGCCGCCCGCCCATGGCGTACACATCGGACAGCGCGTTGGCCGCCGCGATCCGGCCCCAGTCATAGGGGTCATCGACCACCGGAGTAAAGAAGTCCGCGGTGACGATCACCGCAAGGTCGTCCTGGATCCGCACCACCGCGGCGTCGTCGCCATCATCCAGACCGACCAGCAGCTCGCCGGGCGGATCGGTCACCTCAGCGCCGACCAGCCCGGCCACCACCGACTCCAGCTCGCCTGGGGGGATCTTGCAGGCACAGCCACCGCCGTGCGCGTACTGGGTGAGCCGGATCGCAGTCGCTGTCATAACGCCCACCATAAGTGCTGGGTCACTAATTAGTGATCATGCCCTATGGACGAGACGAATGCGCCACCATGGGCTCGTGGGGCGTACGGAGCTGGCACGGGCCTGGCGGGTGCTTCGACCGGGGCCGATGCGCAGCCGCCCGCTGCAGCCGATTCGGGAGTTACCACCCCGGCCAGCCGCTGGCGAGTTGCTGGTGCGGGTACTGGCCTGCGCGGTATGCCGCACCGATCTGCACGTCGCCGAAGGCGACCTACCGGTCCACCGGCTCGGCGTCGTTCCCGGCCACGAGGTGGTCGGCGAGGTCATCAGATCGGGAGAAGGAGCGACCGGCGACTTCCGGGTGGGGCAGCGGGTCGGTATCCCCTGGTTGCGCCGCACCTGCGGGCGTTGCCGGTACTGCACTCGCGGCCTCGAGAATCTTTGCCCGCATTCGGAGTACACCGGTTGGGATGCTGACGGTGGATACGCTGACTACGCCACAGTGCCCGCCGGCTACGCCTACCCGATGCCCAGCGGCTACTCCGACGCTGAACTCGCGCCATTGTTGTGCGCGGGCATCATCGGGTGGCGAGCGTTGCAGCGGGCCAACCTGCCGCCAGGCGGGCACCTTGCTCTTTACGGTTTCGGCGCAAGCGCACACCTCACCGCGCAGGTTGCGCTGGCCCAAGGGGCAACCGTGTACGTGCTCACCCGCAGCTCGCAGGCCCGCAAGCTCGCCCGGGCACTGGGCGCCACCTCAGTGGGTGGGGCCGCGGATCCACCGCCGCAACCAGTCGACTCCGCGATCCTGTTCGCTCCCGCCGGGGAACTCGTACCGTCGGCGTTAGCGGCTCTTGACCGTGGCGGCACCCTGGCGGTGGCCGGCATCCACCTCACCGACATCCCGGTTCTGCACTATCAGCAGCATCTGTTCCAGGAGCGGCAGATCCGCAGTGTCACCGCCAACACCCGGCAGGACGGTCACGACTTCCTCGCCTTCGCCGCCACGCACCGGTTGCAGGTGATGACAACCCACTACCCACTCGACCAGGCTGACCTGGCACTCACTGATCTTGCGGCCGGCCGGGTGCACGGTGCCGCCGTCTTGATGCCTTGACGGCCCCTACGAAGGCCACGGCATCCGTAGGCAGGCGACGACCTCCTCGTCGGTGCTCTGGGAGAAGTCGGTGTACCACCCGCCGATCGCCCGGAGCAGGCGGGGAGTGACAAGGGCGATCAGCTCGTCGGCGACGTCGGCCAGGTCGTGGGACCAACCGAAGGGCGCCACCGGGACGGCAAGGACAACTCGAGTCGCGCCCTGGGCACGAACAACCTGGCACGCGGCCCGAGCCGTGGATCCGGTCGCGATGCCGTCGTCGACGACCACCGCAGTGCGCCCGGCCAATGGAATGCGGGCTCGATCACCGCGGAACCGTTCGGCGCGCCGATCAAGCTCGGCCCGTTCCCGGCGCTCCACGTTCGCCAACGCGTCCTCGGTGACACCGGCGCGACGTACCGTCTCCGGCACGAGGATCCGCACGCCACCTTCACCGATGGCGCCCATTGCCAGCTCGGGCTGCGACGGCACGCCGAGCTTACGAACCATGATCACATCTAGCGGAGCTCCGAGAGCCAACGCGACCTCGGCCGCAACGGGCACCCCACCGCGCGGAAGTCCCAGAACCACCACGTCCTCGCCGCGCAGGTGCTGCAGCCGCTGCCCCAGCTGCCGCCCGGCGTCTACACGATCGACGAACACACTGCGCCACCTCCTTGCCCGCTCGGTCCGCCGACGACCAGTCCACCGGCACCGATTATCCCGGTCTAGGGCGCGAAACCCGCGGATGTCTACCGAGATCGGGCGGCTACGACGGTGAAGTCGGTTGAGAGCTCGCTGGCGCCGCATGTCGTGACAATCCGGTACCGACCTGCCACGGCGTCGGACCGTACGGTGGCGGTCCCCAACAGGCGCCACGGTTGGTGGCCCTCGGGGTTGGCCTTCAGCGGACCGATATCGAGTACCGGAGACTGCACGGCGCCAAGATCGTCGAGGCAGGCCACATCGAGCGACACGGCGGAATTCGGAGCGCCCTGCCCAGGGGTTGCGCGCAACCAGCGCACTGAAGGCGCAGCGTCGGCTGACGAGCTGGGTTCCGCCATCGGTCTGGGCTGCCCCGGGCCGACTATCTCGGAGCGAGTTGATCCCGAACCAGCTGAAACCGGGCTAGCTGCCCCAGAACAAGCCGCGCTGAGCAGCCCCAAGCCCACGATGCTCAACGCTGCGAAACCGATCCGGACGCGCATACCGCTGCAGTATGCCGTGTCACCACGACAAGCCTCCATGTGACAGTCCGCAGCCGGCCTTGAACGACGACATGCATCCATGTGACGGTTCACGCCATGACGTCGACGATGCCTCGCGGTGGCCTGGAGGGGGTGCTGCAGCGCGCCGTCGAGTCCGGGATCCTCAGCACCGACCAGGCGCAAGCCGTGCTCGCCGCGGAGGGGATCCGCGGGAAGCAGTTCGGTGGTGGTCGCCGGCTACCGGTGACCGAGGCACTGGGCTACCTCGCCGGGCTACTGGCGCTGTCCGGAGCAGTCACTCTGGCCGTTCAGTACTGGCGCGATGTGCCCATAGCCGGCCGGCTCGGGCTGCTGGCCACTGTCGCCGCCACGACCTGGCTGGTGGGTGCCCGGATCGGTGACGGCTCGGCGCCCGCGCTGATCCGGCTGCGCGGCGCGCTCTGGTTCGCGTCCTCGGCGGCGGTGGCGGCACTCGCTGGCCAGATAGCATGGGACGTCGCACACGCCGGGGAGGCCACGGTGTGGCTGGCAGCCGGTGCGGCGGCGGCGGTGCACGCGGGACTGCTGTGGCAGCTGCAGGATCGGCCTGCTCAGCATCTCGCTTGCTTGATCGGTGTGCTCGCGGCGGCCGGTGGTATGGCGGGCTTGACCGACCTGGACAGCGCTATTGGGTTGGCGATCGCCGCGGTGGGAACCGCATGGGTGGTCGCAGGCTGGTCGGCGACGCTTCGTCCCCCCACGATGGCCCTGGTCGGTGGCGGTATCGCGGTGCTGGCCGGCGCAGGTATCACCGGGGCCGGCTGGCCCGACGCTGCGCCGCTGCTGGGGCTGGCCGCTGCGACCGCACTCGTAGCGGTGGGGATAGGGACCGACCGGACGTCACTGACGATCGTCGGCCTCACCGGCGCGTTCATCTACCTGCCCTGGACCGTCGGCCACTTCTTCGCTGACTCCGTCGGCGTGCCGCTTGCGATGCTGCTGTGTGGGGTCGCATTGCTGGCTATCACACTTGCACTACTACGCAGGCCAGCTCGCCGCGGACTTCCGCGCTGATCAGCACCGACGTCTCAACAGATTTCGGTTGGTGGTTGCCTGGGGCGGTCGTCCCTACCGCCCCAGGCAACCACACCCCCCGCGGGACCCCCACACGAGTTCAGCGCCTACCAACCGTCTCTCATCGCGGTGGCGAGACCACCGGCGAAACATACCAGCGGGTGTGTTTGAACCGCCACCCCAGCTAAGTGCAGACCTGCTGGCGCCAGGCGAGTAGCTTCGAAGAGTCATGTCCAGCACCGCTCCTCGAAAGCCCGGAGCCGCCGACAACGACGCGTCCACAGGCCGGGCTAAGCTGCAACCGCGGGCCCGGGCGACCCGATTGGCGATCCTGACCGCCGCCGCGGAGCACTTCGCTCGCCATGGCTACTACGCCACCTCGTTGGACAGGGTGCTGGCCGACAGCGGCGGGACCAAGGGAGCCCTGTACTTCCACTTCGCCTCCAAGGAGGCTTTGGCTCGCGCGGTCATTGCTGAAATGGTCCAGCGATGGAGGAGCCTCCGCGTGCAAGTCAGCGAACGTGGGCTGGACCCGCTTTCGGCCCTGCTGGCCCTGGTCGATGAAGTTATCGTTCGGCTGATCGACAGCCCGATCCCCCGGGGAGGCACCCGGCTGCTCAACGACCTGCCGATGCGGCCCGACGACACAAACGGTCACTCCGCCTTCGGCGAACGGGACGTACTCGCTTTGCTGACCGAGGCAGCGCGGGCCGGGCTACTTCGTGAGGGCGTCGAGCCCGCGCTAGTGGCCCGGCAGCTCGTGGCGCTGCTGTCCGGACATCGGCAGATCAGCGATGCCTTAGGCAATCGCCAGGACCTATGGCAACGGGTCGATGAGGCCTGGAACTTGCTACTTCCGGCCATCAGCACAAATTCTTGGCTGGCCCAGTGGCGCGCTTCGCCGTGGGCGTCACGACCCCGACCAGTACTCAATGAGGACGAGGACGAACGCAGCACTGGCCATCTCGGACGTGCCGATTCTGGTGACTAGGGGCGCGGCGGCAACGCGCGGAAAGTGTCCACCACCCGATTCACCTCAGGAAGTACGGTCCGCGGGTCTGAGCCGGCCGCAGTGAACACCGTGATGCCGTAGTTGGTGGGCTCGTTCTTGATGGTGATCGCCAGAAAGCGGACGCGGGCGTCTTTGGCGTTGGTCCCGATCCCGCCGTAGACCAAGGCCGGCAGCGGGCCGACACTCTTAGCTTGCGGCGGGAGCACCGTGACGTCGCGATACTTGCCAGCAACCTGCTGGAAGAACAGCGTGCTGGCCACCGGCAACGATCCGGGTCGGCTGAGGCCCAAGGTGATCACGGTGGAGTGGTCCGGGCTGGTCACTGTGGTGGTGCGGTCCTGCTGCGTGGTCGACCATCCCTCGGGTGCCTCGAAGCGGTACCCACCAGCGGTGTTGACCACCTCACGAGTCTCGACCGTGTCGCCGTCTTTCAACATCAAGGCGGTCACCCCGAGCACACCGGCGAGCAGCAACGCCACCACACCGATGAGAGAGACGATCGGCCGACTTCGCAGGCGGGAGATCAAGGTATTCATCAGGGCGGTATTCATCAGGGCGCCGATCGTAGAGTGGGTCGTGGCGGACATGACAGCGGGGGCCGGCGAACTGATCGCCGACCCCCGCTGAGTGTTG
>DASVWA010000008.1:0-4354 GCA_036389855.1 Pseudonocardiaceae bacterium
GCGCCGGGCGATGAGGATCTTCAACAGATCCCGGGCTTTTTTGGACTTCCATGCGATGTTGGGAATCGGGACCCCGTCGCGGATCACCCGGAACATCCCCAAGGTCTGGATGGACACTGCGGGCGCGGAGCGGACCAGCACGGCTAGCGGTCCGGCGGCTCGCCGCGACTCGACGTCGACGCCGTGGTCGCGCAGCATCCGGTCGGCGAGGTCGGCGTCAAGGTGGGCAATGGGCGCGCCCACGCGAGCAGCCACGACTTTGGTCGCGGCTTCCTCGAGGCGACAACCGGTCTCCTGCCAGATGTCGATCGCTTCGCGTAGCGGGGTGGTATCCACGGCGGGATCGCCAGCGGCCAGCACGCTCAGGGTGATCGCCTCGGCCAGTCCTGGGCTGTCCCGCCGGGTCCGGGCGGCCACGACAGCCCGGTCGGCATCCGCCCTCGCGTCGTGGCGGTCGCCGCCCATCAACTCGACCCAGCCGCGGGCCAGCAATGCTGGGACCTTGCGAAGTCCCTCACCCAGGTCCACGGCCCGGTTTGCACGCTCGCGAGCTCGCGGCAGGTCATCGGCCGCAGCGATGCGCGCCAGACCGATCAACGCCGAACTGAGGCCGAACACGTCGTGGCACGGCTCGGCCAGCGCCAGGGCCTCCTCATAGGCCGCCCGGGCTCGCACCAGCTGGCCCCTGGTCCGATGCAGATCGCCCAGGCCACCCAGTGGCCAGGCCAGAAATCGAGAACCCAGGCGCTGGAAAAGGCCGATCGCTGTGGTGAAGTCGGCCGCCGCCGCCTCCAGCATCCCCAGCCGCCCACGTGCGCGCCCGCGGGTGGTCAGCGCGTGCGCGATGAGGAACGGGTCCTCGCATCGCTCGCTGAGGCTCAACACGATCTGGGCCTCAGCCAGTGCCTGCCGCGGGGCTCCCGCTTCAAACTGGTGAAACGCTCGGCAAACCCGGATCCACATCAGCGCGAGCAGGTCGTCGCTCGCCTCGGCGCTGCGCAGCGCCTCGGTGCAGTGGGCATCGGCTTGCCGCCAGTCACCCTCGGCAGCGGCCAGCAGCGCGAAGACCTGATGAACACTGGACCACGCGCGCGGCTCACCGCACCGGCGGGCCGCAGCACGTGCTCGGAGCGCCACTTTCCGTAAATTCCCCAGGTCACCGCTCATCCGGTGGGCACCCGCTGACAACGCCAGCACCCGCGTCTCCTCAGGTGTGTCCTCCCGGTCGAACCGGGTTCGCTGCATCAGGGCGTGGACCTCGTTGAACTCGCCCCGGGCGAAAGCGATCACACCGATCCGCCAGGCCAGCGCGGGCTCCAGCTCGTCTCGATCATGGCCAGCGTGCTGAAAATACTGCAGCGCCTGCGCCCACTGGCCCCGCACCTGCTGCGCCTGCCCCAAAACTCGTTGGATCCGCGGGTCGTCGAGGTACTGCTCCGGTAACTGGGCAGCCTCCAACACGGCGTCGAGTTCACCACGCTCCACCATCACCCCACCATGATCAACCAGCAGCGAGGCGCACGCCGCGTGATCACCCGCTGCAAGGAGATGCCGCAGGGCCTGCGCCGTTGCGCCCCGCTCGATGCACTCCCTAGCCGCCGTCACGTGCAGGGCTTTCCGCTCGCTTGCAGACGGCACCGCTTCATGCTCGAAGAAGTCACGCAACGGACGCACAAGCGACCAGCCGACACCCCCGATGGTGCGCAGCACGAAACCCTGACGACTCAGATCGGCCAGCACAGTCGCCGGATCATCGTGCCCAGACGCGATCTCCATCATCGAGCTGACCTCGCCGAAAATCGCCAACCTGCGCAGCAGTTGCTGAACCCACTCAGATGAGGTACCGATGACCTCCTCAGCCAGATAATCATGAAACCGCTGTCCCGGAAGGGACAACTGTCGCACTGCAGCCAGGCGTTGATCCGGCCCAATTCCCCGCAACATCTCTAGCGCGCAGTGCACCGCTGTGGGCCACCCGCCAGTCTGTTCCCACACCCGCTTCGACAAGCCAGGTGGATCCCTTCCCACGGTTTTGCGCAGCAGGGCCTCGACATCGGCGAGGTCAAAGGCGAGGTCCGGCGCGTGAATCTCGGTGACAAGACCGCGACCGCGCAACCGCTGAACGGAGAACGGCAACTCACATCGGGATATCAACACCAAATGCAACCGATCCGGTACTGCCTGGCACAGACCCTCCACTACGGCCGCCGCGTCGCTTCCCGGCGGCAGCATGTGCACGTCATCGATGACCACAACAACGTCCGTGCTCAAAACGGTATGCAACCAAGCAGAGATGGCTTCAACGTCAGCACCAACCTGCGCTGCGCTCAACGCCGCAGCACCTTCGACTGGCGCCGGCACGTGCGGCAGCAATGCCCCCAACAGACTCGCCAGCAAGCGATCCGGATCCGCCTCATGGTCCTCATACCGCAACCACGCGGTCGGACGGCTACGCGACCACGCTGCCACCGCCGCCGTCTTGCCCCAACCAGCTCCCCCAATCACCACACAGACCCGAACCTGCGCAGCCCGATCCAAAAGCTCATCCACCGACGGCCGCTCGACCCAACCCTCAACCAGACCAGATGGATCCAGCCCGGCAGACAACACCACCCTAGAAACCCCCGCTTGTCTCGCACCCTCCACAAAGATCGCAGCTGATGTCGAAGCTTACCCTCGACAGGTGGGGGTTGCCGTGGGTATGCATGAGGTCGACTCTCCCTTCGATCGTCTCGGTGCGGGGGTGAAAGGACCATCGAAACCAGCTGCGGCTGGTGCTGTCACAACACCGGTCCAGGTCCGGTCGCGGCAGGCATCGACGCTGGTTGTGAGCGTGTGCGACGTTGTGATGTCCGGACGGCGCCGGACGCCTGGAGGAAAGCTGGGTGACGAGACAGGCAAACGGGGGTCCGGTTGCGGAGTTCTGCGCAGGGTTGAGGCGGCTAGCGCAGGATTGCGGGGTGGACCGTGCGTTGTTGGCCCGCCGAGTGCGGTACAGCCGCTCGCAACTGTATGAGATCTTGGACGGTCGAATCAGCCGGCCGCCGGAGTGGGATCGGCTAGTCGAGCCGCTGGTTCGAGCCTGCACCAGCAACGATGAGCGCGCTGTCGCCATCTGGCGGCGCCGGCACGACGTGCTCGTCGCGGTATACAGCGAGCTCAAACGTTTTCACCAGCCGTCCGGCGCACCCGGACCGGTGGGGGTGGCGCGAGTGGTGCCCGCGCAGCTACCGGCAGACGTCGAGGTCTTCACGGGTCGCTCACAGGAGCTGGCCGAACTTGATCGTCTCCTGGCCCGCACCGCCGAGACGACGGCTTCGGCACGGGTCACGAGTGGGGACTCAACGGCAGTGGTGATCTCCGCGGTGTCCGGGACCGCGGGGGTGGGCAAGACCGCGCTGGCACTGCGGTGGGCGCATCGGGTCCGAGGACAGTTTCCGGACGGCCAGTTATATGTCAACCTGCACGGGTTCGATCCCGAGCAGCCGCTCTCGGCAGCCGACGCGCTGGCAGGATTCCTGCGCGCGTTGGGCCTAGCCGGGCAACACATCCCGGTGGAGGTGGAAGAACGCGCCGCCACTTATCGCAGTCTGCTGGATGGGCGGCGGATATTGATCGTGCTGGACAACGCCTCATCGGTAGAGCAGGTCCGCCCGCTGCTGCCCGGGGCCCCATCGTGTGTGGTGGTGGTGACCAGCCGTGACTCCCTGGCAGGCTTGGTGGCCCGGCACAGTGCCCGGCGCCTGGACCTCGACCTGCTCCCACTCGAGGACGCGGTCGCTCTGCTGGCGGCGTTGATCGGTGGGCGGGTGCATGCCGAACCCGACGCGGCCGCCACGCTGGCCAGGCTGTGCGCCCGGCTGCCCTTGGCGTTGCGGGTGGCCGCCGAACTCGCCGCTGCCCGCCCGACCATCAGCCTCGCGCAGCTGGTCGACGAGTTGGCTGATGAACAGCAGCGGTTGGAACTGCTGGACGCCGGTGGCGATGCCCGCACCGCGGTGCGCGGAGTGTTCTCCTGGTCCTACCAACACCTCCCCGCTACCGTGGCGCGAGCGTTTCGACTGATCGGCCTGCACCCCGGCCCGTACTTCGATCCCTACGCCGTTGCCGCACTGGCCAACACCAGCCTTGATCAAGCCCAGCAGATGGCGGACCTGCTGGCCCGTGCGCACCTGATCCAGGCTCCCCATCCAGGTCACTACGGCATTCATGACCTGCTGCGGGCCTACGCCACGTGGCTCGCCGACGTCGAGGACTCCACGGCGGAGCAGCGGGCGGGGTTGACCCGCCTGTTCGATCACTACCTCGCCACCGCTGCGGCCGCGATGGACATGCTTATTCCTGCCGAGCAGCA
>DASVWA010000009.1:0-3997 GCA_036389855.1 Pseudonocardiaceae bacterium
CGCCCGGACCGTGTGGTGATCCCCTCCCCGCAACGCGACTTGCGCAGTCTTTACGCGAGTCATCCCGACCACCAGGCTGCCGGGGAAGCTGCGCTGTGCGCCGTCTATCCCGACGCCCGCAACCCGTTCGCGCATCCCGAACTGCTCGCCGAGGAGGGGCTGGAGGCACACACCGTCTCCGAGGTGTGGGTGACAAGTTTCAATGATCGGGCCGACCATTACGTCGACATCACCGACACCTTTGACCGCAAGATTGCCGCACTGCGCGCGCACGTCAGCCAGACCGCGCATATGACGACCCTGGAGGAGCGGATGCGCGCCTGGGGCTCCATGCAGGCCCAGGCCGCTGGGCTGGCGGAGGGCCGGCTGGCGGAGGGCTACCTGGTACTTGACACCCGCTGAGCTCAACCGCTTTCAGCGGCGAGCCCGTGGCGGGGGGCAGGTCTCATCCTCGCTGCCCGTGAGCAGAACGTGGGCCACCAGCTCGGGATTGTCGTTCATCGGCACGTGCCCGCAGCCGGGCAGTCGCAGTAACCGGGCATGAGGGATCAGCCGGATGACCGCTTCGGCGCGGGGTCGCCGGAAGAGGAAGTCCCGGCCTCCCCACGCGATGGTCACCGGCACCTCGGGCACCCGACCGTCGAAGATTATCTTGTCGCCGGCCGCCAGGCTTGGCGTGAAACCCACCGCGTTGACCATCGCCTGCATGTCTTCGAGCAATACCTGCGGTTCAAGCAGGCCCGGACGGCCGAACAGGACGCCGCACATGAGCGTGCGTCCGGCCGGCGTCTGGGCCAGGCGGGTCGCGACCTTGGGCGGCATGTACCGTGCGGTTCGGTGCACGGACCGGACCATGGTCAGCGATACCCGCCGCCCCATCGGCGTCCATAGCCCGGCCGGGGACAGCGCCGTCGCGCTGCGCACCATCCCTTGTTGGGCCAGCACGAGGGATACCAGGCCACCCATCGAGTTCCCGGCCACGTGTGGCCGGTCCAAGCCAAGGCTGGCGAAAAACTTGCCCAGTACGGTCACCGCGGTGCCCAGCTCGTAACGCAGGTGGTCCGGGAGCGGGGGCGACTCACCGAATCCCGGGAAGTCGAGGGAGATCACTTCCCGGTGCTTGGCCAACTGGTCGATGACGGGAAGCCACCCCTGCCGCCGGTGCCCGGCCCCGTGCAACAGCACCAGCGGTGGCCCCGCGCCGCACTTGTCGTAGGCCAGCTGCACACCAAGCACTGTATCGACTTATGACCCGGGAGTAACTAGTGCTCCTCTAGGGTTTCATCACGAGGACAAATACTGGCGCAACACCCTCGCGGGAATGAGAGAATCGCCGCTCGTGCGCGAATCGTTGGCCGATCGGGTTGCCCGCCGCCGTGCCGCCGTACCGCAGATCCGCTACCCGTTGACCCTGCCGGTGAGCCAGCGCAAGGATGAGATCGCCGCGGCGATCCGGGATCACCAGGTGGTGATCGTGGCTGGAGAGACCGGCTCCGGAAAGACCACGCAGATTCCGAAGATCTGCCTGGAGCTGGGGCGTGGGATCCGCGGGATGATCGGGCACACCCAGCCTCGCCGGCTGGCCGCGCGCACGGTGGCCGAGCGCATCGCCGACGAGCTGGACGTCCCGGTCGGAGGAGCGGTCGGCTGGAAGGTGCGGTTCACCGACCGCGCATCCGACGACACCCTGGTCAAGCTGATGACCGACGGCATCTTGCTGGCCGAGATCCAGTCCGATCGGTTGCTGCGGCAGTACGACACGCTGATCATCGACGAGGCGCACGAACGCTCGCTGAACATCGATTTCGTGCTGGGCTACCTCAAGCAGCTGTTGCCTCGCCGCCCCGACCTCAAGGTGATCATCACCTCGGCGACCATCGATCCCGACCGGTTCTCCCGGCACTTCGACGGGGCGCCGGTGATCGAGGTGTCCGGCCGCAGCTACCCGGTCGAGATCCGCTATCGCCCCTATGGGCTGGACAGCACCGACGACCGCGACCAGACCCAGGCGATCTGCGACGCGGTGGCCGAACTGCGCGCCGAGGGCCCCGGTGACATGCTGGTCTTCTTGTCCGGTGAGCGGGAGATCCGCGACACCCGTGATGCACTGCACGCCTTGGCGCTGCCGGATACCGAGATCCTGGCGCTGTATGCGCGGCTGTCGGCGGCAGAGCAGCACCGGGTCTTCCAACCGCCGGGCACCCGGAGTCGACACACCGGGCAGGGGAAGGGGACACGCGCGGGGGAGGGGCGGACACGCCGGATTGTGCTAGCTACCAATGTGGCGGAGACGTCGCTGACTGTGCCGGGGATCCGGTATGTGATCGACCCCGGCACGGTGCGGATCTCCCGCTACAGCCGCCGGCTCAAGGTGCAGCGGTTGCCGATAGAACCGGTATCCCAAGCATCGGCCACCCAGCGTGCCGGTCGATGCGGCCGCACCAGTGATGGCATCTGTATCCGGCTGTACTCGGCGGAGGATTTTCAGTCGCGGCCGCGGTTCACCGATCCGGAGATCATCCGCACCCACCTCGCGTCAGTGATCCTGCAGATGGCCGCGCTGGACCTCGGTGACGTGGCCGCCTTCGGGTTCATCGATCCACCGGACCGCCGGCAGATCTCCGACGGCGTGGCATTGCTACGCGAGTTGGGTGGCCTTGAAGGGCCCCCAACCATGCGGCTCACCAAGGTCGGGCGCACCCTCGCACAGCTGCCGCTGGACCCCCGGCTGGCCCGGATGGTAGTGGCCGCCAACGACAACCGCTGCCTGCAGGAGGTGCTGGTGATCGTCGCGGCACTGTCCATTCAGGATCCGCGGGAGCGCCCGACCGACGCCGAGGCAGCAGCCGACGCCCAGCACGCCCGGTTCGCTGACAAGGATTCCGACTTCGTGGCCTACCTCAACCTCTGGCGACACCTCGACGACCAGCAGCAGGCGCTGTCCTCCACTCAGTTCCGAAAGCTGTGCAAGAAAGAGTTCCTGCATTACCTGCGGGTGCGGGAATGGCAGGACCTGCACGGGCAGCTGCGCAGGCTGACCCGTGACCTCAAAATGACCGCGAACGCCACGCCCACGCCACCGCAACAGGTGCACGTCGCGCTGCTGGCCGGGCTGCTCTCACATATCGGACTGCGCGACCCCGAGACCCGCGACTACCTGGGCGCCCGGGGTGCCCGGTTCGCCGTGCACCCCGGGTCGGCGCTGTTCCGTAAGCCGCCGCGCTGGGTGATGGCAGCCGAGCTGGTGGAGACGTCCCGGCTGTGGGGCCGGATCGCTGCGCGGATCGAGCCGCAGTGGGTGGAATCCCTGGCCGAACACCTGGTCAAGCGCAGCTACAGCGAGCCGCACTGGGAACGTAAACGCGGTGCGGTGATGGCTTACGAGAAGGTCACGCTCTATGGCATCCCGATCGTCGCGTCGCGGAAGGTCAACTACTCCGTCGTCGACCCGCAGCTGTGCCGCGAGCTGTTCCTTCGGCACGCTCTGGTCGAGGGTGACTGGGACACCCGGCACTCCTTCTTCCACGCCAACCGGGCCATGCTCGACGACGTCGAGGAACTCGAGCAGCGGGCCCGCCGGTACGACATCGGCGTCGATGACCAGACCCTGTTCGACTTCTACGCCCAGCGCATCCCACCCGAGATCATCTCGGCTCGGCATTTCGACAACTGGTGGCGCAAGGTCGGCAAGACCCAACCCGGCCTGCTGAACTTCGATCCCGCGATGCTGATCACCGGTGAGAGCGTTGGGGAGCAGGACTACCCCGACCACTGGCCCTACAGCACGCTGCGGCTGGAGCTGTCCTACCAGTTCGAGCCCGGCGCCGACGTCGACGGCGTGACCGTGCATGTGCCACTGCCGGTACTCAATCAGGTCGATCCGGCCCCCTTCAGCTGGCAAGTCCCCGGCTTGCGCTACGAACTGGCCGTCGCGCTGCTCAAGTCGTTGCCCAAGCCGCTGCGCCGCGCGCTGGTGCCGGCGCCCGACCACGCGAAA
>DASVWA010000010.1:0-36869 GCA_036389855.1 Pseudonocardiaceae bacterium
GTGAAGAACAAGATCCAGTCGTGCGTGGAGCAGACGAAGAAGTGCGCCACGATGTCGTCGGTCTTCAGACCCGCGCCCATGACACCCTTGCCGCCGCGCTTTTGCGCCCGGTACAAATCGGTGCGAGTGCGCTTGGCGTAGCCGGTGCGGGTGATGGTGACCACGACGTCCTCGACGGCGATCAGGTCCTCGGCCGACACGTCCCCGTCATAGCCGATGATCGTGGTGCGGCGCTCGTCACCGTGCTTCTCGACGATCTCCGCCAGCTCGTCGCGGACGATCCGGCGCTGCCGCTCGGGCTTGTCCAGAATGTCCAGGTAGTCGGCGATCTCCCGCTCGAGCTCGGCGAGGTCTTCGATGACTTTCTGGCGCTCCATGGCGGCCAGCCGGCGCAGCTGGGTCTCCAGGATGTAGTTCGCCTGGATCTCGTCGACGTCCAGCAGTTCCATCAGCCCGGTACGCGCATCGTCCACCGTGGGCGACCGGCGGATCAGCGCGATCACCTCGTCCAGCATGTCCAGCGCCTTGACCAGGCCGCGCAGCAGGTGAGCGCGTTCCTCAGCTTTGCGCAGCAGGTACCGGGTTCGCCGGACGATGACGTCGAGCTGGTGGCGCACGTAGTGCCGGATCATCTGATCCAGCCGCAGCGTGCGCGGCACACCCTCGACGATCGCCAGCATGTTGACGCCGAAGGTGTGCTGCAGCTGGGTGTGCTTGTAGAGGTTGTTGAGCACGACCTTGGCGACCGCGTCGCGCTTGAGCGTGATCACGATGCGCATGCCGATGCGGTCACTGGACTCGTCGTTGATCTCGGCGATCCCGCTGAGCTTGGCGTCCCGGGATAGAGCCGCGATCGCCTCGACAAGGTTGTCCGGGTTGACCTGGTAGGGCAACTCGGTGATCACCAGGGTGGTGCGGCCCTTGGTGTCCTCCTCGACCTCCACCACGCCCCGCATCCGGACCGAGCCACGACCGGTCCGGTAGGCGTCGGCGATGCCGTCAGTGCCGACGATCTGGGCCCTGGTCGGGAAGTCCGGCCCCTTGATCCGCTCGACGAGCGCATCGAGCAGGGTCTCGTCGTCGACGTCCGGATTTTCCAGCAGGTACACGACACCTGCGCCGACCTCGCGCAGGTTGTGCGGCGGGATGTTCGTCGCCATCCCCACCGCGATCCCCGAGCTGCCATTGACCAGGAGGTTCGGAATCCGGGCCGGCAGCACGACGGGCTGCTGGGTGCGACCGTCATAGTTCGGCTCGAAGTCGACGGTGTCCTTGTCGATGTCTCGCAGCATCTCCGTGGCCAGCGGAGTCAGGCGGCACTCGGTGTATCTCATGGCAGCAGCCGGGTCGTTGCCCGGAGAGCCGAAGTTTCCCTGGCCGTCAACCAGTGGGTAGCGCATCGACCACGGCTGGGCCAGCCGGACCAGCGTGTCGTAGATCGCCGAGTCACCGTGCGGGTGGTAGTTGCCCATCACGTCGCCGACTACCCGGGCGCACTTCGCGTACTGCCGGTCGGGCCGGAAGCCGGAGTCGTACATCGAGTACAGCACCCGGCGGTGCACCGGCTTGAGCCCATCGCGGACGTCTGGCAGCGCACGTCCGACGATCACACTCATCGCATAGTCGATATAGGAGCGCTGCATCTCCTGCTGGATGTCGACCGGCTCGATGCGGTCCCCGTCCGGCGGCAGGGTGATCTCGGTCAAGGAGCTCAGTTCCCTTCAGTGGCCCGCTGACATGCGCGCAACCTAGTCAGCCTATCCGTCACGCACCGTGCGCCCGGCCGGACGCGCGCGGCTGACCTCAGTGCTCTTCGGAGCCGAATCGCGGTGTTTACAGGCCGGCTAGACATCAAGGAAGCGGACGTCCTTGGCGTTGCGGGTGATGAATGAGCGGCGGGATTCCACGTCCTCGCCCATGAGAACGCTGAACAGCTCGTCGGCGGTCGCCGCGTCGTCGAGGGTGACCTGCATCAGCACCCGGTTGGCCGGATCCATCGTGGTCTCCCACAGCTCCTTGGCGCTCATCTCACCAAGGCCCTTGTATCGCTGGATCGCGTCGTCTTTGGGCAACCTGCGGCCCTCGGCGAGGCCGGCCTCGATGAGCCCGTCTCGTTCTCGGTCGGAGTAGGCGTACTGCGCGTCGACTCGCGGCCACTTGATCTTGTACAGCGGTGGCTGAGCGAGGAACACGTGCCCGTGCTCGACCAGTGGGCGCATGAACCGGAACAGCAACGTCAGCAGCAGGGTCCGGATGTGCTGACCGTCCACGTCGGCGTCGGCCATCAGCACGATCTTGTGGTAGCGCAGCCTGGCGAGGTCGAACTCGTCATGGATACCGGTGCCCAGCGCGGTGATCAGCGCCTGCACTTCGGTGTTCTTGAGCACCCGGTCCAGCCGTGCCTTCTCCACGTTGATGATCTTTCCGCGGATCGGCAGGATCGCCTGGTACAGCGAATCCCGGCCAGACTTCGCCGAGCCGCCCGCGGAGTCGCCCTCCACGATGAACACCTCGCTGCGGGCCGGATCAGTGGACCGGCAGTCGGACAGCTTGCCGGGCAGGCCGCCCAGATCACCTGCCGACTTGCGGCGCACCAGCTCGCGGGCCCGCCGGGCGGCCAGCCGGGCCTGCGACGACGAGACCGCCTTGTTGATGATCGTCTTTGCCTCGGCGGGATTGCGCTCCAGCCAGTCGATCAGCCACTCGTTGCAGGTGCGCTGGACGAACGACTTGGCCTCGGTGTTGCCCAGCTTGGTCTTGGTCTGACCTTCGAACTGGGGTTCCTTGAGCTTGACCGACACGATCGCAGCGAGGCCCTCGCGCACGTCGTCGCCGGTCAGTGCGGAGTCCTTCTCCTTGAGCAGCTTCTTGTCCCGCGCGTAGCGATTGATCACCGTGGTCAATGCGGAGCGGAAGCCCTCCTCGTGAGTACCACCCTCGTGGGTGTTGATCGTGTTGGCGAAGGTGTAGACGGATTCGGTGTACCCGGCGTTCCACTGCATCGCGACTTCGACCTGCATGCCGTCGCCGCTGGCCTCAAAGCCGATCACTTTACGGTGGATGGGATCTTTGGAGTTGTTGATGTGCTTGACGAAGTCCTCGAGACCACCTGGGTAGTGGAAGGTGCGCTCCTTGATCTGAGCGGTCCGACCCTCGGCATCCTCAGCCTCATTGCTGCCGTTGACTCGCTGGTCCCGCAGCACGATGGTCAAGCCCTTGTTCAGAAAGGCCATCTCCTGCAGCCGGCGGGCCACCGTCTCGGCGTTGTAGGTGGTGGTCTCGAAGATCCGCTCGTCGGCCCAGAAGGTCAGGGTCGTGCCGGTCTTGCGGGTCGGCTCGCCCTTGCTCAGCCGGTGCACCGGCTTGGAGTCCTCGTAACGCTGCCGCCACACGAACCCGTCACGGTGGATCTCCACCTCCAGCGCGCTGGCCAGTGCATTGACCACGCTCACGCCGACGCCGTGCAGGCCACCCGAGACGGCATAGGATTCACCGTCGAACTTGCCGCCGGAGTGCAGCGTGGTGAGCACCAGCTCCAGAGCGGGCCGCTTCTCCACCGGGTGCATGTCCACCGGGATGCCGCGGCCGTCGTCGAAAACCCGTACCCCGCCGTCGGCGAGCAGGGTGACCTCGACTCTGGTTGCGTGACCCGCCATTGCCTCGTCGACGGCGTTGTCCACCACCTCCCAGACCAGGTGATGCAGGCCCCGCTCTCCGGTGGACCCGATGTACATCCCGGGACGCTTGCGGACAGCTTCGAGTCCCTCGAGGACAGTGATGGAAGACGCGCTGTAGTCGTTCTTCTTGGCTGCCACGGTCCTCGGTGTCTCCTCGGGGTGCGATGCGGTGGCCCGACCGCTGGGAACGCTCGACACGGTCGGTGGTGACATCGGCTGGCTGGACCCATAAGCCGGGTGTCCGCTCAATTCTACTGGTCCCGTCCGACAGAAGGGGGTCAGGGACACCCCTCATCTCGTCACAGCGCGGCTCTTTCGCGTCGGTGCAGGTCCCGACCGCCCGGAGTGGGGCATGTTATCTCTGCCGAGCTCTGAGCCGTCCATCCAGTTCAACAACCAGACACCAGCTGTACATCCCAGGCCGACACACCGGGCAGGAGAGCCGGACACGCGGGTTTGGGGGCGCGCGGCTTGCACGGTTAACCGTAGGTGTCGCGGGGACCGCGGCCGCGGACATGCCGGGGACCGCGGTGCCAGCTGGGCGCAGCCGGGGCTTGTACCCGCAGCCGGGTCACCACACCCGGCCCGACGCCGGCAGTGATGCGCGCGATCAAGTGACGTTGCAGCAGCCGTAGCTGAGTCGCCCACGCCGTGGAACTGGCCTGCACGGTGAGCTCGGTGTCGCGCAACGACACCGGCACCGCGTGCTCGGCGACCTCCGGGCCCACCAGCTGCGTCCACCGGGCGAACACCACACCACCGGACACCCGGTCCACCCAGCCGCGTTCGGCCACCACGCGGGCCGCCAGCCTGCCCAGCGTCTGCGGATCCCGGTCGTCGGCGCGCGCACCAGACCAGCTGCGGCGTCGACGAGATGCCGCACCCTGGCCGACGGGCTTACGACGCCCGGAGCCAGCGCGGGAGCCGGCAACGCGGGCGGCTTCCAAGGCAGCGCGGGCGATGTCGGCGCCCCGGGGCCCGTCAGGTGGTGTCTGAGATGGACCTGCGGGCTCACCCAACATCGACTTGTCCACACTGTCCACAGGGTTGTCCCCAGCCGTGCCGGTGCTGTCGGATGCGGTGTTATCGGACACGGTGCACCTGCCCTTCGTGCACATCGAACCGCGCACCATCGAGCTCGCCGGGCACATCGGCCGGCACCGCCGCGGTGACCACTACCTGCTCAGCGGCCAGCGCGACCTCGGCCAGCCGCGCCCGGCGGCGGGTGTCCAGCTCGGCAAACACGTCATCGAGCAACAGCACCGGTTCGGCACCACCGCAACGCAGCAGCTGGTAGCTACCTAACCGCAACGCCAACGCAAACGACCACGACTCACCGTGGCTGGCATAGCCCTTGGCCGGCATCCCACTCAGGGCGAGCTCCAAGTCGTCCCGGTGGGGCCCAATCAGGCAGACCCCACGCTCGACCTCGGTCAGCCGTACCCGGGCCAGCTCAGCGAGCATCGCCGCCTCCAGTGCGTCGATGTCGGCCTTGCCGCCCGCATCGACCTCGGCAGGCAGCGCGTGGCCGAGACTGCTGCGGTAATCGAGCTGAACATCGGGAGCCTCTGGAGCCACTGCGCGGTACGCAGCGATGACATGCGGGGCAAGCTCGGCGACCAGGTCCAGCCGGGCCCCGAGCAGTTCGGCACCGTGCCGGGCGAGGTGACCATCCCAAGCGTCCAGGGTGCGTAGATCACCCGTCCCTGCGCCGGACCGGCGGGTCGCACCGGCTGATTTGAGCAACGCGACGCGCTGCCGCAGCACCTTGTCGTAGTCCGATCGCACGCCGGCCATCCGGGGTGTGCGCAAGACCAGCAGATCATCCAGGAAGCGGCGGCGCTCCCCAGGATCCCCACGGACCAGCGCTAGATCTTCCGGCGCGAACAGCACGCTGCGCAGCACGCCGAGCACCTCCCTTGGCCGCGGCACCGGGGAGCGGTTGATCCTGGCCCGGTTGGCCCGCCCGGGCGAGATCTCCAGCTCGACGGTCAGCTCCCGCCCGGCGTGCACCACCGCGGTACGCACGATGGCGCGCTGGGCGCCGTGACGCACCAGTGCGGCATCGGTGGCCACCCGGTGCGAACCCAGTGTCGACAGGTAACCCAATGCCTCGAGCAGGTTCGTCTTGCCCTGCCCGTTCGCCCCGATCAGCACCGCGACCCCGGGCTGTAGGTCAAGCTCAGCATGCTCCCAGGAACGGAAGTCAGTGACCTGCAGCTGGCGGACGTACATGAGCGCGACTGTGCCTCCTGCTACTGGGCTTCCTCAGCCAACTTGGCCCGCACGGCGTGCCCACCGAATTGCTGGCGCAATGCCGCTACCGCACGCATCGCTGGGGAGTCGGGCTGGCGTGAGGCGAACCGAGCGAACAGCGCAGCGGAGATCACCGGTACGGGCACCGCATGGTTGACCGCCTCCTCCACCGTCCAGCGCCCCTCGCCGGAGTCCTGCACCCACCCGGTGAGCTCGGCCAACTGCGGGTCGAGGTCCAGCGCCGCCACCAGCAGATCGAGCAACCAGGAACGGACCACCGTGCCGCGTTGCCAGGCTTTCATCACCGCCGGCACATCGGGGATCATGTCTGCCGCTGCCAGCAGCTCGTAGCCCTCCGCGTAGGCCTGCATCAGGCCGTACTCGACGCCGTTGTGCACCATCTTGGCGAAATGCCCAGCGCCGACGCCGCCGGCGTGCACGAAGCCTTCTTCCCGCGGACCCTCGGGGCGCAACGCGTCGAACACCGGCATCAGCCGCTCGACGTGCTCCACGGCACCGCCGACCATCAGCCCGTAGCCGTTGTCCCGGCCCCACACCCCACCGGAAACTCCACAGTCCAGATACCCGATGCCAGTGCGGGCGAGCAGCTCGGCGTTGGGCTGGTCTTCGGTGTAGCGCGAGTTGCCGCCGTCGATCACGACGTCGTCCTTGCAGAGCAAGCCGGCGAGCTGGACCACCGTGTCCTGGGTGGGATCACCGGCCGGCACCATGACCCACACTGCTCGAGGGGGGGACAACCGGTCGACCAGCTCCGCCAACGAGTCGACGTCGCGGGTTTCGGGGTTCAGGGCGTAACCGAGGACGTCGATGCCGGCGTCGCGCAGCCGATCGCGCATGTTGGCGCCCATCTTGCCAAGTCCGACGAGTCCCAGCTGCACGACGAATCCTCCCAGTGGTCTGGCCCCCACCGTAGGTCCTGGAACAGGCCGCGGTGCGGGCCGGGTCCGCAAGCGATGTTTCATCCACGGCGTTGGTAATAAGGAGTTACTTATATAGAGAGAACCCAGTAGCAGTAGTAAGTGCTGTGGGCGGTGTGGATGCGCGTCATCGGCACAGGTCGAGTGGCGCGGTGCGGTGTGGACGGCGGACGTGGCCGGTCGTGGACCGTGCCGGCCAGCGGTGGATGGTGGCGGGCCGGCTCGGTGAAGTACACAGCTGCCCACATCTGTCCACAGAGTTGTCCCCAGGTGTGGGTGAATTCGTGGCGGGGTCCTTACTAAGCATCATGAAGGGCCCGCCTGGGATCGGTTCATCACGCAGCGTGCGCTCTTAGCTGATGTAGTCGATCCTTTGCGGCGTGGCGCGCGGTCGCGAAGGCCAGCGTGCGGACCAGCGTCGTGTCGTTTCCGCACGCTTGAGCTTTCGGTGCGGAGGTGAAGATTCGATGCGGAGGATCACGTCGTGACTGTGCACGGCGGGTGTTCTCGGGCGATGGTGTTCGCCGCGGTAGTCGAGGGCGGCTCGATGGTAGCCAAGGGCGTTGGGGACCGGGTGGTTGATGAGCACGGTGTCGGGCGCCAATCCAGGCGGCGAGTTTCACACCACGCCCCTGAAAGGCACACACGGTGATGATGCCCGTGTGTCGACTCACCAGGCGCTGCTGTCGTCGTAACCCATCCAGGCTGGGGTCAGGAGCGGGCGCGCTGCTTGATCCGTGAGGTCAGTTCCTGTACCTGGTCGTAGGTGCGACGACGTTCAGCCATCTCCTTGCGGATCTTCCGGTCCGCATGCATCACCGTGGTGTGGTCGCGGCCACCGAAAGTCTGCCCGATCCGAGGCAACGACAGGTCGGTCAGCTCCCGGCACAGATACATGGAGATCTGACGCGCCTGGGCGAGGTGCTTGGTCTTGCCAGGCCCACACAGGTCTTCGATGGTCACACCGAAGAACTCAGCGGTCACAGCCATGATGTTGGGTGCGCCGATCTCGTGTGCCTGGTCGTCAGGGATCAGGTCGCGTAGCACGATCTCGGCAAGCTGGTTGTCAACCGGTTGGCGGTTCAACGACGCGAACGCGGTGACCCGGATCAGCGCCCCCTCCAGCTCACGGATGTTGCGCTCGATCCGGGCGGCGATGAACTCCAAGACCTCATCAGGCGCGGCCAACTTGTCGCCGGCGGCCTTCTTCCGCAGGATGGCGATCCGGGTCTCCAGCTCGGGTGGCTGGATGTCGGTGATCAGGCCCCATTCGAAGCGGGTGCGCAACCGATCCTCCAGGGTGCCTAACCCCTTGGGTGGACGGTCCGAGGAGATCACGATCTGCTTGTTCGCGTTGTGCAGGGTGTTGAAGGTGTGGAAGAACTCCTCCTGGGTACCTTCCTTGCCTTCCAGGAACTGGATGTCGTCTACCAGTAGCACGTCGACGTCGCGGTAGCGGCGCTGGAAGGCGACCTTGCGGTCGTCGCGCAGCGAGTTGATGAAGTCGTTGGTGAATTCCTCGGTGGAGACATACCGCACCCGCATGCCAGGGAACAGCCGCTGTGCGTAATGCCCCACCGCATGCAGCAGGTGTGTCTTGCCCAACCCCGACTCGCCCCAGATGAACAGCGGGTTGTAGGCCCGCGCCGGTGCCTCGGCCACCGCCACCGCAGCTGCGTGCGCGAACCGGTTGGACGCGCCGATGACAAAGGTGTCGAAGGTGTACTTCTCATTGAGCTTGGTCTGAGAACTCGACCGCCGGGTCGGTGCCGCGGCTGGCGGGCCCGCTGCGCCGGCCATGCTGGGCCAGATCTCGTGCACGGTGGCCAACGCGGCGTCCTCCTCGCTCTGCTCACCGGAGTCGGTTCGCTGCCCGGTGGAATCCACTTGGGCGGTTACCGGATCGGAGCTACCAGACACCGCGGCGCGGTGGTCACCGGCGTGCGGCCGGTTGGTGCCGTCGGCTGCCCAGGCCGTCAGCGGTAGCTCCGCTGGTACCGGAAGTGGGTGGTCGACCTTGACCGCCAGCGAGACCTGCCGACCCAGGTGCCGGGACAGTGCCGCACTGATCGGCTGGCGGAGTACCCGCTCGATGGCGTCCTTGGCGAAGTCGCTGGGTGCGGCCAGCAGCGCCGTTCCATCCAGCATGCCGATCGGGCGGGTGACCCGCATCCACGCGCGTTGCTGCGGCGACAGTGTGCCGGTGGAGAGCTCTCGGACGACCTCGTTCCACACCTGGCCGAGGTCGGTTTGCCGCTCTGACACCGCGCTGACTCCCCCTTCGGCCGGTGGTGGACTTCAGGTCGTGGACTTCAGGACTGCCGGGCGTCCACAAGGTTGTCCACAGCTGTGCATGAACGGTTAGCAGCAGCGATCGGCACACTCCCCAAATCCCCGACGTATCAGCCCGTAGACCGTCCTCCGCCTGTCTTCCGGCGCCGCAAGAGCAGGCACGTTGAGCAACGTCTGCCTCTGCCACAAGAACTCCGGGATAGCAAGCATCACCGGAGTAACGGCGTGTCGGCCCTGCAGTGACGGGAGACGCTCGTTTTGACGGCGCCGGTCTCGGCCGCATAGGCTCGCGAGGTCTCCCGCCCACCGGCGGGTACTCTTGTGTGCTCTCGCCACGACCCGTTCGGGTTGCGTGCCGTGTGGGACCCGCTTGAAGCAGTGCCGCCGGTGCCGGCAGGGGATGACCGACCGCAGCCCCGCAATGCAGTCGCCCACAGCTGTGATCCTGCGCTGGGATCCTGCACAGATGAGAACCGAGCACCGAGCACCGGGAGAACGACAGCCGTGACCAAGGGCAAGCGCACGTTCCAGCCGAACAACCGTCGCCGCGCGAGGACTCATGGGTTCCGGTTGCGCATGCGGACCCGCGCCGGGCGCGCCATCATGGCCGCGCGGCGCCGCAAGGGTCGCAGCGAATTGTCGGCCTGAGCATTCCTCCGCTCGCGAAACTCCTCTCCGTTGCTGCCTGCTGCCGCCCGCCTGACCCGTCGCGACGACTTCGCGACGGCGGTGAAGCGGGGCCGCCGGGCGGCCTGCGGCTCCGTCGTCGTGCATGTGGCGCGCTCCCGCGATGTCGATGCGCCGGCGCGGGTGGGGTTCGTGGTTGGTCGGACGGTGGGTGGTGCCGTGGTCCGGCATCGCGTGCAGCGCAGGCTGCGCCATCTGATGCGATGCCGGTTGGGTGCACTGCCCGGTGGTGCACTGGTGGTGGTGCGAGCACTGCCGCCATCGGCCGGCTCGAGCAGCGCGGCGCTGGATGATGACCTCGGCGCAGCGCTTCGGCGACTGACCGTTTCCGCCACGACGACCGGCTCCGGCAGCCGGCGATGACTCCGATGACTCGCGGGACTGCAACGACTCCAGGGGCTCGCCCGATAGCCCGGGTGCTGGTGCTCTTGCTGCAGTTCTATCGCCGGTGGATCTCTCCGTTCCTCCCGCCTACCTGCCGGTTTTATCCCACGTGCAGCGCATACGCGGTCGAGGCACTGACCGTTCACGGGGCACTGCGTGGATCCTGGTTGACCGCGCGACGGCTACTGCGCTGCGCACCCTGGCACCCTGGAGGGGTGGACCCGGTTCCCACACCGAGATCACCCCGCTCCCCCGCCGAGAGTGAGTCGTCGTGCTGAACTTCATCTACTACCCGGTGTCGGCCATCCTGTGGTTCTGGCATCAGGCGTTCGGCTATCTGCTGGGTCCAAGCAGCGGCGTCGGGTGGACGCTGGCCGTGGTGTTCCTGGTGTTCACCCTGCGTGCACTGCTGTTCAAGCCGTTTGTCAGCCAGGTCCGCTCGATGCGCAAGATGCAGGAGTTCGCGCCCGAGATCCAAAAGCTGAAGAAGAAGTACGGTGACGACCGCCAGAAGATGGCGGCCGAGATGCAGAAGCTGCAGTCCCAGCACGGGGTGAACCCGCTGGGCGGCTGCCTACCGGTGCTGGTGCAGATCCCGGTGTTCATCGGCTTGTTCCAGGTGCTGCGGTCGTTCAACCGCCACTTCCTCACCCCCGAACAGAACGCACAGATCGGCAACTACGTGTTCAGCGCGGCCGATGTGCGGTCCTTCCTTGACGCGGACCTGTTCGGGGTGCCGCTGTCGTCCTACATCACCGAGCCCGCGGAGCTGCTGGCCCGGTATGGGGACCTTTCCCGCTGGCAGATCGCTGCAGTGGCCGTCCCGCTGACCATTGTCGCCGGCATCCTCACTCACCTCACCGCCAAGCATTCGGTGCAACGGCAAAACCCAGCGCAGGTGGCCGCGAACCCGCAGGCAGAGCTCATGAACAAGCTCATGGTCTACCTGTTCCCGCTGGGCGTGGTGGCTGGTGGCCCGTTCTTCCCGGTGGCGATTCTGATCTACTGGCTGTCCAACAACCTGTGGACGCTGGCCCAACAGCACTACGTTTACGTCCGGATCGACGCCGAAGAGGCGGAGAAGAAGGAGACGGCGATAGCGCAGCGCCAGTCGCTGGCTCCGCGACCCGGCCAGAAGCCGGTCCGTCCGAAGAAGGACACCGCTGATAGCAGCTCCGCCGTTGGGCCCGATGGTGGTGCTGACTCAAAATCAGCCCCCGAGTCGGGCTCAGGCTCTGCGCAACCGAGCGGTGTTGAATCGAGCGGCGAGGTTGCCTCGAACGGAGCGGGATCGACAGCATCGAACCGCGACGGATCCGAAGCGTCCTCCACTGGCAAAGGCACGGAGGGCACGGACAGCTCCGCAATGCCTGGCATGATCCAGCAACGGCCCCGAGCGCGGAAGAAGAGCAACCGGAAGCGCCGATGAGGGCACGATCCCCGGAGAGGAGACAGGTGTGGCCGAGACGCTGGCGACCGAGACGTCGGGGACCGAGGCTGCAGTGCCGGATACTGCGGTGCCGGACACTGCAGACATCGACGCTGTGGACGAGGTTGATGGCCCGGTCGGGACTACGCGGTCGACCCGCAACGGACCGGTGAGCGAGGAACAGCTCGTTCAGGAGGGTGACGTCGCGGGTGACTACCTCGAGCGGCTGCTCGATTTGGTGGACTACGACGGTGATATCGACCTCGACGTCGAGGCTGGCCGCGCCATGGTGAGCATCGACGGCGGGGAGGACCTGGAACGATTGGTGGGGCCTCGTGGCTCGGTGCTCGAAGCCCTCCAGGAGTTGACGCGGCTAGCGGTGCAGCAACGGACCGGTGCCCGCAGCCGGCTGATGCTTGACATCGCGCAATGGCGGTCCACGCGGCGCCATGAGCTCAGCAAGCTGGGTCGCTCGACCGCAGAGCGGGTCCGCGACGTGGGTGAGCCGGCTCGGCTGCAACCGATGACGCCGTTTGAGCGGAAGATCGTGCACGACGCGGTGGCAGCGGTGGACGGCGTGCGCAGCGAAAGCGAGGGTGAGGAGCCGCAACGTCGTGTTGTCGTGCTCCGTTCCACCTGACGGCTGGGCGGGTAGGCCACGAGAACATCGACGTTCCACGTGAAACCTCAGACTGAAGCGGACGTGCGGGCTGTTGCGGAGGCGATATTCGGGGATCGGTACCCGTTAGCGCAGCGGTACGTCGAGTTGCTCGCCGGGCCCGGGCTTTCGAGGGGGCTCATCGGCCCCGGGGAAGCGGGCCGGCTGTGGGAACGCCACATGCTCAACTCCGCCGTGGTCGGCGAACTTCTCCCCGGGGGTTGCCGGGTCTTGGACGTAGGTTCCGGTGCGGGTCTGCCAGGCATACCGCTCGCGCTCGCTCGGCCAGATCTCGTGCTGTCTTTGCTGGAGACGATGGCCCGACGAGTGGAGTGGCTGCGGGAAGTGGTCGCTGAGCTGGATTTAGCAATCTCGGTGCACAGAGGTCGCGCCGAAGACCCGCGGGTACGGGACCAGCTCGGTGACAAGGACGTTGTGACAGCCCGAGCGGTCGCGCCGTTGGGCCGGTTGGCAAGCTGGACCCTTCCGCTGGTGCAACCAGGCGGCCGGTTACTCGCAATCAAGGGTGCAACAGCGGGTCAGGAAGCGATACGGGATGCTCTCGCGGTGCAGGCCGCCGGAGGGGGGCCGGTGGAGGTCGTGCAGTGTGGTGCCACCATCGTGCAGCCGCCGACAACGGTTGTCGTTATTCCCCGACGCGCTCAGCGTGTCACTCGCACCGCGCGGGCACGAAGGAGGAAGGATCGGTGAGCGTGAGCCCCCCCAGGTGGCAGGACGGCACCGCGCAGGACAGTGCAGTGCAAAACGTTTCACGTGAAACTCGGCGACTGCGCGCGGTGACTCGTGCTCCGCTGTCGACCGCGCCTAGTGAGGTCTGTCAGCCCAGCGAAATCTGTCAGCTCAGCGAAGCCCGTCAGCCCAGCGAAGCCCGTCAACATAGGGCAGCTGTGCCAATGTCCTATCCTTCGCCGCCCCCCTTGGCGGCGCAGCCCAAGGATGTCGGGTGGACGCCGATCTGTGAGGAGGCTGAGCGCGCCACTCGGGTACAGCACCCCATCGACCAGCTTCCCCGTCCGTTCCGGCGCCGGGTGCTTGCCGTGGCCAACCAGAAGGGCGGAGTCGGCAAGACCACCAGCACGGTCAACCTTGCCGCAGGCCTGGCTCTGCACGGGCTGCGCACCCTGGTAGTCGACCTCGATCCGCAGGGTAATGCCTCCACCGCACTCGGGATCGAGCACCGCTCCGGCACCCGGTCGGTGTACGAGGTCTTGATCGGCGAGATCGGGATCACGGACGCCGTTGCGGTGAGCCCGCAATCGCCGAACCTGCTCTGTATCCCCGCCACCATCGACCTCGCGGGTTCCGAGATCGAGCTGGTGAGCATGGTAGCCCGGGAGTCACGCCTGTCCCGAGCGCTGCAAGGTTGGGCGCTCGACGAGCTGGCCGTCGATTACGTCTTCATTGATTGCCCGCCCTCGCTGGGCCTGCTCACGGTGAACGCACTCGTTGCTGCACCAGAGGTGCTGATTCCCATCCAGTGCGAGTACTACGCCTTGGAAGGGCTTGGTCAGCTGCTGCGCAACATCGAGTTGGTGCAGGCGCACCTCAATCCCGCACTGCGGGTGTCCACGATCCTGCTGACGATGTACGACGGGCGCACCAAGCTGGCGGATCAGGTGACTGCCGAGGTTCGTAACCATTTCGGTGACCAGGTGCTGCGGACGGTGATTCCGCGCAGCGTGAAGGTCTCCGAAGCGCCGGGCTTCGGGCAGACCGTGCTGGTCTACGACCCCGGCTCCCGGGGGGCGCTGAGCTACCTGGACGCCGCGCGGGAGATCGCCCTGCAGCAGCCTGACGATTCCGGACATGACTATCGGGGAGACCCCTATCCAGGCACCCGGGAGGTGCGTCTCTGATGCCGGCTGGAAGCACGATCTCGCAAACCTCTGGGCCGCAGCGCAAGGGCGGCCTCGGCCGCGGACTCGCCGCGCTGATCCCTACTGGACCGGTCGGCTCCGCGGTGAGCGAGTTGGCGCCACGTGAGCGGCACAACGGTCGCCTGGACGCCGCTAGCGGCCAGGTGGCGGGGGCGGTCTACCAAGAGGTGCCTATTGGGTCCATCGTGCCCAACCCCAAGCAACCCCGGCAGTCCTTCGATGAGGAGTCCCTGGCCGAGCTTGAGCATTCGATCCGTGAGTTCGGGCTGATGCAGCCCATTGTGGTTCGGCCACTGCCGGCGGAGCCGGCGATCGGGCACCTGCCGGCGAAGCCGGCTATTAGCCACCTGCCGGCGGAGCCGGCGATCGCACAGCTGCACACCGTTTCCTACGAGCTGGTCATGGGTGAGCGGCGGTGGCGAGCAGCTCAACAAGCTGGGCTCGATCGGATCCCGGCGATCGTGCGCTGCACAGCCGATGACGCGATGCTCCGCGACGCATTGCTCGAAAACATCCACCGAGTGCAGCTCAATCCGCTCGAGGAGGCTGCCGCCTACCAGCAGCTGCTGGAAGACTTCGGCGTTACGCACGAGCAGCTCGCGTCCCGGATCGGGCGCAGCCGCCCGGTCATCACTAACACCATCAGACTGCTCAGGCTGCCGGTCGCAGTGCAACGGCGGGTCGCGGTCGGCGTCCTGTCCGCTGGGCACGCCCGCGCGTTGCTCGGCTTGGACGAGCCGTTCGCCCAGGAGAGCCTGGCGGCGCGCATCGTCGCCGAGGGCTTGTCGGTTCGGGCCACCGAGGAAGCCGTGACCCTGAACCGCAGCGAGTCACCCCCGACCGCGCCGAAGGCGGCGGCATCTCGTCCGATGCGGGCGCCTGGGTTGCAGGAACTGGCGGAGAACCTCTCCGACACCTTCGACACCCGCGTCAAGGTGGAACTGGGCCGCCGCAAGGGCCGGATCGTGGTGGAGTTCGGATCGGTAGACGACCTGGAGCGGATCGTCGCTCTCATGACCCCGCCACGCTGACGGCTCTCACCCGCGACATGGAGACTTATCGCGGAAGGCGGCCTCGTCGGCGACGATAAGTGTCCATGTGACGAAAGTTCACCTACGCGAGGCGCGTGGGCAACCCTGTCAGGGGTCGGTACAGCCGCGGGTCACCGCTCGGTCGATCAGCTCGGCGTAAACGACACCCAGCTGCGCACCGTCGGACTCGATCGCCATCGGTAGCAATGACGTCTCCGTAAGTCCCGGAGCCACGTTGACCTCGAGGAAATGCGCTACTCCGTCTGCCGTCACCACTGCATCGGTGCGGGACACGTCACGCAGCCCAAGTAACCGGTGTGCGGCCACCGCGAGATCAGCCACCGCAGCGGCCGCCGCGGTGGTGAGCCGAGCCGGGGCGTGGAAGGTGGCAAGTCCGGCGGTGTAGCGAGCGGCGTAGTCGTAGAAGCCGGACTTGGGGTCGATCTCCACTGCCGGCAGCGCCCGCGGATCGTCCGGCTCGTCCAACACCGTAACCGCGACCTCGATGCCGTCGACGTACTTCTCGGCCAGGACGGTGTCCCCGTAGGCCAGGCAGCTCACCATGGCGCCTGGCAGCTCGGCGACCTCGTGTACTACGTGCACCCCCAGCGCAGAGCCACCCTGATCCGGTTTGAGGATCAGGGGTAACCCGAGCCGGGCAACCAGTGCGTCGAGCACGGCTTGTGCTCCCAGGTCGCGGAAGGTGGCGTGCGGCAGCGCGATCCAGTCCGGTGTGGTCAGCCCGGCGCGGGCCAGCTCATCCTTGGCGGTCGGCTTGTCCCAGGCGCGCCGGCAGGCCCCCGGGCCAGCGCCTACATAGGGCACTCCCAGCATTTCCAGCACCGATTGCACGGCGCCGTTCTCGCCAGCTCCACCGTGTAGCGCCACCACGACGGCATCTGGCGGGCTGCTGGAGAGCCGGCTGACGAGGGTGGCGTCGATGTCCCACTCCTCGACGTACAGCCCGACGTCGCGCAGGGCACTGGACAGCCTGCGCCCGGACCGCAACGACACGTCGCGCTCGTGCGACAGTCCACCGGCCAGCACAGCCACGGTGCGATTGGTCACCTGGGCTCCCCCATGCTCATGACGGCTCGAGGGGAACTGTATCGTCCGAAGTGGACGCCGATCAGGCGGTGTCCGGTGCTGGTGACTGCGGACCGGCTGCCACGCGCGAGCGCACGCTACCGAACGTGCGCTGCAGTTCGAGCTCGCCGTCGAGCACCGTTGCCAATCGACGCACACCCTCGGCGATGCGCTCCGGTGTCGGATAGCAGAACGAAAGCCGCATCAACCTGCTGGCTTGCGAGCTGCCGGAGTCGGTATAGAAGGCGGTGCCTGGCACGTAGGCCACCCGCTGAGTCACCGCCCGAGGCAGCATCGCCTTGGTGTCCAAGCCCTCGGGCACCGTGAGCCAGACGTAGAACCCACCGGCGGGCTGAGTCCACCGGCACCCCGGCGGCAAGTATTGCCGCAACGCCGTCAGCATGGCATCGCGGCGGACCCGGTAAACCTCCCGGTAAGCCTTGATCTGGCCCTTCCAGTCGTGCTGGGCCAGGTAGCGCGACACCACAAACTGGGTGAACACCGGCGGGCACAGAGTCGCCGATTCCACGGCCAGCACCAACTTCTCGCGCACCGCGTGCGGAGCCAGCGCCCAGCCGACCCGAAGACCGGGTGCGAACGTCTTGGAGAAAGACCCCAGGTAAACCACGTTATCGGCCTCGGTGGCCCGCATCGCCGGATAGATCTGGCCATCAAAACCCAGTAGCCCATAGGCGTTGTCCTCGACGACCAGCACTTGGTGCTCAGCGCACAGCTCGAGCACGTCAGCTCGGCGTGCAACGGCCAGCGTCACGCCGGCCGGATTGTGAAAGTTCGGGATGGTGTACAGGAACTTGGGGACGCGGCCCTGAGCGCGCAGCGAGCGCAGCACAGCGTCCAACTCGGCGGGTATCAATCCCTCGTCGTCCATTGCAACCTGCACCACCTGCGCCTGGTAAGAGGCGAAGGTGGTCAGTGCCCCGACATAGGACGGGGCTTCAGCCAGCACCACATCCCCCGGATCACAGAAGATCCGGGTCACCATGTCCAGCGCCATCTGGGAACCGACGGTTACCGTGACGTCATCGGCGTGCGCCCGGATGCCCTCCAGAGCCATCACCTCACAGATCTGGCTACGAAGCTGTGGGATGCCCTGCGCCGAGCCGTACTGCAGGGCCGTCATACCTTCGGTGGCCACCAGCTGGGCGAGATCGTCCGCCAGCGAGTCCAGCGGTAGAGCGGGCAGGTAGGGCATGCCGCCAGCTAGGGAGACCACCTCAGGACGGCTGGCCACCGCGAACAGCGCACGGATTTCGGACGCTGTCATGCCAGCGGTGCGTTGCGCGTAGCGGTCCAGGTGCGGATCGAGGTCGCGCTGGGTGCAACCGGCGGGCGGTGCGGGCTTCTTGGGGGTCACGGCGGCGCCTTCGCTGCGGGTCAGGTCCCCTGGCAGTGTAAAGGTCGGTGCAAAGTGTCCCCCTGCCTTCATTCGCGGTGGCCCGCGGCATATGCTTCCCGAGGCGCTGCGTGGCCAGCGCCGGCGGCAGGCGTCCGTGGCGGCGCAGTAGCCCTAGCACGTCTGTTCAGGGAGGCCCGGTGTCACGTCGAGTGGTCGGCGTCACCCTGGACAACCTCGACCTGCTGCCCAAGAAGTGCCGGCGTTGCGTGTTCTGGGAACTCGCTCCGCATATCCGGGAGCAGGCGGAGGACTTCGGTCAGACCGACCTGGAGAAGGAGGCCTGGGTCTCCAGCGTGTTGTTGGAGTGGGGCTCCTGTGGGCGGATCGTGATGTCGGGAGACATACCAGCCGGCTACGCGCTGTACGCCCCTCCGGCCGCAGTGCCGCGGGCTGCGGCGTTTCCCACCTCGCCGGTCAGTGCCGATGCCGTGCTGCTCACCGCGCTGAAGGTGCTGCCGGAGTTCAGCGGTGGCGGTCTGGGCCGGATGCTGGTGCAGGCAGTCGCCAAGGATCTCACCCGGCGCGGTGTGAAAGCCATCGAGGCGTTCGGCGATGCTCGGCCCAACGACGAGTCCAGCTGTGTGATCCCGGCCGAGTTCCTGCAGCAGGTCGGGTTCAAGACCGTGCACCCCCACCCACGCTGGCCCCGGCTTCGCCTGGAACTACGCACTGCGCTGACCTGGAAGGAAGACGTCGAGGCAGCCTTGGAACGATTGTTGACGTCGGTGACCATCCACACGGTCGAGCCCAGCCTCCGACCTGCCTGACCTTGCGCGCTGTGTTGTGTTGTGGACCATGAGCAGGGCCTGGGACGTGGCAGCTCCCGGGGTCCTGTGCCTGCCGTCCGGGCGACTCCTGCGCGGGCGTGCCCTCCGTCGACCGCTGCTTGACGACGTCACTCCCGATTTCGCCGTCTACCTGCGTGGTAAACGGCCCGCCCCGGTCGCATGGGATGCACGGTGGGTCCGATGGCCGGACTTCCAGCTACCCACGGACCGCCGCGACGCGCAGGATGCGCTGCGTGAGGCCTGGCACCGTGCCGAGTCGGAGCGGGTGGAGATCGCGTGCGGCGGCGGGCGCGGAAGGACCGGTACTGCCCTGGCCTGCATCGCGGTGCTGGACGGTGTGCCGAGCCGTGAGGCGGTGGCATTCGTCCGCGCGCGTTATGACGCTCACGCGGTCGAAACGCCGTGGCAACGATGGTACGTCACCCGGTTCCCCGCGCCCTGATGTGCTCATCGGCGCCGGGATCTCACCGAGACCGGCATCGATCGAGCACATGTGCCCTGTATCGGGGCAGCTGTGATCCTTCGCGTCCCGCACCGGATCTGTTGCGGTGATCCTCCCGACCTGCCAGCTACGACGAGTACTGGCGCCAATGGGCTGCTCTACATCACCATTTGGGTGGCCGCTGACCCGCACGCTGCTATGGCGGGCGTCGCCTTCATGGCCATGTTCGACTTCATCCTGAGCCCAAGCGTGGCGCTGCGGGCCGTCACTCCGCGCGAGCAAGCTCCCCGCGCAGCAGGTCGGCAAAGGTGAACGTGCCGGTGGGCTGGTCGTTCTCACCCAACAGGTAGAGTCGCTTCACCGCGACCAGCACGCCCTCGGCGACCACGTCCCGGAACGCCGGATCCAGGAGTTTCCGGCGGTCCTCGGGATTGGTCAGGTAGCCCAGCTCGATGCGCACCGTGGGCATCCGGGTCATCCGCAGCAGTTCCCAGGTCTTGGGATGGGTGCCGCAGTCGAGCATCCTGGTGCGGGCAGCCAGCTCGCGCTGAATGAACGCGGCCAGGGCCTCGCCGACCGTCGAAGTCGTGCCGTTGCCGGTGCCGAAGTGAAACGTCGCCAAGCCATGAGCCAGCGTCGAGGGGTGGCCGTCGGTATGCAGGGAAAGCACCAGATCGGCGCCTGCGGCGTTGGCGAATGCAGCTCGGTCGGCCTCGGTGGGGCTGGTGTCCGGGCCGCGGGACAGCAGCGTCTCCATGCCGGTGGCGGCCATCCGGCCCTCCAGCCGCTGGGCCAAGTCCCACATGAGTTCGGCTTCGGTGGCGCCGTCCACCACGATTCCTGGATCGGGTCCACCGTGGCAGGGATCGATGACGATCCGCTTGCCGCGCAGGGCAGGCCCGGATCGACGGACCCGCTCCTGCTCGCGGAGCAACACCGGCCGGCCACCGCGAACCTTGGGCTGCAACTGGCGCAGCGCGCGCAACGTGCCAGGTCCGCACATCCCGTCTACCAGCAGACCGTAGTCACGTTGGAAGCTGCGCAGCGCCGTCTCGGTCTGCAGACCGAAGGTTCCGTCCGCACGGCCGACGTCATAGCCCAGCTCCAGTAACCGCTCCTGCAGCGTGAACACGTCATCCCCGCGCATGGGCCGGGTGACGATGTAACTGAGCATGCGGCACCCGAACTCCAGACGTGCGTCACACAGCGCCTGGTAGGTGGCACGTCCCACCACCCCGTCGGTGATCAGTCCGCGGCGTTGCTGGAAAGTCCGAACGGCGTGTTCGAGGGTGGTGTCGAAGACGCTTGTTTCTGTCTCCGCTGTCTCTGTGTCTGACGGAGGTGGGAGTAGTCCCTGCGAGGTCAGCATCGCCCGCACCTCCGCCACCGCAAGACCGGCGTCGCCGCGGCGCAGCAGCTGCATGCACCCCTCACTTCGGATCGGGCGCCGGGCTCTTGAGGAGAGCATCGTGCGCGGGGACTTGTCACTCATTGTGCCCCGTCCCGCTCGACGCGGTTCGACGGGCTCTTGCCGGTGTGGGCCGATCGGCCGCGCGAGCCGGCAAGCCCGCGTACAGGACGTGTCCCGGAGGAATCGGTTGCTTGCTGGAACTGGTTGGCGTTCGTCGACGGGTCGACCGCGAAGCAGGATCAGATGTAGTCGGCCAGATCTTGCAGCAGGGCAGCCTTGGGCTTGGCACCGACTATCTGCTTGACCGGCTTTCCGTTGGAGAACAAGATCATGGTTGGGATCGACATGACTTGGTAATCCCGCGGAGTGGCGGGATTTTCGTCGATGTCCATCTTCGCAATGGTGATCTTCTCGCCGTTCTCCGCGGCGATCTCCTCGAGCACAGGTGCCACCATCTTGCATGGACCGCACCAGCTCGCCCAGAAGTCCACCAGCACCGGCTTGTCGCTGCCGAGCACGTCGTCGGCGAACGACTTGTCGGTCACGGTCACTGTCGGCTCGTCAGCCATAGCGTCTCCTGTCGGGTCCGGTCTGGGAATCTCGATGGTCAGGACTTTTTGCCGTAGCCGCCGCCAACGAACTCGGCGGCCACTTCGGCGTGCGGATCCAGCGCGTGCTCGGCGAGCCAACGCTCGGCATCGATCGCGGCTGCACAGCCGGTGCCGGCGGCAGTGACAGCCTGCCGATAAGTGCGGTCCACCAGATCCCCCGAAGCGAACACGCCGTCCACGTTGGTAGCCGTGCTCGGTGCGTTGACGACTACGTAACCCTCGGCGTCAGTCTCCACCTGATCGCGGATCAGCTCGCTGCGCGGATCGTGTCCGATCGCCACGAACATGCCAGTCGCTTCCAGCGTGGAGCCGTCGGAGAGCGCCAAACCGGTGACGCCATTCTCGCCCAACACTTCATCGACGGTCACCCTGGTACGCCAGCGGATCTTGTCGTTGTTCTGGGCTCGTTCGAGCATGATTCTCGAAGCGCGAAACTCATCACGCCGGTGCACGAGCGTCACTGACCGCGCGAACCGGGTAAGGAAGGTGGCTTCCTCCATTGCCGAGTCCCCACCACCGACGACGGCGATGTCCTGGTCGCGGAAGAAGAAGCCGTCACAGGTGGCGCACGAGCTCACTCCGCGTCCGAGCAGCTCCTGCTCGCCGGGGACACCCAGATAGCGGGGCTGCGCGCCCATCGCGAGGATGACCGATCGGGCGAGGTGGGTGGTCCCATCGACCATGACCCTCTTGACGTCACCGGTCACATCGACCGACGTGACGTCTTTTGCCTGCAGCTCGGCTCCGAAGCGCTCGGCCTGGGCTCGCATCTCCTCCATCAGATCGGGGCCCATGATCGCATCGCGAAAGCCCGGATAGTTCTCCACCTCAGTGGTGGTCATCAGGGCGCCGCCGTACTGGCTTCCTTCAAAGACGAGCGGCTTGAGCTGGGCGCGCGCGGTATAGATTGCGGCTGTGTAGCCAGCCGGGCCCGAGCCGATGATGATGACGTCCCGGATTTGCTCGCTCACCTTGGACACAACACGATCCTACGGACCGATGTTCCCGAGCCAGTCGGCCGCTCTCCAAGTACGGCCAACCCAGGCAATTGGTGCTCTCAACAGCCACCAATGTCGGGCGTTCCTGCTGGTTTGGCGGACGGGTTGGTAGCCGTCAGAGACGATGCCAGGGTGAGTTGGTCGTCCTTGAAGGGCACCCAACGTCAGCGGTGGCGCGCTACCGCGTCGGCCATCCGTGCCGGGTTGCCGGCGCGGCAGCCCGGATCCACCACCAGCAGCCGGAACTGGGTGGCTTGCGTGGTGGGCAGCACCAGGATCACGCCGCGCCGACCGTCGAGGGTGACCTCGCGGGCGCCCAGTGGCTTGTCGCCCACCGGCACATCGTTGGCGTCCAGGCAGCCTTGCAGCGCTTCGGGCCGGGACAGCGGACCGTAGTTGCGCGCTCCCCATGCATGGCTCAGGGCACCGCTGAGGTCACCGCTGGACAGCACCAGTGGCGCGGGTGGCGAGACCGCTGCAGCGCCCAATGCGTCGCCGGCCCGCGGCGTGCCCCCGGTCAGCACAGCGATCATTACACCCGACACCGCCACCCCGATCACGGCAGCAGCCAGCACACCAGCGGCGACCCAGCGAGCACGGAGGTGGCGCCGGCCAGCCGGTCTGGTCACCAGTTGCCGGGCGGCGCGGTAACGCCCACCCCCGGCCCGATCCGGCAGGTGAGCGCGATGGCGGTCAGCTCGCTGCACCTCGGCGTCCAGCGCGGCGTCAAGCCGTTGCGCCACGGCGTCGGGTATCCGGGCTTGGCTCCGGGTTGGCAGTGCGGCCAGATCGGCCACCGTGGCATCCAGAGCCGCCAGTACGGTGCGGGCCTGGGGATCCGCGGTCGCTCGAGCCCGCAACGACGTGGCCGCTTGCTCGGTGAGCGCACCGGCGTGCAGGTCGGCGAGCAGGTCCAGCGACCACTCCGGAGACTGTGCTGCCGATCGTTGTGGCGGATCGCCGGGGCGTATCGGATCTTCGGTACCGGTCATCGTCCCTCCCCTCGATGCTGGCGCACCACCACGGCACCGAATGAGACGTTTGCATTAGCATCGGGGTTCCGTAGATGTCCAAGCAGCACCGCCAGCCGGGCGCGTCCGCGGGCGCAGCGGCTCTTGACCGTTCCCTCGGCGATGCCCAGTAGCTGGGCGGTCTCAGCCACCGAGTAACCCTCGACGTCGACCAGGACGATCGCGGCACGCTGCTCGGCGGGCAGTGACCTCAGCGCGTCGTCGACCGCCAGCTGGGATTCCCGGGCGGCCATCGCGTCCAATGTCAACGCCGGAGCCTCCAGATGACCATCAGGCAGTGGCGCGGTGGGGCGGGCCCGGTTGCGGCGGATCCGGTCCAGGCAGGCGTTGACCACGATCCGATGCAGCCAGGTAGTGACCTGGGCTTGGCCCCGAAATCCGCCGGCGCAGCGATACGCCGAGATCAACGCGTCCTGCACCGCGTCGGCGGCGTCGTCCGGATCGCCCAGGGTCCGCAGCGCGATGGCCCACATCCGGTCTCGGTGCCGGCGCACGAGCTCGGTGAATGCCAGTGGATCCCCCGCAACGTGCGCGGCGATCAGGTCGGCGTCTGACATCACAGCGGTCACGATGTGGCCTGTGCTGTGCATGAGGGGCGTACACACCGTGCACGAGGAACTGACACGCCGGGGAGGGTAGCGGTGGTCAGGTCGCCCGGGTCTCGACACCGACCTCGCTAAGCTTGGATTGGTTGCGATCTCCTCCACCGGCCAGTCCGGTGATCCACACCAGCAGGTATCGGGTGGGGGGCCCCGACCGCAGCGGGATCTGGGTGCTGCCGCGACCGAGTGTGGCGGTGCCGACCAGGGTGGTCTCGGCTAGCTCCGCCCTCGGCGATGACGCGGTGCGTATCTCCAGCACGGTGCCGGGGCTGGGAGATATCACGGTCACCGAGGCCGCCGACACCGGCCGATCGAAGCTCAGCATGACGCCGAGCCCCTTCTTGTAGCTGGGGAACTGCTGGCGGTAGGAGTCGGTCGACCACACGGTGCTCGGATTGCCGTCGAGCAGTTTGCCGACGTCCTTCTGGTGGTCCGGGCTGCCTTTGCCGGAGGGGTCGTAGACCGCCAAGTTTTTGACCTGGACCGGCGAGGACCGCGCCACCACCGGCGGCTCAGGTTGCTCGCCCGGTGACGGGCTTGCGACGACCAGCGGGGTACCCCCGGCGTTGACGAACACCGACAACACCTGCATGCCGCCGTAACCGAGGATCAGCAGCGTGGTGGTGGCCAGCACCGCCATCGACACGCTCAGCTTCATCCGGCGTTGGCGGCGGGCCCGCTCGCGGCTGGTCGGCGGGGTGCGACTGTGCCGACCATTGCGGTCGTCAGCGCTGGACGCATTGAGCTCGAGGACCTCCCGCACGGCGGCACCGGTGTGCACGCCGCCGCCGGTGCCGGGATCAGCGAGGCTGCGCAGTGCCAGGGTGGACAGCTCTACCGGCACGCCGGGCCGCAGCGTCGTGGGGCTGACGACGGAGCCGTCGGATTGCAGCGGTGCGGTGGGTAGGTTCCTCGGGCCACCGGGCAGCGGCCAGTATCCGGTGAGTAGGAGGTACAGCATCGCGCCCAGGCCGCGGATGTCGTCTTGGGAGCCGGTGATCGGAAGTGGTCCCGGAAAGGCGAGGCGGGCCTGCCTGTCATGAGTCACCCGGATCCGATGCGGATGGTCGCAGCCCAGGATCAGACCGGCGCTGTGTGCGGCGTCCACCGCATCGGCCAGCGGGGCCAAGACGGCGGCTGCCATCGCCGGCGGCGGCAGCCCGTCGTCCAGGAGCTCGACCAGGCCACGACCCCGGGTCCATTCCGCGACCACGACCGCGACGGTCGGGCCGAACTTGGCGTCGGGCTCCAGCACATCGAGTATCCGCGCCGCGCCTGCCACCTCCAAACGAGCCGAACGCAACGCGCGCGCCACGGCGGAGCGGGTCATCCTTACCGCGCCGGAATCTTGCGACGGCGCGATGAACAAGGTCAGCGCGACATCACGGTCCAGCACCAGGTCGCGACCCCGCCACAGTTGGACGCCGCCGCGATCGTCGCGGCCGACCTCGGACAGCAAGCGGTAACGGCCGTTGCCGACAAGCGCGCCGGGGGTCGGCCACGGGGAGCTGGGTCGGTGGGTCCCCGCCTCCGTCGAGTCACCGCTCACCGGCCCGTTCAACCTCCCCACGTTCGTTCACTGCCCCGGGTTTAGCCGCACAGCTTTGCCCCCGACGCAACACCCCAACGCACCACACGAGACGCAACGCGCGAGGTATGGGTGAGGTAATCGTCAAGTCTACGGCTCCCTAGGGCGATTCGCGGGTTGGTCGGGCGGTCGCCGGGTCCACCGCGCCAGTACGGGTGCCCGGCGCGCCCCGATCGCAGCCTGGATCGCCGCGGTGAGCTCGGGGGTGCGCAGTGCGATCAGGGTGACACCCATCACCACGCCGACGACGACCGTGGTGAGCACCAGGTCAAGCCATGCTCCCCAGACAGCCCCGCTGCTGCCATTGAGGTCGAGCAGGGCACGCAACCCGAGCACCGCGCCCACCGCCGGCACCGCCGCAAGCAGGCAATTCCGCAGGGTGATCAGGGTGCGCTTGGTTTCCACCCGGCCCAGTCGCCGGCGCAGCCACGTCTGCCCGATCATCGCGCCCAGCACGCACGACAGCGAGTTGACCGCGGTGAGTCCGAGCACGACATCGGCGTCGTCGAGCAGCACCGGGCAGGCCAGCAACAGCGGCAGTTTCACCGCCACCATCAACGCATTGATCATGGTTGGGGTGCGGGCATCGGCCATCGAGTAAAAAACCCGTAACTGCAGCATCGTCACCGCGAATGGCAATAGGCCGAAGGCTGAGACCGCCAGCGCAGCGCCGAGACGCTCGGCATCGCTGCCTGCTTTGCCCAGCGAGAACAGCGCGATCCCGATCTGCTGCCCGGCGAGGGTGAAGATCACGGTGATCGGGATCAGCAGCACCGTGAGGTAGCGGCTGCCCAGCGAGAGGTCCTTGACCACTTCGCGCCAGTCGGCGTCCGCCGCCGCCCGGCTCATCCGCGGCATGATCGCCGTGAGCAGGGAGTAGCCGAGTACGCCATAGGGTAGTTGCAGCAGCAACCACACCAGGCTGTAGATCACTACTCCCCCCGGTTCGCCCTGCGCCGCCGACCGGGTGGTCACCACGAAGCCGAGCTGGCCGACCAGCACGTACAGCACGAACCAGGCCGCCATCCCGCTGGCCTGGGTCAGCCTGGGATCCCAACCCCATCGCCAGCCGAAGTGAAAACCCGCTCGACGCAGCCCGGGCAGCTGCACCAGCGCTTGGGCGACGATGCCCGCGGTGGTGCCCAAGCCCAGCACCAGCAGCTTCGGATCGCTGAGCTGGGCTGGGCTGAGGGTGATCTCCCCCGGTACCAGGGCGTAGACGCCGAGGAACAGCAGCACGATGACGTTGTTGAGCACCGGCGCCCAGGCCGGCGGACCGAACACGCTGCGGGCTTGCAGGATGGCCCCGAACAGCCCGGATAGGCCGTAGAACAAGATCTGTGGCACCAGCAGGTAGGCCAGCACGGTGGCCAGCTGCGGGTTGGCACCGTCTCCGTCGCCGAGGAACAGCACGGCCAGAAACGGTGCACCGGCGATGGCGAGCACCGTGGCCACACCCAGCGTCGCGCAGGCGATGGTGACCAGCCGCTGCGCGTACGCCTCACCGTGATCGGCGTCCTCCTTCGCCGCGCGAACCAGCAGCGGGACCACGACGCTGGTGAGCACCCCACCGAGCAGCAGCTCGTAGAGCATCGCGGGCAGCGTGTTGGACACGGTGTAGGAGTCGTTGATTACACCCAACCCGAGCACCGCGGCGAGCATAAGCTGGCGGGCGAAGCCGGTGATCCGGCTGATCAGGGTGGCCACCGCCATCGTGCGGGCGGCTGCGGCCACCGAAGTCTGTCGCGGCCCGGAGTCCTTGGCGGCAGCCTGATTCGCGGTGTCCGAGAATTCCACTGTCACCCGGCTTCCCGTGCTCGACGCAGGCGGCGCACGATTCCGCGGACCACCAGCAGCACCAGCGCAGCACCAGCGCCCACAGTGAGCGCGACAGTAACGGTGCCGAAAGCGGTGGAGCTCACCTGCAGCGTGCTCGGCTCGCCCAGCGGGGTGCCACCGGGGGTGCTCAGCCGGGCCTCAACGCTGAATTGACCAGCTCGGCTCACCTCCGCCGGGATGACGAACTGCCGGGTGCTGCGGGCCGGCACCAGCTGCAGCCCGACCGCCCCGGCGCGCAGCCCGGCCGTCTCGGACAAGCTCAACTGGACCTGCACACCGACCGGCAACTCGTTGCTGACGGTAATAAGCAGCGGGGAGTCCGACGCCGCCAGGATGTAAGGGCCGGGTGACTGCACGATCCGTACCGATCGACGCAGCTCGTCGAGCCGATCACGCTCCTGTGCGGTCACCTGCATGGCTCGATTCGGCTGGCCGCGCCAGGCCGACGACCCCGCGCGGAGCAGCCCGAGCCGCAGTGGATCCAGCAGATCGACCGGCTTGAGGTTGGCGGTGGGATCCAGGACGGTGGCCACCTGCAGGTCCCGCAGGACGTCTCGACCTCGCTGGATGTCCGCGGTGACCGGGAGCGGAATCTCCTCGGCGGCGGCCTGCGGCGGGTAGGTCACCGCTGTGATGGGACCGGCGGGACGGGTGGTGGCCAGCGCAGGCAGCTCGCGAGGGGTGAAGTAACCCGCGGCCAGCAGCTGCTGGGCGGTGCTCAACAGCGCGATGGCCTCAGCCCCACGGGCCTGCCAGCGGCGCGGCGGGACCAGTAGCACGGGGCGACGGTCCGGGTCGGTGGCGGCGCGGTAAACCAGCGCGCCCTGCCCGTCCTGGGCAGCCAGCGGGCTCGTGGTACCGCTAGGTCGGGAAAAGACGCCGGTGACGTCGTTACCGGGCTGGTCAGCTTGCCGCTCCAGCGCGCTGCTCAGCAGCGGGTCAACGAGCAAGCCGACGGGCGCAGCGCCGCGACTACCTGGGATGTTCGTGGCTAGATCGATGACGTCGTGGGCAGCCGTCGGCGGGGACATACTGCGGGCTTCCAGCAGCACGGCATAGGTTTGCAGTGCAGTCAGGTCGGCGAGGGTGCGCTCGTCGAGTGCTGCGTCCGCCGGCCAGCTCACCCCGGTCAGCGGCTGCACTCCGAGCAGGTCGCCCACCAGCCGTACTCCGGTGCTGGTGGCCAGCGCCTCCAGGTCGGTTAGTCCCGCCCGGGACAGCGCCACCAGGTCGGGATCGGCGTAGGGCAGCGGCAGGACGCACCGGCCTTGGACCGCGCCGCGCAGCCGATCAAGCCAGCTCTGCGCGTCCGCTGCGCCGGTGCCCTCGCTGATCCCGTTGGGCTGGGCCACCCGGTAGCCCCGGCTCATCCCGTCGATCGTCTCCAACAGCGCCGGGTCGATTGCGACGCAGACGGCTGCGGCCAGCGGTGACCCTGGGGGCACCACCTGCTCCAGTGCACCGAGCAAGCCATCGAGCCGGCCACCGGCAGCGATGTCGGCAGCCACCGGATCCATTCCGGAGGGGTTACTGCGGATCAGGATCGGTTCGCCGGGACCGGTGGGCAGCCGCGCGGGTTCCGCGGCCAATGGCCACACCACGGTCAGCGGCATCGGCTGCGCGGGTGGGACGAGCACCGGCCCGGACGGCTGGCCGGCAGCGACGGGGGGGACCCCCAGCACCGGCAACAGCAGCGGAACCGATGCCAACCGCGCGGTGCCACTGAACTCCGGCTTGCCGTTGAGGTTGACCAGCACTGGGTACACGCCCGGTTCGTTGATCTGCAGCGACTCCAGGGTCGTCCCGCCGCGCAGCGGCACCTCGAGCTGGAACGTGACGCTCTGCCCTGGGGCGAGGTCACCGGGCACGGGCTGGAACAGGGTCACGTGGGGCGCTTCAGGAACGTCGCGGACGGCCCGCGTGGCCGCGTCGTCGGAGATCACCGGCGCGTCACGTTGCAGCCGAACCGCCAGCTTGGTGATGGGCCGGTCACCGACGTTGACCACCCGCCCCTCGACTCTGAGCACCGGCCCGCTGGAGACGGTGACCACCCGAGGGGACATGTCCGCCAGCTCGAGTCGAGCCAGGACGTTGGGGCGCTCGGGCTGTTGTGCTGGGGGTTGTTGTGTTGGGGGTTGTTGTGCTTGCACCGGGAGGGCGCCGACCGTCAACAATCCCAACACCGCAAACAGGAAGGCCGCGGTGATCGAGTGAAGCCTGCGCCTCACGCCGAATCCGCGAGCATCTCGGTGGCGCGACGGACGAGGCGACGCTCGTCGGCGTAAGCCAACCGCGCCGGCAGGTCGGCCAGTGGCACCCAGGCCACCTCGGTGACCTCCACGTCGGCATCGGACAACTCCCCACCCAACGCTCGTAGCAGGAAGTGATGCACCGTCTTGTGCACCCGGCGGTCTTCGGCGACGAACCAGTAGTCGATGCTGCCCAGGGAGGCCACCACGGCACTATTGATGCCGGTTTCCTCCGCGACCTCGCGCACTGCCGCCTGCTCGACCGTCTCGCCGTTCTCGATGTGTCCTTTGGGGAGCGACCACAGCAGCCGGCCTCGCCGATCTAGCCGCCCGATGACGGCAGCGCGCCCGGTCTCGGTGTCGACCACCAGGCCGCCGGCCGAGGTCTCATCCACAGTGCGCATCCGGCTGGCCCGGCGCCTGCCCTGCCCGGCACTGGTGCGGTCCCTGGCTGCTCCCTTAACGTCTGCCTTCGGGTCCCCTTTACCGGCACCGCTTTTGATGTCACCGCTTTTGATGTCACCGCTTTTGGTATCACCGCCGTGGCCGGCCCTGCGTCGGCCGCCGCGGCCCTGGCCACTTGCGTCCCGGGCGGCCTTGTTACGGCTGGACCTGCCGGAGGACGTGGGCATGGCGCCGATGGTATAGGCGAACTCCGGGCTGACTGACGCGGTGCGGTCGTGCACCGTAGCGGCGAGCGGCCCAACCACCTCTGCGATCACCACCGGCGCGGTCGCCGGCGACGGGCCGTTACGCTGACTGGCCGTGCCGCCTTCGCCAGCTGTGACTTCTGAGCTAGGAAACCGCATCCCGCTGTTGAGCACGGCACAGCAGAATGCGGTTGTGGAGCTGCTCCGGATCGCGCCGGTGGCCGATGAGCTAGCCGCCCGGTTCATCGCGGCCGGTCATTCGCTGTACCTGGTGGGCGGCAGTGTGCGAGACGCCCTGCTTGGCAGGCTGGGCAGCGACCTGGACTTCACCACCGACGCCCGGCCCGATGCCACCCGGCAAATCCTGGACGGCTGGGCCGACGCGGTGTGGGACACCGGAATCGCCTTCGGCACCATCGGTGCGACCAAGGCCGGCACCCACTGTGAGATCACCACCTACCGGGCTGACCGCTACGACCGGGTTTCCCGCAATCCGGACGTCGTCTTCGGTGACACTGTCGAGGACGATCTCGCGCGGCGCGATTTCACTGTGAACGCGATGGCCGTGCAGTTGCCGTTGCAAGACGGCACGGGGCGGTTCGTCGACCCGCACGGCGGGATGGCCGCGTTGGCCCGCCGCGAGCTGGACACCCCCGCGACGCCGCAGGAGTCCTTCGCCGACGACCCGCTGCGGATGCTGCGCGCGGCCCGGTTCGTCTCCCAGCTCGGTTTCACCCTCGCCCCGCGGGTGCGGGCGGCGCTGGCTGAGATGGCACCCGAGATCCGTCGCATCACCGTCGAGCGGGTGGCCGCGGAGCTGTCCAAGCTGCTGCTCGGCACGGATCCGCGGGCCGGTGTGGAGCTGGTGGTGGACACCGGGTTGGCCGAACACGTGCTACCTGAGGTGCCCGCGATGCGCCTGGAGATCGATGAGCATCACCAGCACAAGGACGTCTACGTGCACTCGCTGACGGTGCTCGACCAGGCGATCGCGCTCGAGGACGGCGAGCCTGATCTGGTGCTGAGGCTGGCGGCGCTGCTGCATGACATCGGCAAACCGGCCACCCGCAGGCACGAGCCCGGCGGCGGGGTGAGCTTCCACCATCACGAGGTGGTCGGGGCCAAGATGGTCCGCAAACGATTGCGCGCCCTGCGTTACCCCACGCACGTCGTCGAGGACGTCGCCAAGCTGGTGTTCCTGCACCTGCGGTTTCACGGTTACGGCGGCGGTGAGTGGACTGACTCCGCGGTGCGCCGCTACGTCACCGACGCCGGCGACCTGCTGCCGCGGCTGCACAAGCTCGTCCGAGCCGACTGCACCACCCGCAACCGCCGCAAGGCGCTCGCGCTGCAACGTACCTACGACGATCTCGAGGCCCGTATCGAGCGGATCCGCGCCGACGAGGACCTGGCGGCGGTGCGTCCGGACCTGGACGGCAACGCCATCATGGAGCTGCTCGGGTTGCCACCGGGTCCGCTGGTGGGCCGGGCATGGCGACACCTCAAAGAGGTCCGCCTGGACCGGGGCCCGCTGTCCCGCGAGGAGGCCGAGGCCGAGCTGCATCACTGGGCTCGGGCCAACCTCTCCGAGTAACGGTTCCTACCCACGAGCGCTGCCGGTGAACAGGGCGCTACGGACGTTTGAACCTGCCGGAATCGTCGGTCCCGTGCAGTTCACGGGCGTAGCGTGGGGCACTGACACGGCGGTACCGGAAGGACATCACCTCAATGCGCAGTGACTTATTCGCCCCGAGCCACCAGGAGGCCGGCGCCAGCCAGCCGGGCATGGTGCTGCAGAACTCCAAGATGCTCAAGATCGCGCTTGCTGGCGAGGTACTCGCCCGGCGAGGCTCGATGGTCGCCTACCAGGGAGACGTGCAGTTCAAGGCGCTTGGCTCGGGCGGGATAGGCAAGTTTCTCAAGCAGCAGCTGACCGGTGAGGGTGTGCCGCTGATGAAGGCCTCCGGTCAGGGCGACGTCTTTCTCGCCGATGCCGCCGCTGACGTGCATCTGATCGACCTGGACGGTTCACACGACGCGCTGACCGTCAACGGTAAGAACGTGCTGGCCTTCGAACCCACCCTGAGCTATGACATCCGCCGGGTCGACGGCGTGGGCATGTACTCGGCTGCGGGACTGTACAACTGCGTGTTCACCGGGCAGGGCCGGATAGCGATCACCGCCAAAGGCGCGCCGGTGGTGCTCAATGTCGATCAGCCCACCTACGCCGACCCGCAGGCGGCGATCGCCTGGTCAGCGGCGCTGCAGACCGGGTTTCACCGGGCTGACCAGATAGGGCTGGGCACGCTGCTGGGTCGCAGCACCGGGGAGTTGTTCACGATGACCTTCGCCGGCCAGGGCTTCGTCATCGTGCAACCCTCGGAGGAACTGCCGGCGAGCATGATGAGTGGCACCGGAAGCGGGGATCAATCCGGGCCCGGCGGGCTGCTCGGTGGGCTGATGGGCCGCTGACAGCTGTGCATCCTGACGATGCTCCGGTCGTCCTGCTCGACGAGGACCGTCGCCCCATCGGGCAGCTGCCCAAGTCGCAGGTCCATCACGCCACGACGCTGCTGCACCTGGCGTTCTCCTGCTATGTCTTCGACGGTTCCGGCCGGTTGCTGATGACCCGCCGTGCCCCCAGCAAGCGGACCTGGCCGGGGGTGTGGACCAACACCTGCTGCGGGCACCCGCTGCCTGATGAGCCTTCCGCACAGGCGGCAGCGCGGCGGCTGCGCGAGGAGTTGGGCGTGCAGATGGTGCGCTCGCAGATCGCGCTGCCTGATTTCCGGTACCGGGCGGTGGCGTCCGACGGCGTCGTGGAGAACGAGATCTGTCCGGTGCTGGTCGCCAGCGTCCACGGATCGCCGCAGCCCGATCCGGCCGAGGTGCTCGAGTACCGGTGGGTGCCCTGGTCCGACGTGGTAGTCCTGGCAACCGTCGCCCCTTGGGCGATCAGCCCCTGGGCCGCCCTCCAAATCCCCCTCCTCGCCGCCCTAAACCACCCCCTCATCGGGGGCGGGGGCGGAGGAGGGCGCGGGGGTGCGGTCGATGAGGGGGTACACCGCGGCGGCGAGGAGGTAGGCGGCGGCGGCAAGCAGGAGCAGTTGGGGGGCGCGGCCGTCGGCAGGCACGATGCTCGCAGCTAGCGCGACCGCCAGCACGTAGCCGACATTGAAGACCGCGTCATAGAGCGCGAAGACCCGGCCGCGCACCGCGTCTCCGACGTCGCTTTGCACCGTGGCGTCCAGGCTCAGCTTCACCACTTGCCCGGCCGCGGACAGGGCGAACGCTGCCAGCAGCATCGTGGGCATGATCATCGGTAGCCCTAGTGTGACGATCAGTAACCCAGCGACCACCAGCGCGCCACGGATAGTGCGGCCCCGACCGAACCTGGCGACCAGCAGCGGGGTGAGCACCGCGGCGAGTAGCAACCCGACCGCACCGGCCACCAGCAGCTGGAAGACCCCGGCCAGCCCGGCCCGGAGTAGGCCGTCGGAGGTGAAGGAATTGCGGTAGAGCAGCAGCGCCACCAGGGTCGTGATGCCGAATGAGAGCCGGTGTGCGGCCAATGCCACCAGGCCAGCGGCGACGCTGGGTACCCGGGCGGCCGCGGTCAGGCCATCGCGCAACCCTCTGGCTATCGCGCGGGCTGTCTCGCTGGGCTCATCGGTAGAGTCCGGTCCGAGTTGGCCGCGGCTCAGGCGAGCCGTCGCCGCGGCCGCGACCAGCGAGCCGACCACCGCGGTCGCCGTCACCCAGGCTGATCCGATGTTGCCCGACCCGGTCACGGCGCGCAGCCCGACCGCGCAGATTCCGCCGAAGACGGTGATCGCCGCTCCGATGGTGGCGGCCAGCGCGTTGGCCTCCACCAGATGCCTGCGTGGCACCACATGGGGCAATCCCGCGGACAGCCCCGCCAGCACGAACCGGCTCACCCCGGTCACCAGTAGCGCGCCGAGGTACAGCGGCACCCCGGCCACCCCAGCCCCGACCGCCAGCGCCACCAGGACAATCGGCACCACCCGTAGCAGGTTCGCGATGACCAGCACGCGGCGACGGTCCCAGCGGTCCAGTAGTGCCCCGGCGAACGGCCCCACCAGGGAGTACGGCAGCAGCAGCACGGCCAGCCCGGCCGCGACGGCTAGCGGGTCGGCTTGGCGCTCCGGGTTGAACAGCACGGCGCCGCCCAATCCGGCCTGGAAGACCCCGTCGCCCCACTGCGCGGCGAAGCGGGAGCTCAGCAGCCGGCCGAACCCGCGGGTGCCCAGCAATCGCCGAACTCCTAATCGGTCGGGCCGGCTGTCGAGGGCAACGGCTTGGGTCGACATCACGAGCACGCAGGTTAGCGGTGTCATGTGGGTATGGCGTCAGGTGAATCTTAAAGTGTGCGCCCAATCAGGTATGTCCAGCACTTGGCAGCATCGGCACGATGTGCGAGACGATGTCAGGGTGGACGAGGTGGAAGCGGGCTCGGCCCTGGTCGCGGCCCCCGCGCTGCGAGATCCCAATTTTTGTCGCACCGTCGTGCTGGTCATTGACCACCGTGCCTCAGGCACGCTGGGTGTCGTGCTCAACCGGCCCAGCGATGTGCCGGTTCACGAAGTGCTGCCGTTGTGGGGCCCGCACGCCACGGTGCCGCAGGCGCTGTATGTCGGCGGTCCCATGGAACAGCGCGCGGCCCTGTGCGTGGCCGCACTGCCCGCCGGACTGGACGCCGAACAGACCAAGGGCATGATCAAAGTACGAGGATCGCTGGCCCTGGTCAGCCTCGATGCCGATCCGGACCTGATGGCACCCCGGCTGCGCGGCCTGCGGGTGTTCGCCGGATACGCCGGTTGGGACCAAGGCCAGCTCGCTGCTGAGATCAAGCGCGGTGACTGGGTGGTGGTGCCCGCATTGCCCGACGATGTGCTCGCCCCGCCGGGCACCGATCTGTGGGGGCGCGCGCTACGGCGCCAGGGCATGCCGCTGGCGCTGCTGGCCACCTATCCCATCGACCCGGTCCTGAACTGATGGCGCGCACAGGCTCGTCCGCAGGTTGGTTCTCGCGGTCGCGCCGCCTTGCGCAGCCTCCTGATGGCGTGTCGCGGCAGGAACCCGGCCCAGGCCAGGAGTCGGTCTGGGACTACCCACGACCGCCCCGTGCCGAGCGGGTGCGCCGCCGCGCCCGGATCGTGCACGGTGGGACGCTGGTGCTCGACACCGATGATGTGGTGCGGGTCTTGGAGACGTCGCACCCGCCGACGTACTACCTGCCGCGGGCGGAGTTCCGGGTACCGCTGCTCGCGGCGCCGCGCCTGACGATGTGTGAGTGGAAGGGCGAGGCGTCCTACATCAACCTCGAGGTGCCCGGCGTCGCCCCGCTGTACGAGGTCGGTTGGTGGTACCCGCAGCCAGTCCTGCGCTATCCGCAGCTCACCGACCGGGTCGCGGTCTACGCCGGCCAGCTGGACGAGGTGACCCTGGACGGGCAGCCGGTGACACCCCAACCCGGCGATTTCTACGGTGGCTGGATCACCCCAGACGTCGTCGGCCCCTTCAAAGGGGAACCCGGCACCCAGGGATGGTAACGACCTAGGATGCTCAACCGGTGCCGGACTGGGAGCCCCGCCCCTGAGTACTGGAGCGAAGATCCGGGCGCCAGATCACCGTTTCCCTGGACGGAGACGGCTGGACGCCGAGATCAACTACTTCGCCGGAGCGACGGTGGCACTCCATACCTGTGCCATTTACTCGTCTCAGTGTCATCTTTCGAAGCGGACTGGGTGCTCGCCCGATGTCGCGTTCAATTTTTTGTCGGTGCACCAACTTAGAATCGGGAGCATGTCGACGGCGCCGGTGTGGCAGGGCAGTGATGCCGAGTTGCTGGCCGAGCTAGGCGCTTTGGAAACTCGGTTGCATTCCACCTGGGCGCAGATGCTGTCAGTCGTTGCAGAAATCGATTCCCGGGGTATGGCCGGTGCGGCGGGATACGGCACGACGGTGGAGTTGGTGCGGGCGGTTGCGCGGGTGTCGCGGGGTGAGGCGCGGGCCCGGGTCGCTGCTTCCGCCGACGTGCTACCTGGGCGGGGGTTGGGCGGGGCACCGGTGCAGGCGCGGTTACCGGAGACTGCGGCGGCAGTGGCTGAGCATGCGATCGGTGCCGCGGACGTCGCGGTGATCCGCTCGGTGCTGGCCCGCATCCCCCCGCACATCGGCCAGGAAAAGCGCGCTGAGGTAGAGGCCGAGTTGGCCCGCCACGCCCGCACGCTGGATGCCGGGCAGTTGGCGGTTTTGGGCAAGCGGACCCTGGCCTACGTCGATCAGGACGGCCCACGCCCTAAAGACGCTGCCGAGACTCGCCGGCACTTGAGTTTCCACGACCGCGATGGCGGCTATGAGCTGGCCGGATGGCTGGATCGGGAGGCTACCGAGATCGTCCGCTCCGCGCTGAGCCCACTGGCCGCACCCCGCCCGGTCACCGACACCGAGGTCGACCTGCGCAACGCCGCGCAACGCGACGCCGACGCCCTGGTCGAGCTTGCCCAGCGCGCGCTGGGCAGCGGTGAGCTACCCACCGAAGGCGGGGAACGCCCGCAGGTCGTGGTGACCGTGAGCCTGCCCGTGCTGCAGGGCAGGATCGGCTCGGCGTCGCTGGCGATGGGTGGACCGATCAACGCCGACATCGCCCGCCGCATTGCGTGCGACGCGCAGATTATTCCGGTGGTGCTGGGCGCCCGGGGTGAGCCGCTGGACATCGGACGCGCCAGCCACACCGTGCCCACAGCGATCCGCCGTGCAGTGATTGTTCGGGATGGCGGATGTTCGTTTCCGGGATGTTCTGCGCCAGCCCGCTGGTGCGATATTCACCATGTGATCCATTGGGCTGACGGCGGACTGACCAGCGTCGGAAACTGCGTTGCGC
>DASVWA010000011.1:0-1547 GCA_036389855.1 Pseudonocardiaceae bacterium
CCGGCAGTGGCTTCTCGTGGCGTTCGCTACTGGCCGTCACGATGACTCAGACGGAGGCCGACGACCTACGGCTACGGTTCACAGCGGTGTCCGGTGGAGACACCAACGTCCGTGCCGCCTACACGACGCTCGTCGCGCCGAGCTGGCAGCAAACCTGGTCGGCGCCCGGCAACGACATCTCAGAATGGCGGAGCCTACAGATGCCGGCAGACCCTCCCGCCCGAGTACGCATCGCCTCGCCCCCGGTACCGAAGAACGGGACCGCGCTGCGCGCCGAGGTGCGAGACGGTGATGTCGCCGTGAACTCCGCCGGTGCACCGATTGCCGGCGGCTGGCGGGCCGAGGCGGTAGGCCCTCAGGAGGCGGCCTCTCAGCAGCCCGTTCGGTACGAATGGTCGACGCTGCTGGACACGTCCTACCCGGTGAACCCAATGGGCGCCGACGGCAAACCGATCTGGCAGGTAATCACACAGTGGCATCAAGGTGACGCCGACGTCGGTGGCTCTCCGCCGATCGCGCTGATCCTCGTGGGCGATGAGATCCGGCTGCACCTGCACAAGTCCGACCCAGCCAACCCGAATGCCTCGGTGGAGGTAGGTCAGTATCCCGTGGCGGCCCTGTCACGCGGGACATGGCATGACTTCCAGCTAGAAGTACGCTGGGCCCTGAGCGGCGGCTACGTGAAGATCTGGCATAATGGGCAGGCTAAGGCTGACGTGCAGAACATTCAGACCCTCTTCCCGACCAGAGCTAATGCCGCAGAGGCGGGAACGGCCTACCTGAAGATGGGCCTTTACCGAAAGGCTTCCCCAGTGGGAGCCGGTCCGTTCATCCTATACCACGACGAAGTACGGAGATTCCAGCTGCAGTGAAGTAGGTCCGCCGAACCGGGCTCAACGAATGAACGTCACCGACCAAGTCTTCCGGCGCCAACGAAAGCTCACTCACCGAGGCCTCGAACGCGCCGGAATGCCCGGCATTCCATGCGAGCTGCACAATGGCGCATCTGTGGCACCGCCATGATCCCTAGCAATACTTCTCAACCGGCCATCCCCCAACATGGCGTCACGGGGCACTCTCGGTAGCCCAGTGGTGAGCACAATTCGCTACCGTCCAGCATGTCCATTTTCTATAGAAACCTTGCTCGACAAGTGCGTTGCGCAACGATAATCAGTAGTTCAGACACCAAGCCTGTCCGCGGTTAAAAGTGGATGACAAGGCACTGTTGCATTGAGCGTTCGGTCCACCCGAGCTGATCCACTTGCCCACGCAGAAGTCACGTTCAGGCCTTCGATGTCCGGTTTGTTACGGTTCTCTAAGGCACCTGAGGGGTCTGCCTCGTTGCTTCGGTGCATGGCGAGGTCGCCCTTCGCCTTATGCAACAGTGCCGCCTTGGTGGGTGCCCAGCAGCCACCGTTTGATCAGCGAGGCGACCCGGTGCACCGCGGGCAGAAGCTCGCTGGGATCGTCCCCGCGGGCGCGGGCGGCGCGCTGCTGCGCCGGTCGTGGAGGTAGCCGAGCCTGTCCAGCCCGCGGTAGTCCTGCCA
>DASVWA010000012.1:0-12726 GCA_036389855.1 Pseudonocardiaceae bacterium
GCACCGAAGCGGGCTGAGAGGGCAGCTGGGCACCGGCCCGGGGCTGTCGACCGCAGAACCTGTCCGGGTAATGCCGGCGTAGGAAGGCTGACCCATGACAGCACTGCACGATCGCACGATCAAGCCCGCCGTGACCACTGGTCCGATCACCGGGTCACGGAAGGTCTATCGCGAGACCGGTGATGGGCTGCAGGTGCCCGTCCGCCGAGTGGACCTGACCAATGGCGCGCACTTCGATCTCTACGACACCTCCGGGCCCTACACCGATCCTGAGGTAGCCGTCGATGTTCACCGCGGGCTTCGCCGGTTGCGTGCGCCATGGATCGAGGCCCGCGAACCGGTAAGGGGCGCCGCCACCCAATTGGCCTGGGCCCGAGCCGGCATCGTCACCCGCGAGATGGAGTTCATCGCGGCTCGCGAAGGTGTGGACGTCTCGCTGGTGCGCGACGAGGTGGCCCGCGGCCGCGCGGTGATCCCGGCCAACCGGCAGCACCCCGAGTCGGAGCCCATGATCATCGGGAAGAAGTTCCTGGTGAAGATCAACGCCAACATCGGCAACTCGGCCGTCACCTCCTCCATCGAGGAGGAGGTGGACAAGATGGTCTGGGCCACCCGCTGGGGCGCTGACACGATCATGGACCTGTCCACCGGCAAGCGGATCCACGAAACCCGCGAATGGCTGCTGCGCAACTCTCCCGTCCCGGTCGGCACGGTGCCGATCTACCAGGCCATGGAGAAGGTCAACGGTGATCCGGCCGCGTTGACTTGGGAGATTTACCGCGACACCGTGATCGAACAGTGTGAGCAGGGCGTCGACTACATGACCGTGCATGCCGGTGTGTTGCTGCGTTACATCCCGCTGACAGTCCGCCGGGTAACCGGGATCGTCTCCCGCGGCGGTTCGATCATGGCAGCCTGGTGTCTCGCGCACCACCGCGAGTCGTTCCTCTACGACAACTTCGAGGAACTGTGCGAGATCTTGCGCCGCTACGACGTCACTTTCTCCCTCGGTGACGGCCTGCGACCCGGCTCCATCGCCGACGCCAACGACGAGGCACAGCTCGCCGAGCTCAAAACGCTCGGGGAGCTGACCCAGATCGCACGACACCACGACGTGCAGGTGATGATCGAGGGTCCGGGGCACGTACCGATGCACAAGATCGTCGAGAACGTGCGCCTGGAGGAGGAATGGTGTGACGAGGCGCCGTTCTACACCCTCGGTCCGCTGGCGACCGACATCGCACCGGCCTATGACCACATCACCTCGGCCATCGGCGCGGCGATGATCGCGCAGGCGGGTACCGCGATGCTGTGCTATGTCACGCCCAAGGAGCATCTCGGCCTGCCCGATCGTGATGACGTGAAAACCGGCGTGATCACCTACAAGATCGCCGCGCACAGCGCTGACCTGGCCAAGGGCCATCCGGGTGCCCAGGCCTGGGACGACGCGCTGTCGACCGCCCGGTTCGAGTTCCGCTGGCAGGACCAGTTCGCGCTGGCACTGGACCCGGACACCGCGCGCTCTTACCACGACGAGACGCTGCCTGCCCAGGCGGCGAAGACCGCGCACTTCTGCTCGATGTGCGGGCCCAAGTTCTGCTCGATGCGCATCTCTGCCGACGTCCGGGCCTACGCGGAGGAGCACGGGCTGTCCACGGTGGAGGCACTGGAGGCCGGGATGGCCGAGAAGTCCGACGAGTTCACCGCAGCCGGTGGGCGGGTGTACCTGCCAGTGACCGGGTCGTGACTGTTACTCCGCCTGTCGCGCTGACCATCGCCGGATCTGATTCCGGTGGTGGGGCAGGTCTGCAGGCCGATCTGCGCACCTTCACCGCCTGCGGAGTGCACGGCTGTGTCGCAGTCACGGCAGTGACGGTCCAGAACACGGTCGGCGTGACCGGTTTCGTAGCGATCCCGCCGTCTACAGTGGCCGATCAGGTCCGGGTAGTGGTCAGCGATATCGGCGTCGCCGCCGCCAAGACCGGCATGCTGGCGTCGACCGCGATCATCTCCGCGGTGGCCGAGGTGTGCGACGAGGTGGGCATCGGTCGCTCGGTGCCGTTGGTGGTCGATCCGGTAGCCGCCTCCATGCACGGCGACCCATTGCTGGCCGACGATGCCCTGGCCGCCCTGCGTTCGCAACTGGTGCCCCGGGCCACCCTGATCACCCCGAATCTGGATGAGGTGCAGTTGCTGGTGGGCATCGATGTCGGTTCCCGGGCGGAGCAGTACATCGCAGCCAAACAACTACACGCCTTGGGGCCGCAGTGGGTGCTGGTCAAGGGCGGCCACCTGCGTGACGATCTCCAGGACAAGGACCCACAGTGCCTGGATCTGCTCTACGACGGCAGCGACTTCACCGCGTTCACCGGCCCACGGTTGGACACCCCGCACACCCACGGTGGCGGTGACACCCTCGCCGCTGCGATCACTTCTGCCCTGGCCCGTGGTTGGACGATGGTCGAGGCAGTCGGGTACGGCAAGCGCTACATCGAACAGGCGGTGGCCCACGCATACCCGCTCGGAGCTGGGATAGGTTCGGTCTCCCCGTTCTGGCGGATCCCGCCGCCCTAACCCAGCGACGGCACATGTTCAGATTTCCAGCCAGCAGACATGATCTTGGTGTTCAAGATGCGATATATCAGCGTTCGCTCCCGGCAGGTCGCCCAAACAGGGGTGGCCTATCGCCCAGCGCCGTGCCGGCTGATGGCGCGGTGATGAGCAGCATCCCAAGGCTCACTTCGTCGTTGTTCAATAATCGTCTGCCTGGCAGCCCCCAGCTCCCGCCATTGCTCATTAAGGGCGCGCTGCACTGCTGCCTGCCGCCTATCCCGGGCATCTAACAACCACTGACTGAAAGTGCACCCTATGAGCACGCCAAAACTCACCAAGAAGGTTCCCGCCACAATGATCAAAACAACGGCGTTCACATTCCCTCCTTAGATAGACGTGAGCTGTGTGAGTCTTCGTCACTTATCAGTAAAGCTTTCTGCCACTATCCGGGGCTAGAGGGCAGCCCTCACCAGCGGGTAGTCAGCGCAGCGTTGCTCAGCGTGGCCGTGCCAGTCCGCCTACGAATCCCGATACAGCGTGATCAGGGTCCAGATACCCAGATACAGGCGGTCCCGGTCGGCCAGCAGGACCTGCTGATGGGCCGGGATCGGCTTGGCGCCGTCGTTGAGATATGTCCCGTTCATGGAGCCCTCGTCGACCAATGCCCAGGAGCAGCCGGGCTGGGCGAGCAACCGGGCGTGCTCGCGGGACACGCCCGGATCGACCGGCGGGATGGCCAGGTCGATTTCCGGGGTGGTCCGGCGGGAGGCGCTGCGCCTGCCGATCCGCACCAAGTCACCGGTCAGCTCGACTCGCCGCGGTGAGCTCGAGGCCGGGAAGGCGAACCGCTCGGGTTGCTCACAGCGGGCCTCGAAGTAGTCCCGATCCGCAGCGATGACAACCCACCACAATGACGCCCCAGTCGTCGGTGGCACCGGGGCGGAGTATGAGTAACCGCACTGCTCGCAGAACAGCCCGATCCGGGGGTCGCTACAGCGTGGGCAGGATTCGTCCACCGAGCTTCACCACGTTACGAAACTTGGGTGTCCTGGTCATGACAGTTCTCCTGGGAGGTATCGGCGCGGCGATGCCGAACGGGAAGAGCCGAACGGCACTACAGCGGCCGTGATGTTGTCGCGGCCGCCGCAGCTCAGCGCGGTCTCGACGAGCCGGCGCGCCGCGTCCAGCGGGGCTTCGGGGGGCTGCACCGGCAGTGCCGCGGCGAGAGCGTCAGCATTGTCGAGGTAGTTCCACAGCCCGTCGGTGCAGACCACGACAACGCCTGGACCTTCAGGCGTGAAGGTGACGACGTGTGGGTCAAGCGGGGTGGCGTCCTCGCCCAGCCACGCGGTGATGGCGTGGGCGCGCTGGTCGGTGACCGCTTCGGCGAAGGTCAGGGTTCCGGCCGCCAGTACCTGGGCAAGCCACGAATCATCCTCGGTCAGCCTCATGGGCGGTGCTGACCTGGTGCGGGTCCGCGGTATCCAGTACGCCCGGCTGTCTCCGACCCAGCCCACCGTGACCATCCCGTCGGTGACGACAGCGGAGACCAACGTGCAGGCCGGGGCATCTCGGGTGGTCCGCGTGGGGCTGGCTAGCCCGGTGACGGCCTGGCCCGCCGCATGAATGGCCTCCCGCGTCGCGATGACCGGACCTTCTCCGGCATGCAGTGCAGCTACCAGTACCTCAGCGGCGACCTCGGCGGCGGTCTCGGATGCCTCGTCGGGACGGTCCGCCGATGACACCCCGTCGCAGACGACTGCCACCACCGCGCCGTGCTGCGCCGAGCGGGGACCAGCACCCCGGCCGGCACCGAGGCGGCGCAGCGCCAAGGCGTCCTCGTTGCGGTGGTGACGCCGGCCTCGATCACTGACTCCGGCGGCAACCCCGACGTCGACCTCGACGCGGTCTCGCATGATTCAGCGGTCCGCGATCGTGGCGACGAGAAACCTGCGCAGCGCCTCGACCGCCGCCTTCGGCTCGCGGATGCCGGTGTAGGCGGCGAAGATCTGTTGCTGCATCTCCGCGGCGACGGTGGCCCACTCCGGCGTGGCCGGCCGCGGCTTGGCTGTCGGCAACACCTTGGCCAGCAGCGCCATCATCGGGTCACTCACCAAGTCGTGGTAGACCGCCGCCATCGTCGGCGCCACCGAGTGCCGCTGGCCCAGCGATAGTTGCATCTCCCGGGAGGTCGAGACGAACCTGACGAATTCGGTTGCCGCGGGGATGTTGCGCGAGAAGGCGCTCACCACGAGGTTGTGGCCGCCCAACGCGGCGACCGGCTCGAACCCGGTGAACGCCGGGAGCGGCGCGATGCCGACCTTGCCCACGACCAGACTGTCCGGATCCGTGCTGTTCATCTGCCGGTAGGCGTATGGCCACGAGCGCATGAACACCGCCTCGCCGGACTGGAAGGTTTTGCGGGCGTCTTCTTGCTTCATCGTGTTGAACCCTGGTGCGTAAATACCCTGGAGAAACGCCGTGCGCATGAACTCGGCGGCTTGCTGGGCCCTGTCAAGCTGGAATCGCACCGACTGGCCATCGCTGTCGAGCACGTCACCGCCGAGGCCCCAGAAGTACTCGAGGTACTGGACCACGAGCCCCTCATACTGCGCGCCGTCGGCGACGAACGGTGCGATGCCGCTGCGCTCGCCGACCCAGCGGCCGACGTCGATCAGCTCCTGCCATGTAGTCGGCGGCTTGTCCACGAGATCCGAGCGGTAACACAGGATCCCTGCGTCGGTGACGTACGGCGCGGCCCACAGCTTTCCGTCCCAGACCGCGGCCTTGAGCGGGCCGGGCAGCGAGACGCGCTCGATGTCCGAGCGCAGGTCCTGCAGCTCCACTAGCCAGCCACGCTGGGCGAACTCCGGGATCCAGACCACGTCGAGATCGACGATGTCGAATTGGTTGAGACCGGCATTGAGCTCCAGTTTCAGTAGCTGATGCGTATCGTTGGTGGACGCAGACGGCAGCGGTTCCACCCGCACCTTCGGCCCATTCGGGTGCCGCTGGTTCCATTGCACCGCGATGTCCAGGGCGGGGCCTTGGTCTGCGGCGGAAACTCCGCCGATGGCCCACACCAACTCCGCAGCCGTACCGGAGCCGGTGGCGCTCCCACAGCCGGCGGCGACCAGGACGGCCGCAGTCAGCACCGTCCGCCGGCGCACCAACGTGGGCTTGCTGATCATGTCCAGCTCCAGTTACGGCGGTCATTGGCCTGGTCGACGAAGGCGATCCGCTGCGCTGTGGTGGGGGCCAGCCGGGCGAGCTCGCGGTAGGCGGACTCCAGGCGGTTGCGCACGCCACTGTCGTTGAGCCGGTGGCCGAGCACGGTCGCAGGGATCGGAGTCGCCGCCCCATGCGGCCACGGTCGGCCAGCACATACCCACGTCAATACGGTTTCGAGCACTTCCGCGACGGCCAGCTCACGCCGCTGTTCGTCGAGCTCCAGGGTGTTCAGCTGCTCGGCCGCGGTGAAGAAGTCAGCGACCGGAGGCTGGCTGTTCGCGCATCCACGGGCCCGGGCCAGGATCGCGCACAGCCGGGCCGTGACGGCGTAGCGTGAGCTCTCCGGCACGGACTCCAGCGCGTCGGCCGTGCCGGCGCGGTCACCGAGAGCGAAGCGGGCGCGCGCGAGCCCGAACGCGGCGCTGACGTAGGAACGGTCGGTCTGCCACACGGTCGCGTAGCCCCGCGCGGCAACCTCGGCGGCTCCCTCGCGCGCCGCGCACAGTGCCAATGCCAGCTTGGGTGCGGCCTCGCCGGGCAGGCCATCGAGCACTGCTGTGAATCGCTGCCGGGCGGATTCGAGGTCGCCGTTGACCAGCGCCCTCATCCCGTGGAACCACTCCACCCGCCAGTCACCCGGCTGGTCGGCAGCAAGCGCGGCAAGATCGGTCTCGGCTTCGGGACGGCGCAGCTCGATCCGGGCGCGCACCACCCGCAGGCGCGTCTCCAGCGAAGGGTCAGGCAGCGCGGCAAGCACCCGCTCGGTCTCATCTGGGCTTTCCGCACTGATTGCGGCCAGCAGACCAGCGTGCGGGTCGGCGGGGTTGACCTGCGGGTCAGGTAGAGCCAGCGCGGCCGCAGCCGTGTCCGGCTCACCGGCAGGGAAGGTGTCCGGATCGGCTCCCACCACTCGCAACTCCGGCCCGAACCGGCGCGAGGCGGAAGGGAACGGCAGACCCTCCTGTTGGGCGCGCACCTCTCGCAGCACGCCCTCCAGCTGCTCAGCCATGTCCGCCGCGGAGGCGAATCGACTCTGCGGATCGGGGTTCGTCGCGCGGCGCAGCAGCCCGGCAAAGGAGGGATGCTTGGTCAACAGCGGCACCTCGTCAGCGCTCGGGATAGGTGCGTCGGCGTGAAATCCGGGGAAGGGAAAGCTGAGCACCGCCATCATCCGCCCGACGGTGTAGAGATCGGTCGCGACCGACGGGCCGGATGTCGCGATCATCGGATCCTGGTAGCCAGGCTTGCCCCAGAAGACCGGGTTATTCGAATCATCGATCCGGCGGACCGCGCCGAGGTCGATCAGCTTGACCCCGCTCGTGGAGTGGATCACGTTGTCCGCTGACAGGTCGCAGTACAACAGACTGCGCTTGTCGTGCAGGTGTTCCAATGCGGCCAGCACCTCCAGCGCAAACCCGCAGACGTGATCCACCGGGAGATAGCGGGCGTGGTCTGGACGCTCCTGGCGCAACTGCTTCAGCGACTTGCCGCTGAGGTACTCCATCACGATGTAGTCGACAGGTTTTCCGGTGAGTGGGTGCGGATGCCGGACCACGGTGTGCACGGTGACGATGTTCGGGTGGCTGGCATCGGCTAGCGCGGCCAACTCGGCGACCGCAGCCTGGCGGTTGTCCGGATCGTCGGGGTCGATCAGGCCCTTGAGCACCACCCAGCGCGGGACCCAACAATCCCAGGCTCGGTAGACCCAGCCCAGGCCGCCATGGTCGATCGCGCCCTCTACCTTGAACTGGCCGTCGCCGACGAGCACACCGGGCAACAGCGGCGGCCGAAAAGAAAAACTGGTCCCGCACTGCGGGCAGAAGCCCTGGACGCGGCCGGACCGACCGTTGCGGGCTCGGCCCACCTCATGCCGGCACTCGGGACTTGAACAGAACCGCTTGTGCTCGGGTACCTGCGGGTCATCGAGTACCGGCACCATGTGATCTTGGCCGACCGGAATCTCGGGCAGGCTGATCAGCGAGGTCCGGGGTGTGCCCGCAGCCGCAATCTGGGAGGTCACTGGCCGAGCGGAGGGCTGCCCCGGTCCGCCGCCGCCATAGCTGGCCATGGGTCAGTCCCGGTACTGCGGTGTCGGTGGCGGCGGTGGCGGGCCAAGCTCGGCCAGCCAGCGCTGGTAGCTGGCCAGCCACCGCCCGTCCTGAGCGCGGCGCTCCAGGACGCCGTTGACGAACCGCACCAGGTCAGGACTGTCCTTGCTGATCGCGATGGCGTAGGGCTCCTCCGACAGTGGCGGGCCGACGATCTCGGTCCGGGGATCCTGCTCGGCCATACCGGCCAGCTGGGTGTCATCGCTGGATACCGCGTCGACCTGGCCGAGCTGGAGCAGTATCAGGCAGTCCGACGGGGTGGGCTCGCCCACCGGGATTGGCTTCGCGGGGTGGCCCAGGATCGTCCGCAAGGATGTCGTGCCGCGGGCCGCGCAGACTCGCTTGCCTCGCAGATCCTCCAGACCAGTGATGCCTGAGCCGCGGTTCACCAGCACTCGTTGCCTCGCCTCGTAGTACACGGTGCTGAACTCCACCTGTTCCCGGCGCCAACAGGTGACGCTCACTGTGGCGACCACCAGATCGACCTGGCCTGATCGCACGGTCTCGAGCCGGCCGGCTGCGGCATGCGGCCGGAACACCACGCGCTCGCGGTCGCCGGTGATCGACTCGGCGATGTCCCGGACGATGTCGATGTCGAACCCTGCCAGCGTCATGTCCTCGGGGAAGGCGAGCGGGTAGGCGTCCTGGCCGATGCCCACGATCAGGTGTCCTCGCTCGGCGATGCGGGCCATCGTCGAGCCGGCGGGCATGCCGCCCGGTGCAGGCAGCGGGCCCTGCGAGCGCAGGCTGGCCCGAAGATTCTGTGGAGTGCAGCCCGACTCGGCAGGTGCATCCGCGGTGAACCGAGCGTCCGCGATCGGTCCAGGGACGGCCGCCATCGAGTCCGGAACTGGGTCCAGCCCCTGATCGCTGGCCATTGCGGCCAGGATAACGACGGCCAGCGCACCGCAAGCAAGCGTGAATCGAGCGCTCATCGGTACTCCTCCAGCCGCTGCCGGACGCCTAGGGCAACCCCGACCGCGGCGATGAGGGCCAACGTGCCGATACCGGTGGGCAGGCCGTTGAGCCAGTCTCGGGCGCGGTCGATGTCCCTGCTGAAGGCCCCGCGCTCGTAGTCGACAGCAGCTTGAAGCGCTGCGGCGAGCCGATCGAACGCCGCCGCTGCGCTCGCCTGCTGGGTGTTTACTGCGGCATCGACCGCCTTGTTGTAGTCCCCGGCGTCGTCCAGCCGCCGAACCTCCCGGTGCGCGGCGGCGTAACCGCTGGCGTCGCCGATCGCCGCCTGCACCAGCGCTCGTCCCTCCGGGTCGGTGGCGAATTGCATGGCCGCGCCCAGTGCGCCACCGGCACCGCCGTTGCGGGCGAGCTGCTGCATCCAGGCGTCGAAGTCCGGCTCGCTGGCACCATCACGAGTGATCAACCCGAGGCTCTCGACGGCGCGGGCTTGCAGCGCCGCGATTTGCGCAGGCCCCAGCGCGTCGGACACCGACCGGCTATGTCCCAGGGCGCGCGCTAGCGAGCCCGCCGAGGCCATCCCCGCGGCCGTCCACCACACCAGGCCCGTGAGCACCGCTGCGCTCGCCAGGACCAAGCCGATATTGAGCACCCGTTGGGTGCGCCGGCACAGAAACACCTGCAGCCAGATCAGTCCGGCCAGGCTCGCCGCGCAGGCCGCAAGCGCGACAACCGGCACCGCTCCGGCTCGCCGGTAGGCGTCGTTGAGCCGGGATGCCTGCCGCCGTTGCAGCTCCGCCGCTGCGGGCAGGATCACGTTCCGCATCAGCTCCGAGGCGTTGCGCAGGTACGTCGCCCCGATCGCCATATCCTGCCGGTTGTTCGCCCGTGCGCGCTCGACCAGGCCGGTGTAGACCGGCAGCTGGCCGGTGATGTCGGCGATCCGTTGAGCGGTCACCGGCTCCTCGGCTGCTTGAGTGCCGGCCTGCGCCAGGCTGGCCGTCGCCGTGAGAATGTCCTCGTCATAGCGAGCACGCATTTCGCTGGGTTCCACGCCGCCGGACAAGAATCCGGCGGCGACCGTGGCGTCCGCATCGGCCAGCGACTGGTACAGCGTGGTCACATTCGCATTGAGAGGCTCCAGACGCTCGGCGATGTCTCGTGTGGTGTTTCCGCGGTTATTCGCGGTCAGGACTCCGACCACTCCGGCGAGCACTATCCCGATCACCAGGACTATCCGGGTCAACCGGAGCTTGCCTGGTGTGGTATTCCAGTCGGCGATCAGCCGGTCGACACGACGATGGAGCTCACCCGGCTCTGGAAGCTGACCAGGCGGCACTCGCCTGGTCTCGATGGCCCGTTGACTCAGATGCACCGTCGATCTCCGGTTTCGTCACCATCCTCGCGCTGATTAGTAGAACTCTTCACCGCCATCGATGACTAGAGGGCTGCCCTCACTGGAGTGGTCAGACGGCAGTGTGATGTTTAACGTGGGTCAATGGCGAATCCGCGGCAGCCGTCGGGTGCGCTGGTGATCCATTTTCAGGGTCGCCAGGTGGCTGTGTTGCGCCCGGGCGATCCAGCCTTCACTTTCGGACGAGGTGGCGACCGCACGCTGCGATTCGGTCATAACAGTCTCAATGGCGGACCTGACCTGCACATCTCCCGTAATGTGGGCTCAATCCAGTACGGCGGCGGCTTGTGGGTCGTCTGCAACGACAGCGACAGCCGCCCCTTCGACGTGATCGTGCGCGGCGTGTCCAACCCGCTGCCACCGCGGACCGCGCCGGACTCGCATTCACGGTGGGCGGTCAGCCCACCCGGCCTGGGAATCCGGGTCGGCGCACCCTCCGGCCGTTATCTACTGTCGATCACTATCGATAACCCCCGATCGCCGGTAGCGGACTGCCCGGAGCACGGTGATCCCACCACCCGCCCGCTGTGGGAGCCCACCGACCACGAGCGATTGCTGCTAGCAGCCAAGTTTCTGGCGCAGCCCGATCCCGGCGACGCGGTCGGCAACCGGGAGGCCGCCGAATACGCATCCGCCGCACTGCCCCATGAAGAGTTGGTTACCGCAAAAGCGGTTGAAGACTGCGTGGGCAGGTGGTGCCGCAGGCTGCAGGAGCTCGGCGTCACAGGAATCAACGGCCGCGACAACATCAATCAACTGGGTCGCCAGCTGCTCGCGTGGGGCTTTGTGCGCCAAGAGGATCGAAGGCAGCTGCGCCCCTTCGTTCGTGGTTGATCGCCGTTTGGTGCGTCCAGCGGATACCGACTTGTTGGGTCGCCGCGACGCAGATCAGGATGGCGAGCGCGGCCACAACAGTCCACAGGCCGATCGGTTCGCCGAGCAGCGCTGCGGACCAGCCGAGGGTGAGCAAATGGCTACGCGACTGGACCTGGCCGACCCCGGCCACGCCACCCAGCGCGAGTCCGTGGTACCAGGCAAAGAACCCCATCAACATGCTGAACACTGTTGCGTAGCCGGAGCGCAACCAGGCCCCGAACCCGGCGGACAGGCCGGTGAGCCCCATCTGCACTGCCACCGCGTGGCGGCGATGTCATCGGCTGCGTCCAAAGCTCCGTCACGCCGTGAAGCGGGCAGCGGCGCGCTGGCGGGCCTTGGCAGCTTCAACCTCTCGATCCTTCGGCGGCGCCGAAGTCACCAGCTCGTTCAGCAGGCGCATCGAGATGTCGGCGACCTCGTCGACCGCCCGCTCGAAAGCCTCCGCGTTGACCTGCGACGGTTTCGTACAACCGCTGATCTTCCGGACGTACTGCAGTGCCGCGCTGTGCACCTCGTCCTGCGTCGCAGGCGGATCGAAGTTGTGCAGCGGGCGGATGTTGCGGCACATACCGACATCGTAGAGACGGGAGCTGGCGCGTCCACCAATCCACGGTACGGATGGGCAGCTTTCCCCAGCTCGCGCCACAGTGTCAGTAACGCGCCCTGCAGCGGCAGTCGGGAACGTGCCGTTCACCTTCTTGTGAGCGCGATCCTCACTCTGATCCCGGGGTTTCACACGGCGCCCCGGGCCGTGCCAGCCCCCGCGCAGCCTCTCGTGCAGGCCCGCCTCCCACTGCCGCCCCGCACCACGGGGGCTCCGGCGCCTGTGTCGCAACGCCAGCCGGCGAGTCGGGCAGCACCATCTACTACAAGAACTGCGCGGCGGCGCGTGCGGCCGGCGCAGCCCCCATGCAGAAGGGCGAGCCCGGATACCGCTCCGCGCTCGACGGTGATGGCGACAGTACGGCGTGCGACACGTAAGTCTGTTTCACGAGTAACCACGGCTGCGCCAGAGGTATTCGGCTGCCTACGCCGATGATCGGCGTCAGAATCATCGATCGTGCCGGCTGATGAGGCGACCAGCTCGCTGCGCCTGGTGCGAACGAACCGGCCGTTTCGGCTGCTGTGGACCGCGCGAACCGTGTCATTCGTGGGCGACGCGCTCTGCCTGGTGGCGCTCATGCTTCACGTCGCCGAGGCGACGGGCCAAGCGCTGGCGGTGGCGATCCTGCTCCTGGTCGGTGATTTCGCCCCTGCCCTGGTCGGACCGGTGACCGGTACGATCGGCGACCGCTTCGACCTCAAACGGGTCATGATCAGCTGCGAGCTGGCCCAAGCGGGCCTGATGGTTGCGATCGCGCTGTGGCTGCCACCCTTGCCGCTGCTGCTCGCACTGATTGCACTGCGCGCGATCGCCGGGCAGATCTTTCAGCCGGCATCACGTGCCGCGGTCCCCGGCGTGGTGGCGGATCGGGACCTGGAAAGTGCCAACGCCGCAATCGGGATCGGCACCAACGGCGGCGAAGCACTCGGCCCGCTGCTCGCCGCGCTGCTGGTGCCGATCCTGGGCATCCGCGGCGTGCTGCTCCTCGACGCCGCCACCTTTGTGGCCTCGGCGGCGCTGCTCAC
>DASVWA010000013.1:0-3031 GCA_036389855.1 Pseudonocardiaceae bacterium
TACGTCCGGCGCCGCACGGCCGAAGGGAGGGACAAGCCGGAGATCATCCGCTGCCTCGAGCGCTTCGTGGCGCGCGAAATCTTCGGCTACCTCCGCCGTCCCCCCGAGCCGCCTGCCCGGAGCAAACCGCCGCTTGACCTCTATAGGAGCATCAATGCCACCGAACCGCATGCTGGGGCTCGGACGCCCGGAGTATGTCGTGCGCCCCAACGGCGCGGTTCACCAGTGGAGGAAGGAACCACCCAGAGAAGTGTCGGTAGGCTCTGGTAGCTAACGAGCGGCACGGTCGGGTAACCGGCCGGGTCGAAGCCTCGTGACAAAGGCCGCCATGGGCGGTTGAGCAATCCGGCAGGCCGCAACGCGAGTGAAGCCCGAGCAGGCCTCGAAAGTGAAGTCATGGACGCCGACCCGCCGACATACCGGGGAAGGCCCGCGTGGGATGGGGAAGCAACCGACAAGAGCACCCATTCTGGTCCATCGGGGTAGTGGGCGCGGCATGTCGGAAAGGTGAGCCGGGTAATTGGGGGAGGCCCATCATGGGCGAGGGTCGTGGCCTCAACGTCGCTTTCAGGCGGCGGCCCGGGTGGGTGTCGGACAGGGTCACGGTACCGCTGAGGCCGGGTAATGCCGGCGGAGGGAAGGACCCTGACTTCTGGTGTGCTTTCAACCAAGCGGAGGATCGGTGATTGGCGATGAGCCTGACAACACCGCAAAGCGTCAGGACGCTTCAGAGAAAGCTGTATCTCAAGGCGAAGGCGGAGCCGGACTACCGGTTCTACCTGCTCTACGACAAGATCTACCGGGCAGATGTGCTGCGTCATGCCTATGAGCTGGTGCGCGCCAATCGGGGTGCACCGGGCGTGGATGGCGTCACCTGCCAGGCGATCGAGGCGGCAGGGCTGGAGAACTGGCTGGCCGGCCTTGCTGGGGATCTACGGACCAAGGCCTACCAGCCCCAACCCGTGCGACGGGTGATGATCCCGAAGCCCGGGGGCGACGGCGAGCGCCCACTTGGGATTCCAACGATTCGGGACCGGGTGGCGCAAACCGCCGCGAAGTTGGTGCTGGAGCCAATCTTCGAGGCGGACCTCGAACCCACAGCCTATGGCTACCGGCCGGGCCGCAGCGGTACTGATGCGGTCAAGGTGGTGCACCGACTGCTTTGTCAGGGGTTCACCGAGGTGGTGGACGCCGACCTGTCGAAGTACTTCGACACGATCCCGCACTCCGAGCTGCTTCGCTCGGTCGCAGCGCGGATCGTCGATCGTCACGTGTTGGGCCTGCTCAAACTGTGGCTCAAGACACCGGTCGAGGAGAGGGATCCGGACGGGCGGCGGCACATGAGCGGGGGCAAACACAGTAAGTGCGGTACACCGCAGGGTGGTCCGCTCTCACCGATGTTAGCCAATCGCTACATGAACCGCTTTCTCCGGCACTGGCGGCAGCAGAAACGCGAAGAGGCGTATCAAGCCCATGTGGTGGCCTATGCCGATGACTTCGTCATCCTCAGCCGCGGGCACGCGGCGGAGGCGCTGGCGTGGACGCGGCAAGTCATGACACGGCTTGGCCTGACCGTGAACGAGGTGAAGACGACCGTGCGTGATGCACGGCAGGAGCACTTCGACTTTCTGGGCTACAGCTTCGGCCCGCACTGCTATCGGAAGGATGGTCACTGGTATACGGGCGCGAGCCCGTCGCGGAAGAGCGTGCAGCGTCTCAAGGACCGCGTGGGGGAGCTTCTGGTGCCCTCCAACACGGCGCCTTGGGACGACGTGCGCGATCGGTTGAACCAACAACTGCGCGGCTGGGCGAACTACTTCGCCTATGGCACGCGGAAGGCGGCTTACCGAGCGGTGGACAACCACGTCTATGCGACGGTCCGTGGTTTCCTGACACGGCGACACAAGGTGCCGACACGCGGCACCCGGCACTTCTCGGGCAAAGCAGTCTTCGAAGAGCTGGGCGTGCTCCGGCTACGCCGGCTGCACATGGGAGCGCCGCCGACAGCTACGAGGTGAAGCCAGTCGGAAAGCCGGATGCCGGAGATCGGCACGTCCGGTTTGATGAGCGGGGACGGGAAACAGGGTGATGCCGGATGGCCCAAGCCACTGCGCCCGTCCTCGACTCTACCGGACTGCGTGACCCGGAACACGGGCAGGGCTCAGTGCGTCCACATCACCGACCCATGCAACACGCTGACGCGTCGATCAAACCGCTTGCCGCATTGCCTCACCTGATTTGCTTCTGAGCGGGGGCCGTTGCCTCACCTGAAACGCTCCCGAGCAGCGCGGAGCTGCGAGGGTCGGGACGAGGCGGGTGAGCATGGCGACACGGAACGAGTCGGTTGCGGCCGTTGCGGAACGGTACGCCCGTTCGAGCCGGTTGGAACGCGGCCGGATCCTCGACGAGTTCGTCGCGGTGACGGGGCACCACCGCAAGCACGCGATGCGCCTGCTGCGAGGAGGTGGGGCCGGACCGGCGGAGCGGCGAGGACGCCGGGACCGCGTCTACGGCGCGGCCATGCGCGAAGCGCTGATCGTGCTGTGGGAGGCTTCTGACCGGGCCTGCGGCAAGCGGCTGCGGCCGTTGCTGCCGGTGCTGGTCGAGGCGATGGAACGGCACGGCCACCTGCAGTTGGCGCCGGAGGTGCGGATCGGGGTGCTGGCGATGAGCGCGGCGACGATCGACCGCCTGCTGCGGGACGTCCGGACGGAGGCGGGCGGGAAGCCGCGGCGTCGGACGCCGCCGTCGGCGGCGGTGCGGCGGAGCGTACCGGTGCGGACCTTCTCCGACTGGAAGGACCCGGCACCCGGCTTCTTCGAGGCCGACCTGGTGTCGCACAGCGGGCCGACGGCGCGGGGCAGCCACGTCCAGACGCTGGTGCTGACCGACATGGCCACGGGCTGGACGGAATGCGCGCCGCTGCTGGTCCGCGAGCAGGTGCTGGTGACCGAGGCCCTGGATGAGGTGCGCCGGGTCTTGCCCTTCGCGCTGAGCGGGTTCGACACGGACAACGACACCGCCTTCATGA
>DASVWA010000014.1:0-2929 GCA_036389855.1 Pseudonocardiaceae bacterium
CTCAACCTGACTGCGGAGATCACTGTTCTCCTCAATCAACCGAGCCATCTCGGCCCCAACCAGGTCGAGGAAGGCGTCCACCTCGTCCTCGTGGTAGCCCCGCTTGCCAAGCGGCGGCTTCCTGAACGCGACGTTGTAAACGTCGGCGGGGGTCAACGGCATCGGATCACCTCACGCGCTCCTTGACGACTACGCACATCCTTGGCCATTGGCCCCGAGCCTGGTGGCCGCTACGTCTGGGATCGACCACTCGCATCCGATGAACACCACGAGCAATAGGACCCTTACGGGCAACTCCAGCTCGACGTCTTTGATGCGGATGGGTTGGCCCGCTTGGTAGACGCACGCTTCGAGAATTCTCCGCATGGATGGCACTGGCGGCTGCGACAGGGACTGCATCGTCGAAGGCGGGTTTAATCAGGGCACTCGGGAGTTCACCGACCACTTTGACCTCTTCCACAGAGGTGATCGGACCACGGAAGGTGAGATCCTGCCGGCACCGCGAGCCCGAGGTTCGGTGCGCGCTACCTGCCACGGTCTCCCTCCCTGTCCAGATGAGTACCGTGATCATCTGCCGCCGCGCACTGGAGCTGCTGGGTGGTGGCTGGCTGCGGGCGGCGCCGGGGGGCTGCTGGCGGTGTGTGCCGGTGCTTGTCGCGCCTGGGCTGTCGGGAAAGGGCTGCTCGCGGTGCCCACACCGCGGCAGCCCGTTGTCCGTGGCCTGCTGGCTGACCCGCCGGATATATCCGCACGGGATGGTGCTGATTCGCGGCGAGGTCAGCCCCTGGACCTGGTGGTCCAAACACCACGGTCGCAACCGGCGCGTCGGTGAGCAGGCGGTGGTTGCCGTGGTGATCGACCCGTTGTGGGTCAGGCCCGGTGGTCGGGACATCCGCGTTGATGTGCTCGCCACGCAGCTGGTCATAAATCGGCGTCTGGTCCCTGGGGCGAACGCCATAGGAGCAGGTTGATGGGGGCGGCATCACCATGGCGTCGGCGGCATCCACATCCTCAAAGGCCTCAAGCGCGGCGGGGAAGTAGTCCCGCAGCGCGTGGCGCAGTCGCTGGATGGGGCGGGTACGTTCCCAAATCAACGTCTTATGTGCCCGCGTCGCCACCTTGACCGCCTGGGCCTGCGCGGTGTCCCCGGCCACCAGGCGCAGCTGGTGGGAGTCGGTGCGCGCCATGTCGGCCAGCGTGTGTGCGTCGCCGGCGTCGCTACCGGCACCGGACACACAGTGCCGCTGCCGGTAGCGAGCCACCTGCAACGAGCTTATCGCGAACACCGTGTATCTGGCGGCGATCAACGCGGCCACCCACGGACCTTGGTCGGTCTCGATGCCGACCACCACTTCGTCGTTAGTGTCCTCACCAAGCTGCTCGCCGATCATCGCCTGCAGCCCGGCCATCCCCACCACCCCCTCAGGCAGCCGGGCCTTGGCCAACCGTCGCCCCGCGGCGTCCATCAACTCGACGTCGTGGTGCGCCTGGCCCCAGTCGTCTCCCACGAACAGCAACTCGACTCCCTTCTCGGGCTTGATCAACCAACGCAGCCAGTGGAGAACCATCAGCGACCTAATGATCAGTGCGCACGCCACCAGCCAGCGGGCATCCCATCAGCGAGCAACTCTCCCGACCGACCAGCAAGGGCACAATCTCTGTTGAGGAGCAACGCCCAGGACACCGAGTGGTCGCCTGCCAGCGGCTAGCAGACGCGAGTCTGCCCAATGGCCAACTCGCTAACTCTCATAGGAGAGCCGGCCCCAGTGTCGACGCGCGCCAGGCCCCGCTGTGGGACCTCGCACCCATCGGCGCGTCGTGCTCGCGAGGGCCGTAACCGATAGCGGGTTCAGAAACCGAGAAACTACGGTCGGCGATTACGGTTGCACTGCACTCGATCCACCAGACCCAGACCAGCGTGATCAGCCCGCTGCCCGGTCAAAGTTGCAGAGCCCACAATCCGCGGTCCCGAGGCCGGAGGTCCCTCAGGGACATGCCTTGCTGCCACCCTCAAACCGAGCCGACCAACGACCTCGCCGCAGGCTCAGCCCGCGTGGACCGGATCAGCCAATAGGTATGTCGTAAGCGAAGACTCGTCTTCCTCGCGCTGGGCGCCGCACCACCGCCGGTGCCCGACGATCCGCGACAGATCCGTGTAGTGGGTCAACCGCGCTGGCGGCCCAGGGTCCGGGTGGCGGCCCCAACCCAAGGATTCTGGGGCCGCTGTTCTTGCGGCGACCACCCGATGGCGTGCTCTTGCGGCCGGATTTAGACACTGCGTGACTGGGCGTTGATGGCCTCGTTGATCACTGCGGGGGGTGGTGGGTGATGAGCTGGTATCTGCGCTCGACGTCTGACCGGGACACGCATTGTGGCCAGTTGCAGCCTGACGGCACCGTGACGGCGGTGTGTGGTGCGGTGTTCCGTCCTGTGTCTTACCTGCAGGGCAACGGTCCGGCGCTGCCCGATCGTCCGCCCGATCCAGACCAAGTGTGTCCGTACTGCTACCGCGGCCGGCGCGCCACTCGGTAACGCAGCGACAAACCGTGTACATAACCCGCAGTTTGGATCGATGCCCAACGGTTCACCGCAGGTTGGGTTATCGCCAGAGAAGGGCCGATCTGGCCGATGTATGCGCCGGACAGCAGTTCGTTCGGGTGAAGAACCGTATGATTGCCCTATTGAGGGGCCCTTGCCACCGAATATGCGAGTGTGGGGTTGGTGGGCCTTGAGTATTACTGGTGATCCTGTCGAGCACCGCTGGCTGAAGGCATACCCTGTGTAGGCGGATTGAGCGCCTGCCGTGCTGGCGTCAGCGACCCGTGCCTGAGAGCCCGAGCGCCAACACCGTTGAAGGCGTAGACAGCCGCGAGGAGCCCAGCACGGCAAGCACCCCGGAGTGGGCCCGATGCGGCAAGTGCTATTGACA
>DASVWA010000015.1:0-6747 GCA_036389855.1 Pseudonocardiaceae bacterium
GGCGACGAGATGAGCGCACAGCTACTCCTCAGGAACATCGGTACCGGTCGGACGGTTCGACCGCCGGTAACGCTGGAAACGCTACTTGGATGGGCGAGCCGAATACGCGGTGGCCTCAGCGGGCGCCGGCTCTACCAGCGAAGTGGACCGTCGCTTGGATACCACCACCGCCGTCACGATCACCGCTGCGGCCGCCACGGCGATGCCGATCCGCAGGCCAAGGGAGGCGTCCGAGCCGACGGACATCGCGACGATCGCCGGCGCTATCAGCACCGAGACCAGGTTCATCACCTTGATCAGCGGGTTGATCGCCGGGCCCGCGGTGTCCTTGAACGGGTCGCCGACGGTGTCTCCGATGACGGTCGCCGCGTGCGCGTCGGAGCCCTTACCGCCGTGATTGCCATCCTCGACCAGCTTCTTGCCGTTGTCCCAGGCTCCGCCGGAATTGGCAAGGAAGATCGCCATCAGGGTGCCGGTGATGATCGCTCCGGCCAGGAAACCGGCGAGCGGGCCGACGCCGAGACCGAAGCCCACCGCGATCGGAGCGAGCACCGCGAGCAGGCCTGGGGTGGTCAGCTCACGCAGCGAGTCCTTGGTGCAGATGTCGACCACTCGCCCGTACTCGGGCCGCACCGACCCATCCATGATTCCGGGATTGTCCCGGAACTGGCGGCGCACCTCGTAGACGACGGCTCCGGCGGCCCGGGACACCGCGTTAATGGCCAAACCGGAGAACATGAACACCACGGCGGCGCCGATGGTCAGGCCGACCAAGACATTGGGCGCCGACACGTTGAACGCCGCGTCCAGGTTGAGGTTCGCGGCCGCGGACAGGATGGCGTCGCGGTAGGCGCCGAACAGCGCCGTCGCGGCGAGCACCGCGGTGGCGATCGCGATGCCCTTGGTGATCGCCTTGGTGGTGTTGCCTACCGCGTCGAGCTCGGTGAGAATGTCCACCCCCTCGCCCTTGACGTCGCCGGACATCTCGGCGATGCCTTGGGCGTTGTCGCTGACCGGGCCGAAGGTATCCATCGCGACGATGACGCCGACCGTGGTCAGCAGGCCGGTCCCGGCCAATGCGACGGCGAACAGCGCGACGGTGACCGACCCGGACAGCAGGAAGGCGGCGTACACCGCGCCGCCGATCACCAGGGCGGTGTACACCGCCGACTCGAAGCCGATCGAGATCCCGGACAGGATGACCGTGGCGGCGCCGGTCAGCGAGCTGTTGCCGACGTCGCGGACCGGGCGGTGCTCGGTACCGGTGAAGTAGCCGGTGAGCCACAGGATGATCCCGGCCAGCACGATGCCGATGAGTACGGCGATCGCCGCGATGAGCGCCGGGTTGCCGGGGACCGTGCTGATCGGCTGACCGTCGACATCAGTGACACCGGTGAGCCCGCCGAAGCTGCTGGGCAGGTAGAGGAAGGCGGCTATCGTGCAGGCCACCGCCGAGATCGCCGCGGAGATGTAGAAGGAGCGGTTGATCGCGCGCAGTCCCGGTTCGCCGGCCCGGGCCCGGGTGATGTACACGCCGATCACCGCGGTCACCACGCCGATGGCGGGCACGATCAGCGGGAACAGCAATCCCTCCAAGCCGAATGCCGCGGTGCCCAGGATCAGCGCCGCGACCAGCATCACCGCGTAGGATTCGAACAGGTCGGCGGCCATGCCCGCGCAGTCACCGACGTTGTCACCGACGTTGTCGGCGATGGTGGCCGCGTTGCGCGGATCGTCCTCGGGGATGCCCGCCTCGACCTTGCCGACCAGGTCGCCACCCACGTCTGCGGCTTTGGTGAAGATGCCGCCGCCGACCCGCATGAACATCGCGAGCAGCGCGGCGCCGAAGCCGAAGCCCTCCAGCACTCGGGGCGCCTGACCGGTGTAGACCAGCACTACCAGCGCAGCACCGAACAGGCCCAGGCCAACGGTGGCCATGCCCACGACGCCGCCGGTGCGGAATGCGATCCGCATCGCTTTTTCCCGGCCGCCGGCCTCGTTGGACGCGGCAGCGACCCGGATGTTGGCGCGGGTGGACAGCCACATGCCCAGGTAGCCGATCGACGCCGAGAACACGGCCCCGATCAGGAAGAAGATCGAGCGGCCGATCCGCTCGCTGAGGTCCTCGGCAGGAAGCGCGAACAACAGCAGGAAAACGATGACGGCGAAGACGGACAGCGTCCTGAACTGCCGGTTCAGGTAGGCCGAGGCGCCCTCCTGGATCGCCCGGCCGATCTCCTGCATGCGCGGCGTGCCCGGCCCGGCGGCCAGCACCTCCCGGAGCAGTACGGCGCCGATGGCCAGAGCGGCGAGAGCGACGACAGCGACCACACCGACGACGGCGTAGTCACCCCCGCTCAGTTCGAGACCCCCGCCCTGGGCGAGGATGAACTCGGACATCCGTCCTCCTGATTTTCCGTGCATCGGCTTTGCCGTGCATCGGCACCGGACTGCGCCGCCGGTCAGACGGCGTTACGGGCAGTGAGTCTAGGCGTTGCCGTCGCAGGTCACGTCGACCGGTGCCGCTCCACGGCAGCCCACTATCCCGAACTGAGCTCTCAGTCTCACGAACAGAAGGCCGCTTCGCATGGGCTGAAGGCGTTAGCGTGCAGTCGAGACATACCAGCGAACGGAGGCGGGGCGGTGCAGCGCGGGGACCGGTTCGGCCAGGCCCTGTTGAACGGCCTGCTCGTCAAGCTTCATGGGAGCGACTCACCGCTGCGGCATGTCGCGACGATTCCCGCTCGGGCGGCGACGACGGTGCAGTGGCCTGGCTGGGTCCCCGACCGGCTGCGCGAAGCCCTCGGGGTGGCAGGTGTGGCGGCGCCGTGGGCACACCAGGTCGCCGTTGCCGAGCTGGCCCGAGCCGACCGCCACGTCGTGGTCGCCACCGGTACCGCGTCGGGTAAGTCATTGGCCTACCAGCTGCCGGTGCTCACCGACCTGCTGACCGACCAGCAGGCCACCGCGATGTATCTCGCTCCCACCAAGGCATTGGGTGCCGACCAGATCCGGGCGGTGAACGCACTGGGGTTGGACGGCGTACGACCAGCCGGTTACGACGGCGACACCCCGATGGCCGAGCGGGACTGGGTGCGCTCGCACGCCCGGTGGGTGTTCACCAACCCGGATATGCTGCATCACGGCCTGCTCGCCCGGCATGATCGCTGGGCGCGCCTGCTGCGGCGACTGCGCTTCGTGGTGATCGACGAGTGCCACGCCTACCGCGGAGTGTTCGGCTCGCACGTCGCGTTGCTGCTGCGTCGCTTGCGCCGGGTCGCCGCTCGATACGGCGCACGTCCGGTGTTCGTGCTCGCGTCGGCGACGGTCGCAGACCCGGGCGCCTCAGCCGCTCGGCTCACCGGTCTGGACACGGTGGCGGTCACCGAGGACAGCTCGCCACGCGGTGAGCGCACCGTGGCGTTGTGGGAGCCGCCGCTGCTGCATGAGCTGACCGGCGAGAACGGGGCACCGGTGCGCCGCTCGGCAGCAGCCGAGGCCGCCCGGCTGTTGGCCGACTTGGTGATCGAGGGCGCCCGCACCCTGGTGTTCGTCCGCTCGCGCCGGGGCGCCGAGCTGACGGCATTAGCTGCACGACGTGCGCTGTCGGTCGCTGCGGCGGATGACCTCACCTCTCGGATCGCCGCCTACCGGGCGGGCTACCTCCCCGAAGAACGCCGGGCGCTGGAACGAGCCCTGGATTCGGGGGAGCTGCTCGGGTTGGCTTCGACCAACGCGCTGGAGCTGGGCGTGGACATCGCGGGGCTCGATGCAGTGGTGCTGGCTGGTTACCCCGGCACCCGAGCGTCGTTCTGGCAGCAGGCCGGGCGAGCCGGAAGGGCCGGGTCTGGTGCGCTCGTGGTGTTCGTCGCTCGGGACGATCCGCTGGACACCTACCTGGTGCACCACAGCGCGGCTTTGCTGGGCTCGGCGGTGGAGGCGACCGTGCTGGATCCGACGAACCCCTACGTGCTGCGACCGCAGCTGGCGTGTGCGGCCGCCGAGCTGCCGCTGACCGAAGCCTGCGTCGACGAGCTGGGAGGCGAGGTGGCCCGGTCCGTGGTCGACGGCTTGGTCGCCGACGGGTCATTGCGTCGCCGTTCCGGCGGCTGGTATTGGGCCACTGCCCAGCAGCGCCCGCACCCTGAAGTCGACATCCGGGGATGCGGCGGGCACCAGGTGACGGTGGTGGAGGCCGACACCGGTCGTCTGCTCGGCACGGTCGACCCCGGATCGGCTTGCACGGCGGTGCACCCGGGCGCGGTATACCTCCACCGTGGTGACTCGTTCGTGGTCGATGAGCTGGATCTGGACGCCGGGGTCGCGCTGGTTCATCCAGAGGAGCCGGAGTGGCACACCTCGGCCCGCTCGACCACCGATATCTGCGTGGTGTCGGTGCTGGAGCACTGGCGGTCGGGTGGAGTGTCGGTGGCGCTGGGCGAGGTGCAGGTGACCTCCCAGGTCGTTGGTTACCTGCGGCGGCTGCCGTCTGGCCAGGTGCTCGATGCTGTCCCGTTGGAGCTGCCGCCGGCCACCCTGCGGACCAGGGCAGTCTGGTACACGGTGTCGGAGCAGTTGCTCGCCGGTGCCGGGCTATCCCCGGCGGCGCGGCCGGGAGCACTCCACGCCGCCGAACATGCCGCCATCGGCCTGCTGCCCCTGGTCGCCACCTGCGATCGGTGGGATATCGGGGGCGTCTCCGCGGCGCTGCATCGAGACACCGGAGAGCCGACGGTGTTCGTGCACGATGGGCATCCCGGCGGAGCCGGGTTCGCCGACCGCGGCCATGCTGCGCTACGACCGTGGCTCACCGCGACCAGAGACGCCATCGCCGCGTGCGAGTGCCCGGCCGGCTGTCCCTCGTGTGTTCAGTCGCCCAAATGCGGTAACGGCAACGATCCGTTGGACAAAGCCGGCGCGATCACGGTGCTCGACCTTGTCCTCACCTCGCTGCCAGGGGCTGTACCTGGTCCAGCGCAGCGAGCACGGCGTCGGTCACTTCCTCCAGCCGAGGCAGCTCCCAGCCGCACATCGCGGGCTTGACTCGCCAATGCACCACACCAGGTAGGCAGGGTGACGGTGGCAGTGGCACCCAGGCGCCCTTGGCGTGCAGCACAACGTCGGGATGATCATGCAGCTCCCGATGCGGCACGCCACCGCTGAGCACCGGCAACAGCCATCGCCCGGTCGGCGTGACCGCTATGGGGACGGCAACACCGGCAACCCGCAGGCCGATTGCGGTCGCCCGGCCGAGCTCGGCGGGCACATCAAGCGCGTCCACCCCCATCCCAGTGGCGAGCAACACGCTGAACGGATGGTCAGACCATAGTTCGGCGATGCGCTCAGGGCCGCAACCCGCCAGCTGCGGCCAATCCGGATGCACCGGCACCGAGCCGTGCTGTGCGCCGCTGGTGGGCGACAACGCGGGCATGCCTACCCAGTGGGAACCGCGTGGGTAGCTGCCGGCAATCACTGGCCAACCGCGGCGGGCGAAGCCGATGGCCTCCGCCCGAAGCTCGGTACGGAAGGCGTCTCTCCAGGTATCCGTCCAGTCCATCTCGCCTCCATCGCCGTGACCGCGTTCCTGAAAGGTCACCCAACAGCCTCTCCGGACCTCGCTGGTAGTTCAGATCCGCGTGACGTCGCTGGTCGGCTGCTCTGCTGCGTTGAGCGTTCACTAGCTCCGGCGGGGATACCGTCGGGCTTTCGCCGGACAACCACCCGGCGCACGTTCGTGCCAGCCCTTTTACCAACCGCTCGTCGCCACGGCGCCCTCACGATGCGACCGGTCCAGCCCGGGCCCGGCCAGTGGCGGTCCCGAGATCACCGAGCCAGCCGGCTGGCCGGGTTTCCACTTCCACCAGCACGTCCCACTTATGTGCCCGGCAGGACAACAGCTGCACCTTCATCCGGTCAGTCACCCGGCGAGCCTGCGCGCAGGCGTACCGCTCACCAGCCAGCACCATCCCGGCCCCAGCCAGCGCCGCCAGATCAGCTGCCGACTCGACCTGATGGCGCGCGACCATGGCCGTGCCCAGATGCAATCCGAAAACGGCCATACTCGTTAACACCGCGACAGCTCCCGCCGCCCACACCGTGGCCACTCCCCGGTCGCCCTCGGCGGATACCGTCATGACAGGCCACCTGGCTCCAGCACCGCCGCCGCCTCGGCCCCAATCTCGATGCCCGGCAGCAGGCCTGCCACCGGATCCGCCGATACCCGCGCCGTGACCTCGTCGCCGTGGACCGTCACCTGCACCGTCGCGCCGCGCGGCGCGATCCGCCGGGCGAAATCTTCAGCGCGGTCCTGCTCACCTCGCGCGGTCAGCCGCGCCGCCTCCCGGGCGGCGTCGACGCACCGCAACTGCGCCGCCACCGCCGACACTGCGCCAAGCACCAGGGCGAGCACAACCATCAGCGAGCACAGCGCAAGCGCCGCCTCCACGGTCACCGTGCCCCGGTCACCAGCCGAGCCGACACCAGGCGGCGCAGACATCAGAAGTTCACCTTCTAGCAACCGGGTTTCTTGTACGCAGTGCTGTTCCGTCCGCATCGGCTCTCAGCTGCGTCTATGGTTGCGGGCGTTTGTCAGTGCTGGGCGCTGCTCGCCGACCTGGGACGGCATACACACGGCATGATCTTGGTAGGACCCGGTGACACGGGCAGCCAGTGGCACCTCGACTGCCGTCGCGGTCAACGGCTCCTCCCAGGGCGTCCGACTGCCGGCCGGCGCCGGCCGGTCGGGGC
>DASVWA010000016.1:0-3860 GCA_036389855.1 Pseudonocardiaceae bacterium
AATGCGACGAGCGGTCGGTCCGCAACGGCGAATGGCAGTCAACGACCGGTCCGATGCACCGACGACTTTCCTGAAGCTGGCAGACGGACAGTGCATCTCGCACCCAGCAGGCCCAGATGTCCACCGCTAGGCCGCACATGATGAGCGTGCACTCGGACCAGCGAGGGACCGGGTCACCTCGTTTACCGGCTCGCTCGTCATCACGAGGAATTGCTCAGGTCCACGGTCAACGCGAGCTGCCCACGTCATCTCGCCCACGGCACGGGCAGCGGAGAACCGCCATCGGTCAGCGAAGCCGCCGCCCAAGCTCCCAACGTCGAGCATCTGCGGAACCGAGAAGTCGTCCTGCCAACAGTAAATCCCGCTCGACAAGAAGACGTCCAGCGAATCAACAGCCAGATCATCTCGGTCGCTGAGGCGTGGGTAACCACCTCCTAGGAGGTGGTTACCCACTGTGGCGGTCAGGCCGCAGCTGCGGCGGTGGTCGCCGATTCGAGAGCCAGATCGAGAACCTCACGGACGTCGCCGACCAGATGCACGGTGAGCTCCGCGCGCACCGACTCAGGCACGTCATCCAGGTCTGGCTCGTTGCGCCGGGGCAGCAGCACGGTGGTGATCCCGGCCCGATGTGCGGCGAGCAGCTTCTGCTTCACGCCGCCGATCGGCAGCACCCGTCCAGTCAGCGACACTTCACCAGTCATCGCCACGTCGGCTCGCACCGGCCGTCTGGACAGCAACGAGGCCAGCGCAGTGGTCATGGTGATGCCGGCACTGGGTCCATCCTTGGGCACCGCCCCGGCCGGCACGTGCATATGGATGCCACGCCCGGCCAGATCGCCTACCGGCAAGTCCAACTTCGCCCCGTGCGAGCGCAGGTAGGACAGCGCGATCTGAGCAGATTCCTTCATGACGTCGCCGAGTTGGCCGGTGAGTGTGACGTTCGTCGATCCGGTCTTCTTGTCGGCCAGCGAGGCTTCCACGAACAGCACGTCACCGCCAGCGCCGGTCACCGCGAGCCCGGTCGCCACCCCGGGCACGGCCGTGCGCTCCGCAGACTCCGGAGTGTGCTTTGGCTGGCCCAGGTAGTCCCGCAGGTCACCCGGTCCGATGCGGACCGGCAGCTCGTGCTGGTTGAGCGCCAGCCGGGTGGTCACCTTGCGCAGGATCCGGGCGATCGCACGCTCCAGCTGCCGAACCCCGGCCTCGTGGGTGTACTCGCCGGCGAGGCGGCGCAGCACGGCGTCCTCGAGCTGCATCTCCTCCGGGCTGAGTCCGGCCCGGTCGAGCTGGCGAGGCAGCAGATGGTCGCGCGCGATCGCGACTTTCTCCTCCTCGGTGTACCCGTCGAGCGTGACCAGTTCCATCCGGTCGAGTAGCGGCGCGGGAATGGAATCGAGAACGTTCGCCGTCGCCAGGAACATGACGTCGGACAGGTCCAGGTCGACCTCGAGGTAGTGATCCCGGAAGGTGTGGTTCTGCGCTGGGTCCAGCACTTCGAGCAGCGCGGCGGTTGGATCGCCCCGGAAGTCCGCGCCGACCTTGTCCACCTCGTCCAGCAGGACCACCGGGTTCATCGTGCCGGCCTCGGAGATGGCCCGCACGATCCGACCAGGCAGCGCCCCGACATAGGTCCGGCGGTGCCCTCTGATCTCCGCCTCGTCGCGCACGCCGCCCAGGGCGACGCGGACGAACTTGCGGCCCATCGCCCTGGCCACCGATTCACCCAGCGAGGTCTTGCCGACGCCGGGCGGCCCCACCAGGGCGAGCACTGCCCCGCTGCGCCTGCCGCCCACGACTCCCAACCCACGGTCGGCCCGCCGGCGCCGAACCGCCAGGTACTCGATGATGCGGTCCTTGACCTCGGCCAGCCCGAAGTGGTCGGCATCGAGCACCTCGCGGGCGCCGGCGATGTCGAAGCTGTCCTCAGTGCGGGCGTTCCACGGCATGTCGAGCACGGTGTCCAGCCAGGTACGGATCCAACCGACCTCAGGTGAGGCTTCAGCGGTCCGCTCCAACTTGCCGACCTCGGTCAGCGCCGCTTTGCGCACGTGCTCCGGCAGCTCCGCGGTCTCGACCCTGGCCCGGTAGTCCTCCTCCTCGGAGGCGGGCTTTCCATCCAGCTCGGCCAGCTCCTTACGGATCGCGGCGAGCTGCTGGCGCAGCAGGAACTCCCGCTGCTGGCGCTCCATGCCCTCCTTGACGTCCTTGTTAATCGTCTCGGCGACGTCGAGCTCGGCGATCTGCTCGTGAGTCCAGGCGACGAGCTTCTCCAGCCGAGCCACCACATCCGGGGTCTCCAGAAGCCACAGCTTCTGCGCCTTGGTCAGGTAGGGGGCATACCCGGCGAGGTCAGCCAGCGCGCCAGGCTCGTCGACCTGCCGCACCGAGTCGATCACCTGCCAGGCGCCGCGGCGCTGCAGGATCGTGATCACCAGAGCCCGGTACTCCCGGGCCAATTCACGAGTCCGATCGTCGGCCGCCACCTCATCCAGGACAGTGGCCTCGACCCACAACGCGGCACCTGGCCCGGTAGTGCCGGTTCCGATCCGGACCCGGGACGTTCCGCGTACCACCGCGGCCTGCTCTCCGCCGGGCAGCCGGCCGACCTGCTCTACCACGCCCCGCGCGCCGACCGCGGCGTACTTGCCATCCAGCCGGGGCACGAGCAGTACCTGCTGTTGGGTGCCTGACTCCACAGTGGTCGCGGCACGAGCGGCTTCGATCGCCGCCCGGACCTCGGCATCGGCCAGTGGAACCGGTACCACCATTCCGGGCAACACCACGGCGTCGTCGAGGGGCAGAACCGGCAGCTTCACAGTCTCGGTCAAGATTGTCACCTCTGTGAGAAATTGAGTCTGCTGGGCTCAACTGCCGCCGCCATCTCGATATTCCTCGGTCGCCAAGGGCTGCGGTGTCCCACGGATCGGTGCGCAGCATCGGCTACTCGCACCGGCAGGCTGCCGCGTGACGTGCTGCTGGCTAAATCTGAAGTGACCCCACGCCGGTCACTGACCGGACTGGGGAGGGCCGGACTGGGGAGTACTGGACAGGTTGAGGCAGGCGATCGGGGCGCCCAGTGGGCCTGCCTGACCGGGGGCCGTGGCGGGCGCGTCGTACACCACGACTGATGCGGGTGCCCGGTCGGTAAAGGTGAAGGGCACGGAGGCGCCGGAGCTGGCTGAGCCGTCCGTATCGGTGCGTACATCTAGCCAGATCTCGTTACGCGGATTGGCGTACTCCGGATTGGTCGAGTTCGCTTGGGGTGTCGCGGCGGGGTCAATGCGATCCTGGTAGGGCGGCCCTGCCTCCTCGGCGGTGGCGCCACAGGCCTGGGTGTGCGCGCGCAGAACATATGCGTGATTAGGCAGCAGCCCGGCGACCGACAAGTTCGCCCTGGTTTGGGTGTAGCCGCGGCCTGCCGGCATGATGCTGGCCAGGATCGATGCGCCCTCCGGCACCAGGGCCGGGTTATAGGTGACGGCCTCGGCGCCTGGTTTGGGCGCGGCGAAAGTGTCGACGCCGGACAGGGTCGAGAGATTCTGGGGTGCGGCGGGTGCCGCCGCAGGCGGCGCGGACTCATCGCTGGACTCGTCGTCGCCGCAGGCGACCGGTGTGAGTGTCATGACGGTTGCGACGACCGCAACGGCCAGCCGGCGGCATATCGGTCGCTGAATAGCCATGGACTCCTCACATGACCCGACATCCGTGTGGTTTTTCTCGCTCAAGAATAGTGTCCCCATGCCTAGATGATGACATGTTGATCTACACTTGGCGAGGCCTCTCGATGGCTGCTGAGCAGTCAGATACCGCGCCTGCCGATCGTCCGGCGGATCGGGGCCCGCAGCGGGTTGGGACTGGGG
>DASVWA010000017.1:0-10299 GCA_036389855.1 Pseudonocardiaceae bacterium
CCACTCACGACCAGCCGTAGGCTGCACCTCGTGATCGACGTGCTGGTGGCTGGGGGTGGCCCGGCGGGATGGGCGGTGGCGGCGGCCTGCGCGCGGTTGGGCCTGCACACCGAGCTGGTGGACCCAGCGCCGGACCGGCCCTGGCGCGCCACTTACGGCTCGTGGCGGGCGGAGCTGCCCGGTGACGCCGAGGCAGCCGTGGCAGCCGCTGGTCACGGTGAGGCGATCGGCACCAGCGGGCACCGGCTGGGCTGGGAATACGTGGTGCTGGACAACTGCGCGCTGCGGGACGGCTTCGCTGCCGCACCGGTCAAGGTGGTGACAGGCCGGGTACGGGATGCCCACCCGGATCCCGATGGGGTCACCGTCGATCTGAATGGCAGCCGCCAGCGGGCGGCCCTCCTGCTCGACGCGACCGGTGCGGCCCGCTCGGTGATCGGCGCCACCGCCCGCCGGCCAGCAGCTGAGCAGACCGCAGTGGGTGTGCTGGTCGACGCCGACGCCGCTGCGGCCCTGGTGACTCCGGGCAGTGCGTTGTTCATGGACTGGCGGCCGCACCACGGCGAGCCCGGATGGCCCACGTTCCTCTATGCGATACCGGTGACGCCGGATCGAGTGCTCCTCGAGGAGACGTCGCTGGCTCGCCGCCCGGGACTCGGGCTGGCAGTGCTGCGTCGCCGGTTGCATGCCCGGTTGGCCTACCACCGCATCGCCGTACCGGCGGGCCAGGAGGAGCGGGTGCGCATCCCGGTGGACCGCCCGCTACCGACGGCTTCGGCCTGGCGCCGGCCGGTGGTGCCGTTCGGCGCAGCAAGCCCGCTGGTGCACCCGGCAACCGGCTACAGCGTGGCCACGGCGCTGCAGCTGGCACCACGGCTGGCCACGGCTGTCCGGGACGCGCTGCAGCACGGCGGTTCAGCGGCTGCCGGCGCCGCCGCATGGCGGACGGTGTGGAGCCCGGCCGCGCTGGCAGTACATACCCTGCGACGGCGCAGCCTGGAATCGCTGCTGCGCTTCCCCCCCGAGCTTGTCCCGCGATTCTTTGACGTGTTCTTCGCACTCCCTGAGCGGCACCGCTGGGCTTACCTCACCGGCCGCGAGGACGTCACGGGCAGCGCCGCCGCCATGGGCGCGTTGTTCAGCGCATCTCCGTGGTGGCTTCGCAAGCGGCTGGTCGTCGGTGCGCTCGACCCGCGCGCCCTGCCGGCCCTCGGCCACGGCAGCCCGGTCAGGAATGCGGGACGGTGATGTGCACCTCGACGTCGGGCTTGACCTTGAGCGCGCCAAGCATGGCAGAAAACGGCTTGATGCCGAACTTGCGCTGATCCAGGACGACCTTGGCGTTCCATTGCTTGCCGTCGTCGCGAGCCTCGACAGAGATCGGATTCGTCACGCCGTGCAGCGTCAGGTCCCCTTCGATGCGGGCCCGGTCGCCATCGCGTGCCACTGATGCTGAGCGAAACTCGATCTTCGGGTACTTCCGGGTCTCGAGCGTCTTCTGGGCGTTCTTCTCGATGTCCTTGCGATCGGATGCCGAGACCGCCTCGTTTGTCACGCGCAGCGACGTCGCGTCGAAGTCGGCTACGACCTTGTCGTCGTCCCCCACTTCCAGGGACAGTGTTGTGACCTGAAGGGTGACGTCATGTCCAAAGGACGTCAGCAGTCCCTCACGAAAGACCAAGACCCGGCAGTCCACCGCAGCAGCATCAAATGTCGGCACGGCGCAAGCCTAACCTGATGCGATCACCTACTCACAACGTCCAGAGCAACCGCCGCAGGCGCAATCGCGTCGGCGAGTCGCTGCACGTCCGGGAGGCCCTCCCGATCGGCGAGCAGGGCGACATATGCGCTGTCCCGGTACCAGGACAGCCCGACAGCGAGGGCCTGGCCGGGCACCAACGGCGCGAGCGGAAACATCTCCTCCAAGTCCGCGCCGTCCAGCGTGAACGGCATCGCCGGCAGCGGGATGCTCGTCACCACCAGGTCGAACAGCAGTGCGGCACCCTGACCGGCCACCGGGGCCGCTACTCGCTGCACCACAGGCGGCAACCGGTCAGCGAGTAGCGGTATCGCACCAATGCCGCGGTCGGCGCCGGCTGCCTTGTTGCGCTCCATCGCCGCGCGGATCCTGAGCAGCCGCTCGCCCGGATCAGGCTCGCTGACCGGCAGCTCGCAGAGGTAGCCCGACACATGATTTCGCCCGATGCGGTCGCTGGACCTGGCCCGCTGGCTGACCGGGACGAACGCCCGCAGCGTCGACCCTTCCACCAGGGCGCCGCGACCGATGAGCCACTCCCGCAATGCGCCAGCCACCACTGACAGCAGGACGTCGTTCACCGTGCCGCCGAAGTGTGCTCGGATTCGGCCTACCTGCCGGAGATCGAGCCGAGCCGTCGCTACCACGCGCTGGCCTGAAGACGAGATCGCCAGCGGTGAGCCCGGCGGAGGCAAGCGCACCCGACGAAGCACCGAAGCGGCCATGCCGGTCACCTCTGTCATCTGCTCTACCGCGCCCTCAACAGCACCGCGTAGGTCACCGGGCACGCGCCACAACCGGGACAGCATGCTCGGCTGTGTCGACGATGGCGGAGTCGAGGCTGGCGGGGTGGGCGCGCTGCCGTTTCGTGGTCTGCATTCATCCAGCACCCGCAGGCCGACATCTAGCGCGCTCAGCCCGTCGCCGAACGCATGATGCATTGTGATCAATACCGCGAAACGTCCCCCGCCCACACCCGAGATGACGTGGAACTCCCACAGCGGGCGGGTTCGCGGCAGTGGTCGGACCATCAGCTCAGCGGCTAAGCCCACTAACATGTCGGCGCTGCCAGGACCGTCTAGGTGATGCAGGTGAACGTGATCCGCGGCGCGGAATCCAGGGTCTTCGGCCCACGTCGCCGCGGCCAGCGCAGACAGGGCCGGTTGCACCCGCTGCCGCAGCAGTGGTTGGCGCTGGGCCCGGTCGACTAGTAGACACGCGATCCGCTCGGGATCCGGTGGTTGGGCCGGCCGGAAGGTCGCCAAGCCGCCGAGGTTCATCGGGGTGATGTCGCGATCCACACTGAGCAAGGCGGTGTCAAGCCCGCTGAGCCGCCCTGCTGCCATGGCAAGCCTCCTGCGATCACGCATTCCCCGCGTCTCATCGCAGCCTTGCACAGGTGCATGATCACACCCGTGCAAGTTCTGGTCGACGCGGACAACCTTGACGTACCCCGGCTGCGGTTGCTCGTCGCAGCGCTGGAGGCCGTCCTGGAGGCGTCGCCGTCCGCCCACGTCGTGGTGGTCGGCGCGCCGGCAGCATTGGATGCACTCGACTGGCCGTCGGGGGCGCAGGTGTTGCCAGCGAGCGGTTGGCAAAGTGCAGACCTGCTGCTGGCCCGCGCCTACCGGGCCGATGAACGGCCGCTGCTGCTGGCCACTGGGGACGGCGACTTCGCGCAACTGGCGCGACGCCACCCCGGCCCCGTGCTGCTGGTCAGCGGTATGTCGAGCCGCTCACGGGCGTTCATCGGCCCCAGAATCAGTACTACCGATCCGGCGTCCGACGGCGGTGCGCAGCTGCGGTCCTGGGTGGAACAATCCACTGCCCTGTGATGAGGAGATCACCGGGATACGATCACCGGAGGGAATCGTGCCTACTCTGTTCAGCCGCATCATCCGCGGTGAGATCCCGGGTCGCTTCGTCTGGAGTGAGCAACGCTGCGTCGCCTTCCTCACCATCGCTCCGCTGCGACCTGGCCATGCCCTGGTCGTGTCCCGTGATGAGATCGACGAGTGGACCGACGCCGACGACGACGTGGTCGCTCGGCTCATGGTGGTGGCCAAGCAGATCGGCGCGGCGCAGAAGACTGCCTTTGGCGCGCCGCGCGCGGGACTCATCATCGCCGGGTTCGAGGTGCCACACCTGCACCTGCATGTGTTTCCGTCCTGGGGCATCGACGACTTCGACTTCGACAAGGCCGACCGGGATCCCGACCCGGCCGAACTCGACGCTGCCGCGGACGCGCTGCGTGCGGCGCTACGGACGGCGGGGCACGGCGATCGGATACCCAGCTAGAGCGGGCGGAAACGACGCAGCCGCAGGCTGTTGGATACCACGAAGACCGAGGAGAATGCCATCGCCGCTCCGGCAATCATGGGGTTGAGCAGCCCCATAGCGGCCAGCGGAAGCGCGGCGACGTTATAGCCGAAAGCCCAGAACAGGTTCCCCTTGATGGTGCGTAGGGTGCGTCTGGACAGCCGGATCGCATCGGCGGCCACGAGTAGGTCACCACGGACGAGCGTCAGGTCGCTGGCTTCAATCGCGGCGTCGGTGCCGGTACCCATGGCCAACCCCAGGTCGGCCTGGGCCAGCGCGGCGGCGTCGTTTACCCCATCGCCGACCATTGCCACGACATGGCCCGCTCGCTGCAGCCGGCGCACCTGCTCGACCTTCCCCTCGGGCAGCACCCCGGCGATCACCGTGTCTATCCCGACCCCGGCGGCCACTGAGCGAGCGACGGTCTCGTTGTCACCAGTGATCAACACCGGGGTCAGCCCGAGCTCACGCAACCGGCGCACCGCCTCGGCGCTACTCGGCTTCACCGTGTCGGCGACCACGAGCAGGCCGCGCACCTGGCCATCCCAGGCCACCGCGACGACCGTACGGCCATCCCGCTCGGCCTGCGCCGATGCTGCCGCCAGTGGGGAAGGCATCGGCAGTGACCCGTGCTCGGCCACCCAGGCGGGCCGGCCCACCAACACCGCGGCACTGCCCACAACTGCCTGCGCGCCCAGTCCCTGTGATGAGCGGAAATCGCTCACGCCGGGTAGCGCGCCCAGCCGCTGCCGGCCGCCGGCGGCGATCGCGGTGGCGATGGGGTGCTCGGAGGCGTCCTCCACGGCTGCGGCCCGGCGTAGCACCTCGTCGGCATTCTCGCCGGGCGCACACAGCACCTCGAGCAGGTTCATGGTGCCGGTGGTGATGGTGCCGGTCTTGTCCAGCAGCACGGTGTCCACCCGCCGGGTGGACTCCAGCACCTGCGGCCCCTTGATCAGAATGCCCAGCTGAGCACCGCGACCGGTACCGACCAGTAGCGCAGTAGGTGTCGCGAGCCCAAGGGCGCACGGGCAGGCGATGATCAGCACGGCGATCGCTGCAGTGAACGCGGCCGCGGTCGGCGCGCCGACGACCAGCCAGAAGTCAAGGGTGACCAGCGCCAGCACGATGACGACCGGCACGAATACCGTCGACACCCGGTCGGCCAAGCGCTGCACCGGAGCCTTGCCGTTCTGCGCGCCCTCCACCAACCGCGCCATCTGAGCCAGCCGGGTGTCCGCACCGACCCGGGTGGCCCGCGCCCGCAGCCGACCGGAGACGTTCACCGCCCCGCCGATCACTGTTGAGCCCGGATTGACCTCGATCGGGACTGCCTCGCCGGTGAGCATGCTCTCGTCGACGGCGGAGCTGCCCTGCACCACCACACCGTCGGTGGCAATCTTCTCTCCCGGGCGGACCACGAACTCGTCACCCACCACAAGCTGGTCAACGGGGATACGCGTCTCGATCCCGTCCCGTAGTACCGACACCTCCCGCGCGCCGATGTCGAGCAGCGTGCGCAGGGCAGCACCGGCGCGTCTCTTGGCACGCGCCTCGAAGTAGCGACCGGCCAGCAGGAACACCGTGATGCCTGCCGCGACCTCGAGGTAGATCTGGGCACCGCCGGCATCCCGGTGCGCCGACAGACCGAACTCGTGCCGGACACCCAGGGTGCCTGCACTGCCGAAGATCATTGCATAGCAACTCCACAGGAACGCTGCCAGCACACCCATCGAGACCAGGGTGTCCATGGTCACCGCGCCGTGCTGTAAGTTCCGCCAGGCGGCGCGGTGGAAGGGCAACGCACCCCACACCGCCACCGGCACGGCGAGCAGCAGGGACAGCCACTGCCATCCAGGAAACTGCAGGGCAGGCACCATCGCTGTGGCGATCACGGGGATGGCGAGCAGGGCACTGCCCACCAACCGCGTGCGCAGTGCTTGAATGCCGTCGGGGTCGGGGCTGGCGCTGGGAGCGGCCACCTCCTCGGCCAACTCGGCGGTGTAGCCAGTGTTGACCACGGTGGCCACGAGTTCCTCGGGTGTCACGCCATCGGGGAAGTTGATCCGCGCCTTCTCGGTGGCGTAGTTGACGCTCGCGGTCACGCCGGTGAGCCGGTTGAGCTTGCGTTCGATACGCGCCGCGCAAGACGCGCAGCTCATGCCGCCGATCGCTAGCTCGACCTGGTGGGTTGACTCACCAGCGCCGGTCACGGTAGCGGTGCTGCGGTCGCGGACGCTTGCCATGTCACCTTGCCAGCACGGTGAACTCTGCGACCCGCACCCGGCCATGGTGCTGAAACTCCAAGAACATCCGGTGATACGCCGTGGCTGGCGCCTCCACCTCGAAGCCGATCGTGGTGTCCCGGCGGGGACCTGTGATAGGCCGCACCTTCAGGTAGGCCAGGTCGCCCTCGCGCAGGACTACCAAATGGCCGGCATTCCCGAGGTAGGTATCGAGATCGGTGACCGGCACATCGTCGCGGATCACATGCATCCACAGCTGCGACACCGCGCCGGCGACCAGGTCTCCGGTCCCGATCACGGTATAACCGTCGACCTTGGCCGTCGCCGCGATCTTCGGTATGGGTCCCGGCTCGACCAGACCCGGTGCGTCGAGATCCAGGCCCAGGATCACCGGCGCCTCGGCCGATTCTGGCCGGAATTCGGCAAATGCCCGGTAGCTACCCGGGTTATCCAGCCGCAGCGGCACGCTCCAGGTGCCATCGGGGGTCATGAGAGGGTGCAGGCGCTGGTAACCGGTGATGTCCCGGCGCACGACGAGCAAACTCATCCGCTGGTCGGGGTTGCGCGCGAAGTCGGTGACCGGCTTGCCGTCGGCGCCGAAGACGGTGAAGCGGAAGGTGGTTGTCTCTCCGGCAGTGAACCGCGTGGTCCTCGCGCGAAGCACGTAACCCTGGCTAGCGACGGCCAGACCGCCGGGGCCGGCGGCAGGCTCGGTGTCACCACCGGCGCGTGGCCCACTGTCGCGATACGGCGCAGGAAGGACGCTACCGACGATTGACTCTCCGAGACTGATCGCGATGCCGAAGATCGCGACGATGCCAGCGAGCACCGCCAGCAGCGTTACCGGGGTCCGCATCTGCTCAGCCCGAGACTACCCGTGAATGCTCAGCGTGACATCTCGTAGCCGGCCTCGTCGATCGCAGCGTGCACCGCGGCATCGTCCAACGCCACGGTGCTGGTGACACTGACCCGGCCGGTGGCCAAGTCGACCTGCACACCGGTGACCCCCTCGATGGCGCTGATCTCCTCGGTCACCGCCGAAACGCAGTGCTCGCACACCATCCCGGTGACGAGGTACTCGCTGATCGTCGCGGTGTCCCCCATGTCGTGATCTCCTCCCACTCGCTGCGGTGTCCCACGCGGTGGGTCAAGAACGAACCAGCCGGGCGATCGCGTCGGCTGCTTCCTTGACCTTGACGCCGGCGTCGCCCTTGTCGGCCGCGGCGTCGACCACGCAGGTGGCCATGTGTTCTTCAAGCAAGACCAACGCAAAGGATTGCAGTGCCTTGGTGGCGGCCGAGACTTGGGTCAAGACATCGATGCAGTACTGGTCCTGCTCAACCATCCGTTGCAGGCCACGGATCTGGCCCTCGATCCGGCGCAGCCGTTTGAGGTAGGCGTCCCGGTCCTTGGTATAACTGGCCATTCGCTACCTCTCCTGGCTTCTCCCCTAATACCTCTCCGAGGTACCGAGCATACCGGGCACCGGTATATCAGTGCCAAGTCCCTACACGGCGCGCAGCCTGGGCAGCACCTCGGTCCCGAGCCGGGCGATGTTCTCCTGGTTGCGGGCCGCGTCCCCGGTGGTCTCGACCAGCAGCAGGTGGTGCCGGACCCCGGTGCGCCCAACGGAGCGGGTGAGCGTCCGCACGCAGTCGTCAGGGGTGCCGATCGGGTGCAGCCGGCACAGCAGTTCGGTGTAAGCGTGCGGGTCACGCGAAGCGTGCGGCGCCCCGTCGGCTCGCCGGTAACCGGCGAGCCCAGGACCCAACCAGCGGGGTAACGCCGTGCGCACCTCCGCGAGGGCCTCGGTGCGGGTATCTGCGACATGTGCCACTCCGGCAGCCAGATGACCGGGATCAAATCCACCGGTCAACGCGGCATAGTGCGCCGTGAACGTGGCTTTCTCCTCGTCGTCGGCGTGCATGCCCAGCAGCATCGGAAGGCGACGTGCGGCCGCCACCTCGAGGCCACCCTGCGAGGTCACCGCGGTGACCACCGGCGGGTGCGGACGGGTCCGGGGCGCCGGCACCAGTGGCAGGGTGCCCGCCACGCGCCCGGTACGCAACGTCTCGAGGAGGACGTCCAGCGCTGCCGGGTAGCCATGCTCCCAGCGGCCAAGCCCGGTATCGAACACGTCGAGGTCGACCCACGGGCCGCCGCGGCCCACCCCCAACCGGAACCGGCCACCGGAGAGCTGGTCGAGCAGCGCGGTCTGCTCGGCCAGAGCGACGGGATGCGCAGTAGACAGCACACTCACCGCCGTACCCACCGCGACTCGCCGGGTCGCTGCCAGCAAGTAACCGGCGAGCGTCACCGCCGAGGGGCACACCCCGTAGGAGATGAAGTGGTGTTCGGCAACCCATACCTCGTCGAACCCGGCCTCGTCAGCGGCCACCGCAGCGGCCACGGTGGCGTTCAGCACCGTGCCGTGGTCCTGGCCGGGGTACTGCGGCGCCAGCAGGAACGCCCCGAATCTCACCACTGCACACGCCCCACGCCACGAGCGTGCCAGGAGTTATTCCGGCACAAGTACCACCCATACCGGTCCGGGGGCGAAGGTCAGCGGTGATCCATCCTGGAGGGTGAACGTAGTGATCGCTTCAGGGGTCGGACGCGACCAGCTCCCGTCGAATGCGAGGCCATCCCGGAGCACGACCACGCTCCCGACCCCCACGGTCGGCGCGAATGGCGAGGGTGACCCGGAGGCGTCGCGGATCGGGGTGTCTCGCAGTGCTACCCGCTGCAGCACCACGGTGGCCGCACCGGGCCGTGGCCCGGAGGCGGAGGTGAGCGGCACACCGTCCATCGACATCACCCACCTCGCCTCGGCAGGCGTCCATTGCATGCCGATGCCGGTTGCCTGGTACCGGACGTTGGCCTCCGGCATCGGGCGGCCACCGGGCGGGGTGGGGCCGAAACGGAAACCGATATCGCGCGGCGGCGCACCGCCCCGGCGTAGCAGATTGGTATCGGCGTAGAGGTTATGCGGCATCCGTTTTTTCCGGTCCCGGCGGTAACTGCCCGGCTGTTCATCGACCGAGACGTCGAGCACCGGCGCTTGTGCCACCAGTGCACCGACCTCGGCGGCAGCGCCAGAGAACGCCAGCGCCGGCCGGCCGAAATTGGCCAGCAGTTGCAGGTCAGTCAGTCGCGCGCTGCGCACCGGCCCGACCACTGGCGGGAATTGAGACTGGTACACCGCGAGCAGCCGGCTGATGCCCCCCTCAACCGGCTCGACATAGACCACATCGGCGAGGGTGAGGCCGGTCTGTGGGCGCGCAGGCCGGGCGTTGTCAATCTTGACGGTGAGCACGGGCGCGCTGAGGTCGGTGGCCAGACCGGTGAACGGGGATACCAGCAGCAGAGCGGGTAACTGGTCGGACACTGGGCCAGGTGGGGCCTCAGGCGGTGAGATGCTCCGGACCGACGAACCCGGCGGCTCGGCCGAGTGGTGTGACATCAGCGGCGGAGAAACCGAGGAGGACAGCAACGCAGCGGAAAGGGTGGAGACCAGCAAGACCTTAGCCAGTGCGCCCAGCACGCTACCCCGCTGCGTCATGACCACCCCCCTCGCCGGTGCAGGATGCAACGCTGAGTGACGCACTTCATACCAACCGTAATCGGAGCAGGTGACGTCACGGGGTACCGCTCATCCATTATCAGCATCGTTCACGTTTGCCGGCTATGGGATCGCTCAGCGGCTACGAGCCCGACCCTCGTCGCGCGCATGATCCGACCGTGGGCGGCTCGCTGCTCGATCTGGTGCCCGATGACGCTGCTGGCGTGACCTTCCGAGTTCTTCTGTTCAAGAGATTACGGATAGCGATCGCCGCTCCCTCAATGTGGCACTCCGCTCGGAGGATGACAAAGAGTCGCGGGCCGATTACGCTGGGGGAGATTGCTCAACGTCACCACCGGGGGCCCCTAGTGAGCGTGAGCCACAGGTTTGATCACGTCGTGTCCCGGCGTGGCCTG
>DASVWA010000018.1:0-9145 GCA_036389855.1 Pseudonocardiaceae bacterium
CAGCGCCTGGATCAGCGCGTAGAGCAGGAAGCTCACCGACACCCCGGCCAACGCGAGGGTCACCGGCGTCGGCCCGCCCCGGCCCAATGACCCCAGCATGAAGACCAGCACACTGGCTGCGAATGCCCCGGCGAAGGCGAACCACACGTAACCGAACAAGCTCGTCACGCCGAACGCGTAAATACCCAGCACCACGAAAAAGGCCGCGCCCGCCTCCACCCCGAGGATGCCGGGGTCGGCCAGCGGGTTGCGGGTGTGGCCCTGCATCAGCGCTCCCGCGAGCCCTAGCGCGATGCCCACCCCGATCCCGAGCACGGTGCGCGGCGCCCGCAGCGAGCGGACCACGATGTCGTCCTCGGTGCCGGTCGGTGACCAGATCGCGTCCCACACCGCGCCGATCGGGATCGGCTTGGCTCCGACCGCCAGGCTGGCTAGCGCCGCCAACGCCAGCAGGGCCAGCAGCCCGACGGCGACCAGCACGCGGCGTCGCCGCAGCGAATTCCGACTGGTCGAAACGGTCGCCGGTGGCGGATGGGTGGCGGTCGACGTCACGAAACGGCTCCTTGTCCCTCAACCGAGGGCCCCCATTAGGCTTGCCTACAGTAAGTTAGGCACAGCTCAATACCTAGACCCGGATGGACGCTGCTCGTCACCGGTTGGCGGGCGGAGTCACTGTGGCTATGAGGTCGTCGCGAAACCCTTCATGTCGTCGAGAACCAGGTCAGCGGCGATCGGCCCGATTCCGAGGTACCACAGGTCATCCGGTACCTCGTGTGCCCGGCCGCTGGACACCGCGCCGAGGCGCTGCCACAGCAGACCTGCGGTGATCTGGTTCTTCCCGGTCTCGCCGTACGAGGAGTAGAACAGCACGTCACCGTCGGCTAGCGAGATCTGCTCCGGACTAATCTCGACGAAGGTCTTGTCGACCTGTTGGGGCTGCGGACGGGCGAAGCCGGCGTCGCGCAGGATGGTCCCGATGAAGGAGCCTTCCCCGTAGAGCCGGATGTTGGTCGGGGTGAACCGAAGCATGCTCACCTCCAGCCTGCTCGGGTCACCGAACTGCTGACCGACCTGCTGCGCCTTCTGCGTGTAGTCCGCCAGGAGGCGCTCGGCCTGCTCCCGCTTGTCCAGCGCTTCGCCCGCGAGCAGGAAATTGTCCTTCCAGGCCACCCCGACCTTCTCGGCGAACACGGTGGGGGCGATGTCGCTCAACTTGTCGTAGAGCCGCTCATGACGCACCTTGTTGGACAAGATCAGGTCCGGCTGCAGGGCGGCGATCTCCTCCAGATTCGGGTCGTTGATGGTGCCGACCATCTTCACGTTCTGGGTGCGCTCCCCCAGGTAGGACTGCAGCCCAGTGGTGGCGTCGGCGCGGACCGCTCCCACCGGGGTGACGCCCAGGGCGAGGACCGAGTCCAGCTCACCGGTGTCGAGCACGACCACCCGCTCCGGCTTGCCGGTGATCTCGGTGCTGCCCATCGCGTGCTGCACGGTGCGGGAAGCGGCGTCGGATCCGCCCGCGCCCGATGCGCCCGGATCCGCTCCTGAGCCTCCGCAGCCGCTTACCACCAGAGCAGTCAACGCGAACACCACCACAATCAGTCGACGACGTCGTCGCATCGCACTCCTCCGAGCTGGCGAGGTCAGGCTCACCTAACAGAGAAAATAGCCCAAAAAGGGACGTGCTCGCAGTCTTCAGGGGCTTGACCACCACGGCAGCACAGGTCACGCGGCGAGGCGCGGGAATGTCCCGGCTTACGTCACCGGTTGACCACAGTGCTGCCGTTAGCACCGCGAGGAAGATCGGATGGGGTGGTGCCGTGGACGCGGAGCCGACGTCCACGGGCGCTGCACAGGTCGCTACGCGGCTACCCCGCGAGGTCTGGGTGCTGGTCGTGGTCAGCTTCGTGATCGCGATCGGCTTCGGCATCGTCGCGCCCGCGTTGCCGACGTTTGCCCGCAGCTTCGACGTCAGCGTCACGGCGGCCTCGATCGTGGTGAGCGCGTTCGCGTTCATGCGATTGGCGTTCGCGCCGGCCAGCGGCAGGCTGGTCTCGGCCTTTGGTGAACGACCGGTCTACATCTGGGGCATCAGCCTGGTCGGCCTGTCCACCGGCGCCTGCGCGTTCGCCGCGGGCTACTGGCAGTTGCTGGTGTTCCGGGCGCTGGGTGGTATCGGGTCGACCATGTTCACCATCTCGGCGGTCGCGCTGTTGATCAGGCTCACCCCACCGCTGCTGCGCGGCCGGTCCACCAGTCTATGGGCCACCAGTTTCCTGCTGGGTAGCGTCGCCGGTCCGTTAGTCGGCGGCGCGCTGATCGCCATCTCGCTGCGGGCACCGTTCATGGTGTATGCGGTGGCGTTGTTCGTCGCCGCCGCGGTGGCCTGGGTATTCTTACGGCGCTCCACGCTGGCCGATGCAGTATCGGCCGCCGACGCCCCGGCGCTGACCATCCTCGAGGCACTGGCAAATCCAGCTTACCGTGCCGCGCTGGCGTCTAACTTCGCCAACGGCTGGGCGCTGTTCGGCGTGCGGGTCTCGCTGGTGCCGCTGTTCGTCGTCGAGGTGCTGAATCGGGGCGAGTCGCTGGCCGGGTTGGCGCTGTCGGTCTTCGCCGCAGGCAACGTTGCCGCGCTGACCTTCTCCGGCAGGCTCGCGGATTCCCTCGGGCGCCGCCCGCCGATGCTGGTGGGGCTGGTCGTCACCGGTGCCGCGACGATCTGGCTGGGCTTCACCGGTGGGGTGCCGGAGTTCCTGGCTGCCGCTCTGGTCGCTGGGATGGGGACCGGGCTGATCACGCCGGCACAGGGCGCCACGGTGGCCGATGTGATCGGCTCGCGGGCCAAGGGCGGTCCAGTGCTCGCCGCCTACCAGATGACTGCCGATATCGGTGCGATCCTCGGTCCGATCGCGGCCGGGCTGCTCGCCGATCAGCTGTCCTACGCTGCGGCTTTCGCCCTGACCGGCGGCATCTCGCTGCTCGCCGCGGTGGCCTGGCTGCGCGCACCGGAGACACTGCCCCGGGTACAAGACAGCACCGCAACCGACATCGCCGCCGAATGCGGCTGCCGCGACGAAGGTCCCGAGGTACCAACCGGACAGCGGATGGCTGGGCGGCCGCGCCCGCCGGAGGCGTGACGCCGCTCAGCTCATGCCGCTCAGCTCATACTGACCCCGATCAGCGCACCCACCAGGTAGGTCGCTACCGCGGCGATCGCGCCGAACCCCACCTGGCGCAGCCCGCCCAGCCACCATGAGCGGGTGGTGAAACGCGACGCGAGTGCCCCCGCCACGAACAACCCCACCGCCCCTGCGCCGAGGCCTGCGGCCAGCGAATCGAAGCCGAGCAGGTAGGGGATCAGCGGGATCAGGGCGCCGATCGCGAAGCACAGGAATGAGGAGCCGCCAGCCACCCACGGGGAGGGTTGGTCGTCGGGATTCACCCCGAGCTCCTGGTTGATGTGCACCCGGACCGCCAGCGACGGGTCGGCGTGCACCTCATCGGCCACCTGCTGCGCGGTCCTGCGGGTCAGTCCCATCTGCATGAAGGAGGTGATCAGCTCGGCCTTCTCCGCGGCCGGGTGCCGGCGCAGCTCGTCGCGCTCCACCGTAACCTCGGCGCGCACGGCGTCGTTCTGCGTCTCGACCGACGCGTACTCGCCCAGCGCCATCGAGAACGCACCCGCCACCAGCCCGGCCATCCCGGTCAACACGATCAGGCCGGCACCTGCCCCACCGCCGCCCACGCCGGCGACCAGCGCGATATTGGTCACCAAACCGTCCATCGCGCCGAAAACCGCCGGTCGTAACCATCCTCCGGATAAGTCCTGATGGACGTGCCCGACCTCGTCACCTGGATCGACAGCCATCCCGCACCTCCGTGGCGCCGTCGCGGAACCCACGGTACGGAGCACACCGGATCCACCTGACACTCAGGTCGGCCTCGCCATGGGCAGCCTCACCTGCGAACCGAATGGATGGCTACGCTGATCGGTGCCTCGCCCGTCCGGGCGACCGCGCTCGCGCGGACTTCGGTCTGGTGTTGCCGGCGGTGTGGCTGATGGTGCTGCCCCGAACGGCATTGAGCGTCGACGGATGGCTGGGGGCAGATCCGGAAAGACAGTGCAATCGTGCAGGGCATCCGACCGGATAAGCAGGAGGGGCGTGTCGTGGGCGGCGCCAAACGGGGCCAGGCAAAGCGCAAGCAGCAGGCTACCCAGGCGGTGACGGCGGCCCGCAGGGATGGCGGGCCCAGCCGCGGGATAGTGGCCGCAGTCGCCATCGTCGTCGCGCTCGCCCTTGCCGTGGGGCTCGGGCTATGGCTGCAGAACCGCAACAAGCCGGACGCCCTCCCAGCCGCGATCCCGGTCGCCGCCGCCGGCCCGGAGTACCCGGTGGCATTGCAGGGCGACACCGTGGTGACCGGAAGCCCTCAGGCGCCGGTGACCATTGACATCTACGAGGACTTCCTGTGCTCGGGCTGCGGGGAGTTCGAGAAGCTCTACCACCAGCAGCTCGCGCAAGCCGCCGCGGACGGCACGGCCCGGGTGGTGTATCACCCGGTCGCCATCCTCGACCATTATTCGGAACCGGCTGGATACTCCACCCTGGCTGCCGGCGCGACGTTCTGTGCCGCCCAGGCCGGCATCTTCCCCCGGTTCCACGACAGCCTGTTCGCCACCCAGCCGGCTGAGGGCGGCCCGGGGTGGACCAGCGCCCAGCTCCAGCAGCTCGCGCGCGACCTGGATGCCGGCGACGGCGTCGCGCGCTGCATGCAGGCCGGTATCGACCGGCGGGTGGCCGCGTCCACCGAGATCGCCAGACGTTTCATCAGCGGCCTGCGCCCCGATGGCCGGTTCGGTACTCCGAGCGTCGTCGTGAACGGCACGCTCGTCGACATCGGCGACCAAGGCTGGTTGGCCGAGGCACTGAGCCGCGCCCAACGCTGACCTGGTCCTGTTGCGGGGAGGATCTTCGGTCTCGTGTACGGTGGCCTACGCGCCGCGGCAGGTCTGTGGCGATCTCTTCGGGGCTGTAGCGCAGCTGGTAGCGCACCGCACTGGCAGTGCGGGGGTCAGGGGTTCGAATCCCCTCAGCTCCACCGAGCATGCCCAGGTCGATGGCCTAGCCATTGCACTCATATCGAGGCAGATCGCTGCAATTCGAGATCGAGGCGTGGGCCCGACCGCCTAGCCCGATGGTCAAACTGCTCTATACGAGTCGATCAGCCGATGACGCCCGCCTCCTGCCGTCCCTCGCACTGGATGGTGGGCGGGCCGCTCCGGGCTGTCTGTGCAGGCGTGGTGAACCGAGGTCGATGTTTGGGCCGCGGGACCGGGGGACTACGTCTCAGCGCTTAGTGCCTAGAAGGGGGCCTCACGTGACTGCTGGTGCCATGACCCGTACGCCAGTGCAGCTCGCCGCGATGGCGGTGGGTGCGGTGTTTGTCCTCGTGGGTCTCCTGGGGTTCGTTCCTGGAGTCACCACTACCACGAGTGCCTGAACTTCGCCGGGCACGCGCCTGGCGATGGTCCGTACAGCAGCGACCGCCCGCGTCTTTCTGCTCGGCGGTGGTGTGATCTCCCTGGTGCTGTGGCTCTATGGCTGCTCATCGACAAGGGCGGCGCGGGCAACTTCGTGCCTGTCAACACGGCCGACAACTGGCTCCACTTCACCCTGGGCGTGGCCATGATCGAACTCGGCCTGGCGCTCGGCAGGCAAACGCGCCCCGCCACCCACTAGCACCCCAGCGGTCCTGTTGCTTTGGCGCAGTGCTGCCCGTGGTCCTTCGGATCGACCAGATTCCACATCGCGACCGAAACTCATATGCCTACCGCACGTCGCGTCCGACGCGCGGATACCCTCGCGAGATGGCCATGGCCCGCAGCGCCGGAGCGCTGCTGTTTCGAACCACTCCGTCGGGTCGGGTTGAAGTGCTGCTTGGCCATATGGGTGGGCCGTTTCACGCACACCGCGACGATGGCGCGTGGTCGATTCCTAAAGGCGAGCACGACGCGGACGAGGATCCCCGGGTGGCTGCGGCTCGGGAGTTCGAGGAGGAGCTGGGTGCACCGCTTCCGGCCGGTCGGGAGATTGAGCTGGGTACGATCCGCCTGCCCAGCGGCAAGCGGCTCATCGTCTACGCCGTCGAGTCGGACTTCGACGCCAGACAGGCCCGGAGCAATACCTTCGAGTTGGAGTGGCCGCCGGGCTCGGGCCGAATCTGCAGCTTCCCCGAGATCGATCGGGCCGAGTGGTTCGACTGCTCTACAGCCCGGGTCAAGCTGGCGCGTGGCCAGGCGGAGTTCCTCGACCGACTGCTCGCCGCGCGCTGTGATGGTGAGGCCGGCTAACCCCACGCGGCGCGATGAACCCGTGCTGAAAGGAGGTCGTGCCGCTGACCTACCGTGCAAGTACGCGCGGTTGTGCACCTTGGCCAAGATCGGGCCGCCGACGGTTATCGTGAACGGCAGCGCCAGCGGAAACTCGTCCCAATCGAGGTGACGTCGATCGCGCGGACCAGAGTGGCCAGCCAAGCGTGGCCTCCAGCATCACGAAATGATGCCAAGGCTGCGCTGCGACCGTAGCCGCTGGTGCCACCGCGGTGGGGAGTGGACTTGACTGTTCGGGACTCAAGACCAACACGGACTGGCCCGCGCGATCCATACTCACCACCGAACTGCACCGGCGGCTCCTCAAGGATCCCACTCGGTAGCTCTCCCCAACGTTTTCGGCCGGCAAAGCTCGACCCGTGCGCCCTCGTGAGACAAGACGCAGCGGAAACATCCGCACATGCCGCTGTGCGTGTGGCGAACGCTGGGTATGAGCGGCTATGGATGCGTCGCAGGCGGCGTTGCCGGTAATCGCCGTAGGACATCCCGAACCGTTGGCGAGGCGTGGCTCTGCTGCCACCGGACCTCGTCGGCGACGGCGGCCGGATCATGAGGTGCGGTCAGTCCGGTGGCTTTCGCGGCGTAGGCTGCGGCGCCACGCGCATGGGCTGCCATGTGGGCTACGCCCGCCGCCTGACCTGCGGCTCGGGCGGCGGCTACTGCAGCCGGGTCGCCGATCTCCCGAGCCGCTGCGTGCGCCCGAGCCGAAAGGGCGCGGACCTTTCCGATCCGCATTTCGCCACGGGCGAAGGCTCGAAGGCCGTCGATGGCAGCACGAGGGCGTGTGTCGCCCGGGGCCTGTACCTCGAATAGCGACAGTGTCCGCTCGGCGCAGTCGGCGGCCCAGACGGCCAGTACGCGCCGGTCATCCTCGCTCAGCGTCAAGGCACCCGGTCGGCGTTCCGTACCCGAGGACTCTTCCTGCTGACCGTCTGGTTTGATCACCTCACCGATCCTCGTTGCCTAACGCCCACATGCATCAAAGTGACCTTCTCGGCAGCTTCGCCTCTCAAAGCTCGGGCTCGACCAGCAACAGTTTCGCAGGCAATCCTCAACGGCATATAGCTGCCATGTGCTGAGCGCCAGGTTGGCGCGGGCTCGTTGCTTCCCCCTTCGTCCAACCCGGAGGGCACATGTACGTGAAGGAAGCTGGCGCGTGAGCTCGACAGAGCCCCAACGCGCCGTTGACGATCGCCAGCTGCGGGGATGTGTCCGAGGTCGACGTCATAGCGCACCGGCACCGCCTGCCCTCCTCCCAGCTGTCGATCGCCTAGCGGTCCCTACTCCTGGCGGCGGCTCGATCGTCAAGCGGTCGCGCAGCGGCCTTGTTCAGGTGGCCGGCTGCTAGATCCGGTAAACGAGCAGTTTCAACTCGAGCGCGGTCCTGGCTCATGGCGATCAGCGGAAAGCGACGCCCAGAACCGGCTGAGCACATCGGCGCCGCGCGCCGGGTCTGTCGAACCCTCAGCGCGGGTGCGTAGCGCCTACGGAGTTGGCTCGAAGACGCCGATGGCATCAGTGGTCCAGCTGCGCAGGAGGTCGGGGCGGGTCATGACCACGAGGACCGCATGTATGCAGCCACAGCCCTGCCGGTTACGGTCTCCCAGGTGGCGGCGCGGCATCTTTTACTCGACCTGGCGGGCGTGGTGTGCCGGTTTGACTCGGCAGCGCGGCTTGAGCGCCTCGCCGCCGTCTCGGGCCTCGAGACCGCTGAGGTCGACGAACGGCTCTATGGCTGCGGCATCGTCGACCGATGTGACCGCGGGGAGCTGGACGCCACCAGTATCCGTGGCACGCTGCGCGAGCAACTGGGACTGCACTGTGACGACCTTGAGCTGGCCCGGCTGTGGGCCTCGGCCTTCACCCCTGACGACGAGGTGCTCGCAGTCATCGACGACGTCGTGCCGGGGGTGACCCGCACCCTGCTGACGAACAATGATGCGCTGCTGCGCGATGCCCTGCCGCTGGTGCTGCCGGCGGTGCACGCTCGGATCGCGGTACCCCTGTTCAGCGCTACCACTCGGGTCACCAAGCCGTCCCCGGCTGCCTACGCTGCCGCGCTGGCGGTGCTGGGTGCGGCTCCCGCGGACGTGCTGTTCGTCGACGACTCGCAGTCGAACATCGATGGCGCCCGTCGGATGGGCATCGCCACCGTTCACTTCACCTCGGCCGAGTCGCTGCGCTGGGAGCTGGCCCGTGCGGGCCTGCTCCTCTGACGGTGCTCAGAGCTGCCGCCGAACGCCTGCGCTTAACCGCACCAGGCATGGAATGTCTGGAGCGTCGCACGATGTGGCGGCCCTGGGTCAGTACCCATATCTAGACCCGGTCCGCCCGGCCAACCACGCCACTTCCTGTTCCTGGACCCGCGCGACCGAGTTCTGGGCCCACTGGGAACGTGCCGCCAACGACACCGTGGCGCTCCTGCGCGCCGAAGCCGGACGTGACCCCTACGACCGCGGACTGTCCAATCTGGTCGGTGAACTGTTCACACCCAAGAACCCGTGCGTCCGGGGCGGACCTGGTGGTCAGCACGTCGACGCAGAGCACGGCCCGGAATTGACGCATCGAGCATGCCGGCTTCGTCCTCCGGCGCGGGCCTTCGCGATCGGCGCGCCTCCACGCGGGCCACCAGCTGATCTGCCTGTTCGATGTCCGCCTTATACTTTCGCGCGTCCACGAGGGGGCGCGGCGGACACGTCGGTGTGACACGAGCAGATCGGGGCGCCCATGGCCGGAGCGGTGCGGTCGTGC
>DASVWA010000019.1:0-3069 GCA_036389855.1 Pseudonocardiaceae bacterium
GCGGTTGCGGACCTGCCGAAGTGCACTGGCAGCTGGCCCACCGCCTGGACCGCGTCGGTGTGCAGCGGCACCCCGTACTCGGCGGCAACCTCGGCCAATTCCTGCACCGGTGCCACGGTGCCCACTTCATTGTTCGCCCACATCACGCTCACCAGCGCGACCGAGTTCGGGTCACGGGCCAGCGCGGCCCGCAGCGTCTCAGGGTGCACCCGGCCGTCGGCATCCACCGGCAGCCACACCACCTCGGCGCCTTCGTGATCGGCCAGCCAGGACGCCGCATCGAGCACAGCGTGGTGCTCGACGGCGGAAGCGAGCACCCGGTTGCGGCGCGGGTCGGCGGCACGCCGCTGCCAGAACATCCCCTTGACGGCGAGGTTGTCACCCTCCGTGCCGCCCCCGGTGAACACCACTTCCGAGGGGCGGGCACCCAGCGCATCAGCGATGCTTTCCCGGCTTTCCTCGACGGTGCGACGGGCTCGGCGGCCGGAACCGTGCAACGACGAGGCATTGCCCAGGGTGGACAACGCCTGACTCATCGCTGCTACTGCCTCCGGCAGCATCGGCGTCGTGGCGGCGTGGTCGAGGTAGGTCATCGAGACACCAGCGTAAACGGCTCCCGAGGTGGCGAGGGCGCGGGCCGCTACGCCGTGCGTCGCGCAGGTGCGGCCGGTCCCGGCACCACAGGCCGACACACCGCGCAAGAGAGCGCGACACACCGGGCAGGAGGGCCGGACACGCGGGGGTCAGGCTTTGCGCTTGGTGACCGCCTCCGTCAGCTGCGGGGCGATGGTGAACAGATCGCCCACCACACCGAAGTCGGCGATCTCGAAGATCGGCGCCTCCGGGTCCTTATTGACCGCCACGATGGTCTTGGATGTCTGCATTCCCGCGCGGTGCTGGATGGCGCCGGAGATGCCGAGCGCGACGTACAGCTGCGGAGAGACCGTCTTACCGGTCTGCCCGACCTGGAACTGATGCGGGTAGTAGCCGGAGTCGACCGCTGCCCGGGACGCCCCGACCGCTGCACCGAGGGAATCGGCGAGCTTCTCGACTACCTGGAAGTTGTCCGCCGAGCCGACACCCCGGCCGCCGGACACCACCACGCTGGCCTCGGCGAGCTCCGGGCGGTCACCGCCCCCGATGGGCCTACGTTCGATGATCTTCGCTGCCTTCGCCGGATCCACCGCGGGCACCTCGACAGTCTGTTCGACAGCCGCACCCTGGGTCTCGATCGCGTCGATCGAACCGGGCCGGACTGTGATCACCGCAACCGGAGTAGTGGCTTTGGACTTTGCCAGGTAGGAGCCACCGAAGACCGAGTGCGTAGCGGTGCCGTCGCCAGCCAGGTCGACGGCGTCGGAGAGCAGGCCCGATCCGGTGCGCACGGCAAGTTTGCCCGCGACCTCCTTGCCGTCCGGTGAGGTGGCGATCAGCACGGCGATCGGCTGAGCCGACTCCACGAGCGCTGCCAGGACACCGACGGTAGGCGCGGTGAGGTAGTCGTCGACCTCGTCGGATTGCGCGACGTAGACCTTGGCCGCGCCGTAGGCCGCCAACCTGTCCTTGAGCTTGCTCGCGGTGCCAGGCGTGCCGACCACTACAGCCGACGGCTCCCCCAGCCTCGCCGCAGCGGTGAGCAGCTCACCGGTGACCTTCTTGATGTCGCCCGCTGAGTGCTCGACGAGTACCAGGACCTCTGCCATGACTGGAGTTCTTCCCTTCGGAGGTCAGATCAGCCTCTGGCCGACGAGGTACTCGGCGAGCTTGGCCGCCCCATCACCCTCGTCGGTGATGACCTGCCCACCCTCGCGCGGCGGGCGGGGTGTGGATTCGGTCACCGTGGACGTGGCGTTGGCCAGCCCTACATCACTGCGTTCGATACCCACGTCGGCCAACGACAACGTGCTGACCGGTTTCTTCTTCGCGGCCATGATGCCTTTGAACGACGGGTAGCGCGGTTCGTTGATCTTCTCGTGCACGCTGACCACCGCAGGCAGATCGGCTTGCAGGACCGTGATCGCGTCGTTGGTCTCCCGCTCAACGGTCACGGTGCGTCCCTCGACGGTCACCTTGCGGGCATGCGTCAGCTCCGGTACGCCGAGCACATCAGCGACCATCGCCGGGACGGCACCGATGGTGCCGTCGGTGGCCTCGTTGCCGGCCAGCACCAGGTCGACGTCGCCGAGGGTGCCGATGACCTTGGCCAGCGCCCTGGCGGTGTGCACCGCGCAAGAGCCGTGCAAGCCCTCGTCCAATAAGTGAACGGCCTTGTCCGCGCCCATCGACAGCGCCTTGCGGATGGCGTCGGTGGCCCGCTCGGGACCCATTGTGACGACGGTGACCTCGCCCTCGCCCGCTTCCTTGATCTTGAGCGCCTCCTCGACCGTTCGCTCATTGATCTCGTCCAGGACGAGATCAGCCGAGCCGCGTTCAAGGGTGTGATCCGAGTCGGCGAGCTTGCGTTCAGACCACGTGTCCGGCACCTGCTTGATCAGGACAACGATGTTCATGGTGCCCTTCGACCTCCCGCCGGCTGGACCTCACCACTCATTCTGCAACGTTACCGGTCGGTAGCTCCAGAGCGCAGCGGGCGACCGTTCAGTGCGCGACCTTGGTCTGCAAGCCGGCGAGGATGACGTCGAGGCCATAGTCGAATCTGCCCGGCCGATGCACGCCGCTGAGGTGCGGGCTCACCGCCTGAATGGAGGGAATCTGCTCAGGCGCAAGCGCTGCGTAGTACCCGATTTCGTCTTGGGATGCCGTGTCGCGAAGGGGGGCGATGTGGCCCATCTGGTGAAAGCCGGCGGTGTAGGTGTACAGGGCGAAGAAGGCGTCAGCAGCTTCGGCCGGCGAAAGCCCTCCTTGGAGGAGCAGTTCGATGGTCCGCTCGATCACCATCAGGCCGTGCGGGCCGATCCTGACTCGGGCGCTGTACACCCGGGCAAGCTGGTGGTGCGCGGACAATGCCTGGTGGTAGCTAAGCACCAATGCGCGTAGCTGGGTCACCCAGTCACCTTCGGTGACAGAACAGTCCACCTCACCGAGCATCAGATCCACCATGAGGTCGAC
>DASVWA010000020.1:0-4018 GCA_036389855.1 Pseudonocardiaceae bacterium
CGGCATCAGTCTTTAGACCGCGCATGGGCCGCAGTCGTCTCTTCAACTGAGCGTGGTCGGCTTCGATCCGGTTGTTGGCGTACCGCTCGGTGCGATGCCACGCCTGGGGAAGAACCTGTTCGAGCACCCCGGAGGTAGCACGCAGCCTGGTAGTAACGACCTCAATCGGCGCCACGACGGCGGTGGCAAGGGTGCGGTCGAAGAATCGTCGGGCTGCGCCGCTGTCCCGCTCGGGTGAGATATACACGTCGATAACCTGGCCGTACTCATCCACGGCCCGGTAGACGTACCGCCAACTTCCGGCGACCTTGACGGATGGGTGGGCCGCACGGCGAGGTGCCTGCGGTGCAGGTCCTTTTCCGTGCGGCCTCCCGCCGAACGGATTATGTTGATCTTCACATAATCCGTTGTATGTCCAGTCGCTGATTATGTTGAGGACGTGGTCAGCGGGCCGGGATTCTCCTGGCGCCCAGCGGTTTCGACGGTGATCCGCTCAACATAATCAGAGGCCTTCGAGGAATGCGAGCAGCGTGTCGGAGGGTCGGTATCTGCCGGGCTTGATGCCAAGCGGCGTGGTCCGGGCGATCGCGTTCTCCTTGAGGGCTGGGTCGGCGTGTTCGTAGATGTGGGTCGTCTGGGTGCTCTCGTGGCCGAGCAGCAGTGCGATCGTCGCGATGTCTACGCCTTTGGCCCGCCAGAGCATCGCCGCGGTGTGGCGGAGCACGTGCGGGGTGACGCGCTTGGTGTTCAACGACGGGCAGTTCACTGCCGCTGTCTCGGTGTGCTTGCCCACCAGTAGTCCGACCGTGTGCCGGCTCAGCGGTCGACCTTGACACGTTGGGAACAGTGGGTCGTCGGGTTCGCCGCCACGTTCGGTGATCCATTGGTGTAGCAGGGCGGCGACCTCGCCGGTCAGCGGTGTCGCGCGCTTCTTACGCCCCTTGCCCAGGACCCGGATGTGGCGGCCGGTGCCGAGGTGGACGTCGCGCATGCGCAGGCCGACCAGTTCCGAGACGCGCACCCCGGTCTGGACCATCAGTGCCAGCAGTGCACGGTCGCGGCGGCCGAGCCAGGTGTTGCAGTCGGGCGCGGCGAGCAGTGCGGTGATCTCGGTGAGGGTGAGGTAGCAGACGGTGCTGCGTTCGTGGCGTTTGGTTGGGATCGCCATGACCCGCGCGATCGTGTGCGCGTGCTCGGGGTGCTCAAGTGCGGCGAAACGGTAGAACGAGTGGATCGCGCCGAGGCGGGCGTTGCGGGTGCGGGCACCGTTGCCGCGGTCGCGTTCGAGGTGGGTAAGGAACGCGCCGATCAGCGGTGCGTCGAGGTCGTCGATGTCGAACTCGAACGGCTGCTTGCCGGTCTGGGCGTGCACGAAACGCAGCAGCAGCGTGAACGTGTCACGGTAGGCCGCGATCGTCTGCGGGCTGCAGTTGCGTTGGGTGATCAACCGGTTTGTGAAAAACGCCTGCAGTGCGGGTGCGAGCGCGGTCATGACAGCACTCCGGGCAGTCGCTCCATACGCTCGCCGACCAGCTGCAGCAGCTCGGGGACCGCTTCGAGGTACCAGTAGGTGCTGGCCGGGTCTGCGTGTCCCAGATACGTGGACAGCAGCGGCATCCGCCGGTCGATGTCTTCACCGGTCCGGTACCAGTCCAACAGCGTGTGCACGGCAAAGGCGTGTCTGAGATCATGTGGGCGCGGGCGGGCGCGGGCGCCGCGGCCTTCCAGCCCGATCTGGCGGACCAGCTTGATGAACGTCGCGTTGAGTTCCTCGCGTCCCATCCGCCGCCCCCGCGCGGACAGAAAGAACGCCGGTGTGGACGGTGTCGGGAAGCGGGCGTCACGCAGGCTGGCGTAGACCCGAAGCGCACCGACGGTGCTCTGGTGCAGCGGAACCTGCCGCTGCTTGTTGTTCTTTCCGGCGCGCACGTGCACCACGCCGTTGTCCAGGTCGACATCTGCACGATCGAGTCCGAGGGCTTCCCCTGGACGGCAGCCGGTAACGGCCAGCAGCCCGATCAGCGTCTCGTGACGCGCAGCCCGCAGCGCCGGTCGCAGTTGCCGCGCGGCGCCCATCAACGCCGCGATTTCCTGCTCGGAGTAGACGTAGGGGGCGATGCGCGGACGGCGCCCGGGCAACAGGTCGGTGGCCGGGACCTCGCTGGCGGGATCGACCGTGGCCAGGTACCGGGCGAAGCCCCGCGCAACCGTGAGCCGCTGGCGCCACGTAAACGGATGGACGTCGACGGGGAGCCGCGCCCATGCCAGCGCCAACTCGGTGGTGATCCGCTGCGCGCCGACCCGGTCGAGGAACTCGACGAACCCTTCGAGCATGCGCCCGTCTTGGGGCATCGCGAAGCCGAGCCGGCGACGGATGCGCAGATAGTCATCAAGCGCCGCGCGCAGCGCGCTCATGACACACCTGCCGGCGTCGGCCACGGGCGCGCGAGCGCCCGTAGCGCGGCGCGGTCGACCTTGGCGTAGATCGCGGTGGTCTTCTGCTCGCGATGACGAAGTACCTGCCCGATCTCCGGCAGCGACGCCCCAGCTTGCAGCATCTGGGTCGCGGCGGTGTGGCGCAGTCGGTGAGCTCCGACGCGAGGCAGCCCGGCCCGGTCACAGGCCGCGCGCACCACCCATGCGACCGTGCACCGGTTCAGCCCCTGCCGTGGCGCGGTCACCCGCAAAAACAGTGCCCGGCACTCGCACCGCGGTCGGCGGCGGAGGTAGGACACGATCGCCTCGCCGACATCGGTCGGCAACGGCAGCGTGTCCTCGCGGCTGCCCTTGCCGTGGACCAGCAGCATCCCGGCCCGCCAGTCCAGGTCGTCTAGGGTAATCGCGGCGACCTCGCCGGCCCGTAACCCGAGTCGCGACAGCAGCAGCAAGATCGCGAAGTCACGTCGGCCGACCATCCTGCGCCGATCGCAAGATGCCAGCAGCCCGCGCACCGCGGCCGGTTCCAGACCACGCGGCAAGGTGCGGTCGCGCAAGTCGGCTACCGAGGGGACCGCCCAGACCAGCGGTGTCGTGATCAGCCCCGCCAGGTGCAGGTAACGCACCAACGATCGCAGCGCGCAGACCAGATCGCGCGCCCCGGACACGCTACGTTTCGGGCACTCACGGGCCAGAAACGAGCTCACGTCGATCGCGGCCAGCCGTGCCAGGTCCAGTCCCTCCGAGCCGCCCAGCTCGGACAGGAACAAGAACGCCGCCGGGACGTACGCATCGAGCACCGTGTGACCGCACAGCCCACGCTCGATCGATAGGTACCTGCCGTAGTCGGCGAGCAGTTCTTCCAACCGGCCGACCGGGCAGGCCGGCGCCGGAGGCGGAACAGCTCCCAGCTGCCGCAGATATTCCAGCGGCAGCGCCACGCTACGCGGCGACGCCCACGACACCACGCCCGTCGCGCGACGCTCCTCAGCGAACCGCTCCGCCTGCTCGCCGGTCAGCTCGCCCGCGCCCAGCCCCTCCCGCGCCAGCCACCGACTGAGCTGATCGAACTGATACAGCCTGTCCGCCACTGCCGAGCACGAATACGCCCGAGACGCCAACCACGAGGAGAACCCCGTCGCATACGGCGCCAGCGGCCCGGTCACCACCGGAACCCACACCCTCCTGCCCATCGCTGCCTCCTGTCAGATCGCGGAACACGATCCGTGAAGCCTCGATGCAGCAGCGAGGATTATGTTGAGCGGATCACCGTCGAAACCGCTGGGCGCCAGGAGAATCCCGGCCCGCTGACCATGCCCTCAACATAATCAGCGACTGGACATACAACGGTTTATGTTGATCTTCACATAATCCGTTCGGCGGGAGGCCGCACGGAAAAGGACCCAACCACGGGCACCTCGTCGGCGGCCTACTTCACCGCACGGCGGGTTGTATGTCCAGTCGCTGATTATGTTGAGGACGTGGTCAGCGGGCCGGGATTCTCCTGGCGCCCAGCGGTTTCGACGGTGATCCGCTCAACATAATCAGAGGCCTTCGAGGAATGCGAGCAGCGTGTCGGAGG
>DASVWA010000021.1:0-17123 GCA_036389855.1 Pseudonocardiaceae bacterium
TGCTGCTGTTGATGTTCGCTGGAGTGATCCTAGGCGGCTTGGGCACCGCCTACGGCGCGCTGGTGGGCTGCCTGATCGTCGGGGTGCTGGTGCAGGTTTCCGCCCAGGTCATCCCGGTCGACCTCAAGTACCTGGGCGGGCTTGCGGTACTCATCGTCATCCTGGTGATCAGACCGCAGGGTCTGCTCGGCAGCCGCGCGCGGATCGGGTGAGTACATGATCGACGTCTCGAACCTGCTCACCAACGGCATCGCGGCGCTGGTCGGACCCTCGGCGATCTTCTTCGCACTGCTCGCGATCGGGTTGAACATTCATTTCGGCTACACCGGTCTGCTCAACTTCGGCCAGATCGGCTTCGCCCTGGTCGGCGGGTACGGCATGGGAATCGCGGTGGTGAACTTCGGGCTGCCGCTGTGGGTGGGTGTGCTGATAGGGATGGTCGCCGGTGCGATGCTCGCGCTGCTGCTCGGGCTCCCGACGCTGCGGTTGCGCGCCGACTACCTGGCGATCGTCACGATCGCGGCTGCCGAGATCCTCCGGCTGATCACCCGATCAACCTCGATGACCGAATTCTCCGGGGGGACCCAGGGCCTTACCGGCTACGGTGGCGGCTTCCGCCAGCTCAGCCCGTTCGACAACGGTCGCTTCTATGATTTCTTCGGAGTGCGATTTCTCGGCCAGGACCTGTGGTCGATCTGCGTGGGTTGGGCTGTGGTCGGGCTTTCGCTGCTGCTGGTGTTTCTCCTGGTACGCAGCCCATGGGGGCGGGTGCTCAAGGCGATCCGGGAGGACGAGGATGCGGCCAGGGCGCTGGGCAAGAACGTCTTCGCCTACAAGATGCAAGCGTTGGTGCTGGGCGGGGTGTTCGGCGCGGTCGGTGGGATCGTCTTCGCGCTGACCACGCAGTCACTCACGCCGGACTTCTACTCACCACCGCAGACCTTCTTCGCTTACGCGGCGCTCATCATCGGCGGAGCCGGCCGGGTGTTCGGTCCGGTCATCGGTGCGATGATCTTCTGGTTCGTACTTGCCGTGACGGACAACTTCCTGCGCCAGGCCACCGCGGGTGGCCAATTGCTGATCCCTTTCATCGACGACCAGGATGTAGGTGCCATCCGGTTTATCCTGGTGGGGATCGCCCTGGCACTGCTCATGGCGTTCCGACCGCAGGGCATCTTCGGTAAGAAGAGCGAGGTGCTGCTCGATGCGCGCTGAGCATCCGTTGGCCGGGGTGCCCGCCGAGCCGGGTGTCCCCAAGCCCGACCCGGTGCTGGTGATCGATTCACTCACTCGCTCGTTCGGTGGTCTGCGGGCCGTTGATGTGGCCCACCTGGAATTCCAGCGGGGCTGCATCACCGGACTGATCGGCCCGAACGGAGCGGGCAAGACCACCCTGTTCAACCTGCTCACCGGGTTCGACCGGCCCAACACCGGCCGCTGGACTTTCGATGGAGCCGCACTGTCTCGGCTTTCTCCGCATCGGGTAGCCCGTCGCGGGGTGGTTCGTACCTTCCAGCTGACCAAAGCGCTCGCCAAACTGACCGTGCTCGACAACATGCGTCTGGGCGCGCCGAAACAGACCGGGGAGCGGTTCTTCGGCGCCCTGCTCAGCGGCTGGGCAGAGCAGGAGCGGGCCAACACCCGCAAGGCGATGGAGCTGCTGACCCGGTTCCAGCTGGATGCCAAGGCTCACGACCTCGCCGGCTGCCTGTCCGGCGGGCAACGCAAGCTGCTGGAGATGGCCCGGGCGCTGATGATGGACCCGACCGTCGTGATGCTCGATGAACCGATGGCCGGGGTGAACCCCGCGCTGACCGAGAGTCTTCTCGGGCACGTCAAGTCCCTGCGCGACGACGGCATGACCGTGGTGTTCGTCGAGCACGATATGGACGTCATCCGGGACATCAGTGACTGGGTGGTGGTAATGGCTCAAGGCAAGGTGATCGCCGAGGGCCCGGCTGACGCGCTGTCATCCAACAAGGCGGTTGTCGACGCCTACCTGGGTGCGCACCACGACCAGGCGTTGGAGTTCGACGCCGACGGCAACCCGGTGGGACGGACGGCCGTACTCGTCGCCGAGATCGAGAGCGAGCTCGAAGCAGCCATCGAACGCGGTGATGACCTGTCGGCTTCCCAGAAAGCGTCAACACAGTGAGCGCCAGCACGGCGACCGACACGGCTGTCGCACACCGGGAGAGCCGACCGTGACCGCGAGCGGACTATCCCCCGCTCAACTCGCTGCGACCCGGCAGCGGCACCGCGAACTCGCCCAGGGCGCACTGTTGCGGGCCGACGACCTGGTAGCCGGCTACCTGCCCGGCGTGAACATCCTGGAGGGCTGTGATTTCTTCCTCCGCGAGGGCGAGATCGTCGGCATCATCGGGCCCAACGGTGCCGGCAAGTCGACGCTGCTCAAGGCGATGTTCGGGCTCATCCCGGTGCGCGGCGGCAGTGTCGCGCTGCGCGACGCCGACATCACCTCCGCCAAGGCGCACGTGCTCGTCACTCGGGGCGTGGGTTACGTGCCGCAGAACAACAATGTTTTTCCCACGCTGACCATTGAAGAGAACCTGCAGATGGGCGGGTACTTGCGGCCGCGGGCGTTCACCGCCAGGTTCGACATGGTGTGCTCGCTGTTCCCGCTGCTGCGGGACCGGCGCAAGACCAAGGCTGGGGCATTGTCGGGCGGGGAGCGGCAAATGGTCGCGATGGGCCGGGCCTTGATGATGGAACCGTCGGTCCTGCTGCTCGACGAACCCTCCGCTGGCCTGTCGCCGATGTTCGCCGATGAGGTGTTCGTGCGCTGCAAGAAGATTAATGCGGCTGGCGTCTCGATCGTCATGGTCGAGCAGAACGCCCGGCGCTGCCTGCAGATCTGCGACCGAGGCTACGTGCTGGACCAAGGCCGCAACGCCTACACCGACACCGGCCCGGCACTGATGAAAGACCCCAAGGTCATCGAGCTCTACCTGGGCACGCTGGCCGGGTCGGGCCAGGCGCGATAACTGCCCTGGAACCTTGCCGCCGGATGGGTCGGGCGCCGAGCCCCGTAGGCGCCCCACCGGTCAGCGGTTCAAGCCCACTACACGGTACTGGGTGGCCGCGTCGTCGATCTGGTTCCGCGAGTCGAACGTCAGGATTCCGTAGGATCCGACGGCGCGTTCACCGGCGGCGGTGAAGTCCAGGGTGCCGGTGACTCCGTCGTAGTCGGGATTGCCACCGCTATCGATGATGTCCCGGCACTGGCGGAAGGTGACACATTTCTCGCCGTCCTTGGTGATTCCGTTGATCTCCGAGGCGATGTCCACTCCCCTGGTGGACTTCGCCTGCTCGGCGGCCAGCGCAGTGATCACAACGGCGTCGTAGGTTTCACCGGCGTAGTTGTTGTCCACCAGGCGAGGGTCTTCGGCAGTGAGACGCTGCTGGAAGTTGGTGGCCAGTTCCGTCAGTGGGGTGGTGCCCTTCATTCCCCTGAGCAGGCCCGGCGGCAACCCCAGGCCCAGCGCGTTGCCCATGTTGCCATCGGTGCCGTAGACCAATTTGTGAGCAGGGCCGATCTGCACCTCGCTCATCCGAGTGATGATCTTCTTGGACTCATCGAAGCCGATCACCGCGATCGCGTCCGGGTTGAACTGCCGGACGCGATCGATCTCGGTGTTGTAGGACGTCGCATTCGGATCGTAAATGATCTTTTGGATCTGGTTCTGCGGGATACCGGCGTCACGCAGGTTCTTCTCCGTGTTGTCGGCCAGACCGCTGCCGTAGGGGTCGTTGCGGGCCAGGATGGCGATACGCTGCGCGCCGTCGGAGGCCATCAGCGCCGCCAGCGCCTGGGCCTGCAATGTATCCGGCGGAGCGGTCCGGAAGTACAGGCCCTTGTCGGGCCAGCAGGTGAACTCGTCGGAGGTGTTGGCGGGCGAGAACGCGACCACACCCGCACCGGTGATCTTGTCAATGACCAGCTTCGTGACCCCGGAGGCGGCGGCACCGATAATCACCTGAGCACCCTGGCCGAGCTGGCGGTCGACGGTTTGGTTCGCCGTGTCGGTCCTGTCGTCGCCGGAGTCGCCGCGAAGGTGGATGACCTGATTGCCCAGCACCCCGCCAGCCGCGTTGATCTCCTTGACTGCGACCTCGACCGCGGCGAACTCGGGGGGACCCAGGAACTGCAGGCTGCCGGTCTCCGGCAGCAGCGTGCCGATCTTCAGCGGTGCGATGCTCGGCTGCCCACTCGGCTTGGCCTGTGGGGGGTTCTCACACGTAGTGGCCGATGGGCCCCCGTCACCGGCCGATCCCTGGCCACCAGGTGCCGTGGTGTCGCCACCACCACAGCCGGCCATGACGACCGACAAGGTGCCTAGCAGGGCTGCCACGCGGAGCGCGGTGCGCTGCGCCATGCATCTCTCCTCAGAACAAACGGGTGGGCTGCCGGCATCGCCGTCGGCCACGCGATCGTCAGACCGTAATCCTGCCAGTGGCGGGACGGCACGATCGGCCGCCCTGTCGTGACGAAGATGTAATCCGGCAGATCCGCTGCTGCCCTAGCGAGCTGTCCCCGCGGATCAGGACAGACTCTCGATGACTGCCTGAGCCACCGCTTTCATGGGGGTGCGGCGGTCCATCGCATTGCGCTGGATCCAACGGAACGCCTCGGGTTCGGTGAGACTGTGCCGGGCCATCAACAGCCCTTTGGCGCGCTCCACCACCTTGCGGGTCTCCAGCCGGTCGGTCAGGCCCGCCACCTCCGACTCCAAAGCGATCAACTCACGGAAACGCGACACCGCCAGCTCCGCTGCAGGCACCAGGTCCTTGCGGCCGAACGGCTTCACCAGGTAAGCCATCGCACCGGCATCACGGGCCCGTTCCACCAGCTCACGTTGGCTGAACGCGGTGAGGATCACCACCGGCGCGATACGCCGCTCGGCGATGATCGACGCCGCGTCGATACCGTCCATCTTCGGCATTTTCACGTCCATGATCACCAGATCGGGGCGCAGCCGCTCGGCCTGCTCGACGGCCTGCAGCCCGTCAGCCGCCTCGCCGACTACGGCGTAACCTTCCTCGGAGAGGATCTCGACGAGGTCCAGCCGGATCAGTGCCTCGTCCTCGGCGACCAACACCCGGCGTGCGGTGACAGTGCGGTCCGGCTCGGTGGGCACCGCCCCTACATCAGTGTGCTGAGTCACCGGAGAAACCTCCGTCCGTTTGGCAACGCCGTGACCTGCCACGATAGCGGTGCCAGGGTCGGCGTCGGGGCTAAACCAACCCTCCCTACAGTGATTTCGCCGACACCCCTGACCGCGACGCTGCAACACCCGGTACCCGCGCGCTGCTAGCATCCGGGTGGTTGACGTTGGGGGATGTGCTGGCCGGGATGGCGGAATTGGCATACGCGGACGCCTCAAAAGCGTCTGTCCGTAAGGACATGCGGGTTCGAGTCCCGCTCCCGGCACAACGAGCATGACCGAGCATGTAGGGGCCGCGCTGTCCGTCGTGCGCCGGCGAGAACCGCTGGACCTGCATCAGGTGGATGACAATTCATGCTTGACCTGTGTCGCTGCGAACGTTCTGTACGTGTTAGGGATCACCGACATCCCCGACACCCGGTGGGTTGATCGCCAGCTCGGTCGGGAGCCGGGCTGCGGAGCGCAGCGTGCCGCGGCGAGGCGCTTGCTGCTCCAGCGAGGCCTGTCCCTGCACACGGTGTGCGCTTACGAGCCTGGGCGGTTTCTGCAAGAGGGTCTCGATTACCTGAGGCACTACTACCGCCAGGAGTGGGACTCGTCGTGGGACGATTACTGGACAGGGCATCGGCTGGAGCAGCACCGCCACGAGTGTCTCGCGACCCAAGAGTTGAGCACCTTCGGCGCCCGCATGCGCACTGAGCACCGTGCACCGACGCTCGCCGACATCCGCGGTGCCCTGGACCGCGGCCACCTGGTGTGGATCTCTGTCGACAACGATTGGGACGACGTCGACTGCCACGCGGTTCTGGTCTACGGCCAGCGAGGCAACGTGTTCGACGTCTACTCGCCGGAGATCTCAGGTAGCTGCCTACAGCAGTACCGCCGTAGGCGACTGGACCGGGTCTGGCTGCGCAGCGAGGGCATCACCACGGTGTGGTAGCGATGACCAGAAGCGCTACTGCCGGCGGGCGCGGGCCCGCCGCTTTCCCTCGTGCATCGCCTGGACCCGGGCGATCGGGAGGGCGCGGCCCTCCTCGACCAGGTCCGCGGGCAGCAGCTGCGGCTCGGGCATCTGCTCATGCCACGGGTCACGGTCGGCTAGCAGCGCGGCGGCGGTGCGGATGGTGAAGTCGCCAGGCACAACGCGGTCGAGCTCATCCCATGTCAGCGGGAAGGACACTGGTACGCCGGGGCGGGCCCGCGGGCTGTAGGCCGCCACCACGGTCGCGCTGCCGGAGCGAGTGGAGTCCAAGAACACCTTGCCGTCGCGGTCCTCCCGGATGAAGGCCGTTGTCGCAACGTCGGGGGCCAGCCGCTCGGCCCGCGCGGTGAGAGCCCTGGTCGCCGCCGCCGCCTCCTCGATCCCCACCCGGTTGTCGAGCGGCACGAACACGTGCACGCCTTTCACCCCGCTGGTCTTGACCGCGCCCGCCAGCCCAGCGTCGGCCAGGGCCTGCCGCACGAGCTGGGCCGCCCGGACCACATGCGGGAACGCGTCGCCGGCCGGGGGGTCCAGGTCGAGCACCAGGTACACCGGGTGGCTCGCACTGTCCAATATCAGCGCCGGGTGGTATTCCACAGCACGCTGGTTGGCAAACCACAGCAGCGTGCGCCGGTCATTGCACAGGGCATAGGCCACATCGCGTCGGGACGCCTCGGCCCACACCGTGGTCGTCGGCACCCAGTCCGGTGTGTACTTGGGCACGTTCTTCTGCATGAACGGCTGCTGGCCGGGCCGCACGCGGATCACCGACAGCGGCCGGTCCCGAAGCTCGGGCAGGATGCGGTCCCGGACGGTGTCGAGGTAGTCCACCAAATCCCGCTTAGTCGCGTCCGCGCCGTCGAACAGGGGTTGGTCGAGGTTGGTCAGCCCGACCCCGGCGCGAGACTCCGCGGCGCTAGCGCGGCTCACCCGCACCGCCTGCCAAGCATGATCGGCGCCATCCGTCCTCCCGTGGCGTCCGGCGGATCGTCGAACACTCCTCCTACCACCTCAGCGGTGCGGCGGCCAGCGGGAACGGCCGGGCTCAGAGAGCACGATCTCTCGCGGACTGCGGTCTGGTCGTAGGCCGCGCCAGGAGGCGTGCCGCAGGCGGCCGTCAGCGGTCCACTGGCGGTATTCAACCTCGCCAACAAGGTCCGGCTCGATCCAGTGCGCGCCGCGGGCGTGCTCGCGGGGTACCACCTCATCAAATGGGCTGGTGGAGCGCGCGTGGCTGCTCAGCATGGCCAGCAGATCTCGAAGCATGCGGTCGGTGAAGCCGGTGCCGACGTCCCCGGCGTAGCGCAGTTGTCCAGTTTCGTCATACACGCCCAGTAACAGCGCGCCGATGGTGCCGGCGCGGTTACCTTCACCTGGGCGCCACCCGCCGATGATCACTTCCTGGGTGTGGCGCAGGGGGGTTTTGATCCACGTGCGGGCTCTGCGGCCCGGTTCGTAGCGAGAGTCCAGCCGCTTGGCGACGACACCTTCCAACCCGTGCTGGCCGGCCAAGTCCAGCAACACCGAGGCGGCGATGCCGGTGTGATTGGCCGGGGTGCCCACCGGCCCGCCGGTGAGCTGCAGCTGATCCAGCAACTCCCGCCGCCGTACGTAAGGCTTGGCCAGCAGCGGCCCGTCGAGATGCAACAGATCGAAGATGTAGAACTGCACCGGCGCCGAGCGCACCAGAGCCGGGGATGGGTGCCGCACATGCATTCGGGACTGCAGCCGCCCGAAGTCCGGGCGGCCGTGCTGATCGAGGGTGACCAGTTCGCCGTCGAGCAGCACCGGCCGGTCCACCAACTCTGCCAGCACATCGAGCTCCGGGTAGCCGGCGGTGATGTCACGGCCGTTGCGCGAGGTGGCACGCACCAAGCCAGGAATCGCCGCGACGATCGCCCGGACACCGTCCCACTTCCACTCAAACGCCCAACCGGCACCGCCGGGCGCCGCACCGAGGCTAGCCATCATCGGCGCCACCGGATCAGGCAAGGAGACAGCCACTGCCACATTGTCGGTGTTCGACCTCGCTGCCGGCGTGCCGCGCTATACCTTCGGTAGTTCCTGTTGCCGGCCGACGAGTGCGGCGAGGGGATCGCCGCAGGTGTGGACTCGATCGATCACCGTCCGGACGGTCCAACGGTCCGACCGGAGATTGGGATCGTCGAGTTCTTCCCACTGGATGGGGACAGACACCGGCGCTCCAGGAGCGGGCCGAGCGCTGAACGGAGCCACCAGGGTCTTGTTGATGGCGTTCTGGGTGTAATCCAGGCGGGCCAACCCTTCCCGGCGGTCTTTGTGCCACTCCCAGCTGACCAGATCCGGCACCACATGGCCGATGGCGCGCGAGATCTTCTCGACCCATGCTCGGGTGTCGATGAAGGTGTAGCCGGACCTGACGGGGACCCAGATCTGGATGCCCCGCTTGCCGGTGACCTTCGGCATCGCTGCCACGCCGACGTGGTCCAGCGCCACCCGGTACAGCCGCGCGAGCACCAGGACGTCGTCGAAGCTGCTCGCCGAGCCGGGGTCGATGTCGATCAGGGCCCAGGTCGGCTGGTGCACGTCGGGCAGCCGGGAGGTCCATGGGTGCAATTCCACCGCGCCGAAGTTCGCCAGCCAGACGAGAGCGGGCACGCTGTCGATGACGGCGTACCACTGGGTCTCCCCCGGGTCGGCCTCCTCGTTGCGCCAGCGGGTCAGCCACTTCGGTGCGTGGCTGGGTACCTCCTTGTGCCAGAAGCCAGGGCGGTCGACGCCATCGGGGTACCGGTGCGAGTTCACCGGGCGGCCAGCCAGGTAGGGCAACATGAAAGGCGCGATCACGGCGTGGTAGCGGACGAGGTCGCGCTTGGTGATCGGGCGCTCCCCGTCCCGCGCGGGGAACAGCGCCTTGTCCAAGTTGGTCAGCTTGAGCTCGCGTCCCTGCACGACCCACCGGCCCTGGTGGCCGAGCGCGTCGAGCGCAGCGAGCTCTTCCTCGGTGGGCGGGTCCCATGTCAGCCGAGGCGCCGGGTCCATGAGGACGGCAGCTTCGCCGGCAGGGAGGTCGCTGCGCCACAGCGCCTCGGGAGCTGCTGCCACCTCGTCGTTCGTGCGTCCGGTCTTGACCGACTTGGGGTGGTCCTCAGGGTTCCATCCGGGCTGCGCGTGGTCGTCGTTCTTGTGCAGCAACAGCCATTGCTCTTTGCCCGGCCGGTCTTTGTCCGTGCGGACGAGGACGAAACGACCGGCAAGCTTTTCGCCACGGAGGTCGAAGTGCAGCTCGCCGCGCTCGATCGCCCGTACCGGGTCATCAGTTCTCGATGGCTGCCACGTCCCCCAGTCCCACACGATGACGTCGCCGCCACCGTATTCCCCGTGCGGGATGACGCCCTCGAAGTCGAAGTATTCGAGGGGATGGTCCTCAACATGGACCGCCAGTTGCTTAGCCTTCGGGTCAAGCGTCGGCCCCCTGGGCACCGCCCAGCTGACCAGCACCCCGTCCACTTCCAGCCGCAAGTCGTAGTGCAGGCGGCGGGCGCGGTGGCGTTGCACCACGAACCGACCCGAACCTGCCGCCATCTCCGACCCGGCGGGCTCTGCGGTAACCAAGAAATCCCGCTTGGCCCGGTAGGCTTGCAGCCGCTCCTGCCGGTCGCTCATCGGCCGCTGCGGTCAGTCACCCGACGCCTCGGCCACGGCCTTCTCCAGTTCGGCGCGGTCCATCTTCGACCGGCCCGGGACGTCGAGGTCACGCGCCATCTCGGTGAGATCGGCCTTGTTGGCCTCGGACAGGTCCCGCTCATGGCCGCCTTGGCGGCCCGGCCGGCTCCCGCCGCTGCGAGCCGAGTCGATGCTTCGCTGCAAGGCCGTGAGGAGATCCGACATCTCGGTGGCCGCGGGCGGTTGCGCCGCGGTGACGACTTCGCGGCCGTGGCGCTTGTCCTCGAGGAGTTGCGCCACACGTTCGCTGTAGGTGTCGCGGTAGTCATCCGGGCGCCAAGGTCCGCTCATCGACTCGATCAATCCAACCGCCATGTCCAGCTCCTTGCCCTGGGCCGGTGACCGTTGCGGCAGGATGTCCAGATCGTCGGCCGGGTCACGGATCTCGTCGGCAAAGAACAGGGTCTCCAATGCCAGCACGCCCTCATCGGCGCGGATCGCGGTGAGATATTCCTTGCCGCGCATGACGAAGGTCGCGATACCTGCGCGGTTGGTCCGCGCCATGGCCGCGCACAATAGCGCGTAGGGACGGGCGTACTCCTCGCCGCTGGGAGCGAGCCAGTACGTCTTTTGAAAGTAGATGGGGTCAATCTCGTCGAGATCGACGAACGTGACGATGTCGATGGTGCGCGAGCGACCTGGGGCAATGGCCTCCAGCTCATCCGGCTCGACGAGCACATAGTCTCCACCGCCGATGTCCTTGCCCTTGACGATATCGGCGTAGTCCACCTCTTTGCCGGTCCGCTCGTTGATCCGCTGGTAGCGAATGCGGTCAGCGGTGCCACGCTGGAACTGGTGGAAATGGACGGTGTGATCCTGGGTGGCGCTGAACAGTCCAACCGGGATCACCACCAGCCCGAAGTTGATCGATCCCGTCCAGATAGCGCGTGCCATCGCCGTTGACCTCCTCTGGCAGCTGCCGGGGGGCCGAAACCTCTACTCCCCGGACCCCGGCTCTGCCATCTGCCGGTGAGCGGCCGCCTTGAGTTTATCGGGAAGCACGCTGCTGGCGACTTCTTGCGCCTTGGTCATGACCGAACCAGCGACGATCTTGTTCTTACCCTCCATGAGAGCATCGAAGCCGTGCTTGGCGACCTGGGCAGGGTCGTCCTTCGGCCCCTGGCCGATCTTCGTGTCGTCCATGCCGGCGCGGTGAAAGAAGTTCGTATCGGTCGGACCGGGCATCAGCGAGGTGATGGTGACCTTGGTGTCCTTGAGCTCGTTGTTCAGCGCCTCGGCGAATGACTGCAGGAAGGACTTCGAGGCGTTGTAGACCGCTTGGAAGGAACCCGGCATGGTGGAGGCGATCGATGAGGTGATCAGCATCCGGCCGTGGTTACGGGCGACCATCTCCTGCAACAGCCGCTTGGCCAAATGCACGGTCGATCTGACGTTGAGATCGATGATCCTGAGCTCGTCGGCAAGATTGGTCTCGATAAACGCGCCACCCTGGCCGACGCCCGCGTTGAGCGCGGCGGCAGTCACCGGCCGCCCGGTTGCCACGATCGCGGTGTAGAGCCGCTCGACCCCGTCGTAGGTGCTGAGGTCGGCCTGCACAGAGTGGACCTGGGCGCCCGTTGACTGCAGCTGATCAGCGGCCTGCCCCAGGCCCTCGTCCTCGGCGGTGACGAGCAAGTCGAAACCGTTCTGGGCGAACTGCTTGGCGAGCTCGAAACCGATACCGCTGGAGGCACCAGTCACAACAGCGAACGGTTTGATGTCAGTCATGAGCCTGGCGTACCCAGAGGGGACACCGTGTACTCCTCCCATCCTCCCGATTCGTCATGCCCCGCCGCGACCCGTCGAGTAGGTTGCCGTCAGGTGGACAGCGCGGAGCAATCGGGCCAAGGTGGGCATATCTGGAGACGATGGCCGCGCGACGGAGGGAGGGCCATGGCTGACGCGCAACACGACGACTACTGGGTGCACGAGGAGGCACCTCTCCCGGTTGCATATGCCGGGCAGGCCGCCGAAGCAATCCGCGAGGCGACCTACCGGATGCAGCGGATGCAGCTGGCTCGGGAAGTTCCCGAGCGGCTTGACGTGCACAGCCTTACCGCAGTGGGTGCCGCGCTAGAAGACATCACTCGGGGCCTGGCGCAGTTCGCCGGACAGGTCGCGGCAGCGCTTCCTGATTCGGTCGACCAACACCTGACGGCATCTCAGGAGATCCGCGACGGGCTGGTCGCCTTCCGTATCGCAGTACTGGACGCTAGTGTCGCAGCGCGATCGCTCGGGTCGTCCACCACCGTGAGCGATGGCGTGGTACCGCACCAGCGTCGCAGGTGAACTCGGGCCCTGTTGATCAACCTCAGTGGTGATCAACCTCAGTGGCGAACCCGGACCAGGCCTTCCTGCACCACGCTGGCGATCAACCTGCCATCCCGGCTGAAAAACCGTCCGGTGGCCAGCCCTCGTCCTCCTGTTGCCGACGGTGAGGCGCAGTCGTAGAGCACCCATTCGTCGATCCGAAACGGTCGATGGAACCACATCGCATGGTCCAAGCTGGCGGCCACAAGGTCATGGCCCAGCGTGTGACCGTGCCCAGCTGCCACCGACCACAGCAAGGTCAGATCCGAGGCGAAGGCCAGCACGCACACGTGCACCAGGGGATCGTCAGGCAGTGTGCCGTCGGCGCGCAGCCACAGCTGGTGGTGCTCCCCGGATCGGGCGTCGTCTCGCTCTCCGGCCCACACCGGCGGGGTCACGTAGCGCAGATCGAACGGCCGCGGCATGCGCGTGATCGCGTATGGGGCATCACCGGCACGGCGTGCCCATACCTCCAGATCGTCTAGTTGTTCCGGAGGCGCAACTTCGGGGATGGGGTCGGCATGTTCCAGACCCTGCTCCGCTAGCTGGAACGACGCAGACAGCGAAAAGATCGCCTTGCCGTGCTGGACCGCCACTACTCGGCGAGTCGTGAATGACCTCCCGTCGCGAATCCGGTCCACGTCGTAGACGATCGGCACCCGCGGATCACCGGGCCGGATGAAGTAGGCGTGCAGCGAATGCACGCCCCGCTCAGGCGGCACGGTGCGACCGGCCGCAACCAGTGCCTGACCGGCGACCTGCCCACCGAAGATCCGCACCGAGGGCTCCAAGGGGCTGACGCCGCGGAAGATGTCGTCCTCGATGCGCTCAAGATCCAGTAAGGCCACTAGACGATCCACCACGGGCTGGCCGCGGGGCACACCGCTCACGCTGGTCTGGAGACTGTCAGCCAAGGTCCTCCTCGCCCAGGCGGTGCACCCGGACGAGATTAGTGGAACCCACGGTCGCTGGCGGGGATCCCGCTACGATCACCACCAGATCCCCCGGCTGGTATCGCCCGATCGTCAACATCGCTTGGTCCACCTGCCGGACCATTGCATCGGTGCTGTCTACCCGGGGTACCAGGAAGGTCTCGGTGCCCCAGGTCAGCGCGAGCTGGCTGCGGACCTGAGGCTCCGGAGTGAACGCCAGCAGTGGTAGGTGGGTGTGCAGCCTGGCCAGCCGGCGGACGGTATCACCGGACTGGGTGAATGCCACCAGAGCCTTGGCCGCCAGCCGCTCCCCGATGTCGCGGGCCGCGTAGGACAGCACACCCCGCTTGGTCCGTGGCACGTGGTTGAGCGGTGGGACGTTGGGCGAGTCGCTCTCAACGGCCTGCACGATACGGCTCATGGTCTCGACGGACTGGATCGGGTAGCGGCCGACGCTGGTCTCCCCGGACAGCATGACCGCGTCGGCGCCGTCGAGCACCGCGTTGGCCACATCGGAAGCCTCCGCCCTGGTTGGGCGGGCATTGCCGATCATGGAGTCAAGCATCTGGGTGGCCACGATGACCGGTTTGGCGTTCTCCCTGGCGATCTGGATGGCCCGCTTCTGCACCAGCGGCACCCGTTCCAGGGGCAGCTCGATCCCGAGATCACCACGGGCGACCATCATCCCGTCGAAGGCCAGCACGACTGCCTCGAGGTTCTCCACCGCCTCAGGCTTCTCCAGCTTGGCGATCACCGGCAGGCGGCCACCGGGCACCTCGTCCATCGTGCGGTGCACCAGGTCAATATCGGCCGGGGAGCGCACGAAGGACAGCGCTACTAGGTCCACCCGCAGCCGCAGTGCGAACTCCAGGTCGGTGACGTCCTTGGCGGACAACGCCGGCACCGAGACACTCATCCCGGGCAGAGACAGACCCTTGTGATCACTGACCGTCCCACCCTCGACGACCTCGCAGACCACGTCCAAATCTTCGATCTTGCGGACCACCAGGGCGACCTTGCCGTCATCGACCAGCAGGGCGTCTCCTTCGCGGGCGTCAGCAGCGAGTCCCGCATAGGTGGTGGAGACCCGGTCGTGGGTGCCCGCGACATCCTCGACGGTTACCCGCACCTCGTCGCCGGTACGCCACTCCACCGGGCCTGCCGCGAACCGGCCGAGCCGGATCTTGGGCCCCTGCAGGTCGGCGAGGATCCCGACCGCTTTGCCGAACTCATCACTGGCCTGCCGGACCATCGCGTAGACCCGCTCGTGGTCAGCATGCGTGCCGTGGCTGAAGTTGAGGCGGGCAACGTCCATGCCAGCCCGGACCAACTCCCGGATTTTCTCCGGGGTCGCGGTAGCCGGACCGATCGTACAGACGATCTTCGCGCGTCGACTCACGGTGCCCAGCGTAGCGGTGCGGAGTATGTGTCCCGATAGCCGCCAGGTTGCGTGCGGTGACCAACGGACACGCCGGAGCTACCAGCTAAACCTCGGCAGACGCACGCTGAGTCGAAGCATGACCCTCGAGCGTGTCCGGATCCTCCCGGCCGCGGCGGGCGAGCAGCAGATAAAGCACCGCAGCAACAAACACCACGACGGACGTGATCACGTTGATCCGCTGCCCGAAGACAATCGTCGCTGGATCAGTACGCATCAGCTCGATCCAGAACCGGCCCAGGGTGTAACCCGCGACGTAGACCGCAAAAGCCCGCCCGTGGCCAAGGTGGAAACGCCGGTCGGCCCAGACGACAAGCGCCGCGACGCCCAGGCACCACAGCAATTCGTAGAGGAAGGTTGGATGCACGACCTCCACCGGGGGACCCTGCGCGATCCCATTCAATGGATCGAGGGCGCCGGTGGCCGGATTGACCCGTTCGCGGATCTCCAGCCCCCAGGGCAGTGAAGTCGGGCCGCCGTAGAGCTCCTGGTTGAACCAATTGCCCAGCCTGCCGATGGCCTGAGCGACCACGATGGCCGGCGCGACCGCATCTGCCATCGCCGGCAGCGGGATGCCTCGGCGCCGGCAGCCGATCCAGGCTCCGAGACTGCCGAGCGCGATCGCCCCCCAGATACCCAAGCCGCCCTGCCAGATCTTCAGCGCATCCATCGGGTTACCACCGGGGCCGAAGTACTGCTCCCAGTCCGTGGCTACGTGGTAGAGCCGCCCGCCCACCAAACCGAACGGCACCGCGAACGCAGCGATATCAGTCACGGCGCCGGGCTGGCCGCCCCGGGCCTGCCAGCGCCGTTCACCCCACAGGATGGCCACCACTATTCCGGCGATGATGCACAGCGCATAAGCCCGAAGCGGCACCGGTCCCAGGTACCAAACTCCGCGATCGGGGCTGGGGATCGCGGCAAGCAACATCGCAGTGGACACGGCGACACGGTATATGCCACCCAAATAGCCCCGCCGTGGCCCTCCTCAAACGCGACGTTGCGGTGCCACATAGGGCCGACCTAGGGCCGACCTTGGGTGATTCAGGCGCATGAGGACGCGGTCGTGTTGGGCTGATGCGGCAGTGGGGGGATCAGGCGGGTTGGGGGGCGGGACGGCGCACCCCGGTGGCGAGGTCGTTCGCCAGCGCACGGACGCCGGACTCGCCCTGCTCCACGGCGGTCACGAAGGCGGACCCGACGATCACCCCGTCCGCGAAGGCCGCCACCTCAGCCGCCTGCGCGCCGTTGCGCACTCCGAGCCCTACCCCTACCGGCAGTTCCTGTGTGTACTTACGCGCCCGGCCGACCAGCTCCGAAGCGGCGCTGCTCACCGCGTCACGGGCGCCGGTCACTCCCATCACCGAACTCGCATACAGAAACCCGCGGGTTGCTGCCACTGTGTCGGCGATCCGCTGGTCGGACGACGAGGGAGCCACCAGGAAGATCCGATCAAGATCGTGCGCCTGCGCCGCGGCCAGCCAGCCCTGTGCCTCGTCAGGGATCAGGTCGGGGGTGATGACGCCCAGTCCTCCTGCGGCGGCGAGGTCCCGGGCGAAGGCGTTCACGCCGTAGCGGTGCACCGGGTTCCAGTAGGTCATCACCACCGCGCGCCCCCCGGCGGCGGCGACCGACTCCACCACCGAGAACACGTCGCGCAGCCGCACCCCACCGCGCAAGGCAGCATCGGCGGCCGCTTGAATGGTCGGCCCATCCAGCACCGGGTCGGAGTATGGCACTCCGACCTCGACCAGATCACAGCCACCGTCCAGCATGGCGCCAAACAGCGCCCGGGATCCGTCCACAGTGGGATAGCCGACGGGTAGGTAGCCGATCAGCGCGGCCCGGTGCTCGGCCCGGCAGGTCTCGAACAGCGGCGCCAACCGGGCGGTCATCTCGCCGCCTCCGCGGGAAAAAGCACGTCGGCGGTCACCGCTGGTCCTCCAGCAGGTCGAACCACTTCACCGCGGTGTCCACGTCCTTGTCGCCCCGGCCAGACAGGTTGACCAACAACAAGGCGCCCTCCCCCAGCTCCGCCCCGAGCCGTAACGCGCCGGCCACCGCGTGCGCCGACTCGATCGCCGGAATGATGCCCTCCGTGCGCGACAGCAGTTGGAAGGCGTCCATCGCCTGCGCATCGGTGATCGGCCGGTACTCGGCGCGCCCGGTGTCCTTGAGCCAGGAATGCTCAGGTCCTACTCCGGGATAGTCCAGACCGGCCGAAATCGAGTGCGTCTCCACGGTCTGTCCGTCGTCGTCCTGCAGCAGGTAGGACAGCGCGCCGTGCAGCATCCCGGGCTCGCCGGCTGACAGCGTCGCGGCATGCCGGCCGGAGTCCACCCCATCACCGGCAGCTTCGAAGCCGACCAGGCGCACCCCCGGGTCATCGATGAACGGATGGAAGATGCCGATTGCGTTGGACCCGCCACCGACGCAGGCAGCGACCGCATCGGGCAACCGGCCATACCGGGCCAGTACCTGCTCGCGGGCCTCCAGCCCGATGACCCGGTGGAAGTCGCGCACCATCACGGGGAAGGGATGCGGCCCGGCGACCGTTCCCAATAGGTAGT
>DASVWA010000022.1:0-3736 GCA_036389855.1 Pseudonocardiaceae bacterium
TGCGGCACATTGCCGACCGGGTGGCGGTGATGTACCTGGGGCGGATCGTCGAGATCGGGGCGGTGGACCAGGTGTTCGACCACCCCCAGCACCCGTACACCGAGGCCCTGCTCTCGGCGATCCCGGTGCCTGACCCGCAGGCCGAGCGCGCGCGGAAACGGGTGATCCTGCGTGGTGACCTGCCCAGCCCCACCAACTCCACCGCCGGCTGCCGGTTCGTCAGCCGCTGCCCCCTGCACCTGACCCTGAACGACGTGCAGCGCGCGCGCTGCACGGACGAGACACCCAGGCTGACCGGTGGGGGAGTCTCCGACCAGCGGAACGCCTGCCACTTCCGCTGACGCTCGCCTACCGGCCGGGCGCCCGCCGTGCGGCATGATGCAGTGCCCCCGAAAGAGAGAAAGAGGATGCACGTCGTGAAGAGGACCATCGCCCTCGCGGTGACTGCTGTGCTGTCGGTGGCACTGGTCGCCTGCGGCGGCTCCGAAAACCGCGGCGGCAGCGGCGACACCGCGCAGTCGCTGTCCGAGCAGGCACAGTACAACCTCCAGCCGTACGAGAACATCAGGGACGGCGGCACGCTTACCACCGCCTTGCCGGAGATCACCCCGCAGTTCAACACCTGGCAGGGCGACGGAACGCTTTACAGCCTCACGCTGTGGCGGTGGTACAACCCGGTACTGATCACCTTCACCGCCGAGGGGGACGCCGTCTACAACCCCGACTACTTGACCGACGTCAAGCAGGAGCTGATCGACGGCAACACCCGAATCACCTACACGATCAACCCGAAGGCCACCTACAATGACGGCACGCCGATCGACTGGCGCTCGTTCGAGGCCGTCTGGAAGACCAACGGCGCCACCAACCCGGCGTACATCGTCGGTTCCAGCGACGGCTACGACCGCATCGCCTCGGTGACCCGCGGCGTGGATGACCGGCAGGCGGTCGTCACCTTCCGGGGCGTCAACCTCTGGTGGCAGAGCCTGTACAACAACCTGATCCACCCGAACGCGGTCGACCCACAGGTGTTCAACCAGGGCTACATCGGCAATCCGCACCCGGAGTGGGGCGCCGGTCCCTACCAGATCCAGAACTTCGACAAGCGCAACGGCATCATCACCTTCGTCCGCAACCCGAAGTGGTGGGGCAAGACGGGCAAGCTGGACTCACGGACGTTCCTGACCATGGAGTCCACCGCGTCCATCAACGCGTTCAAGAACGGTCAGCTCGACGCGACGGGTGTGGCCACCAAGGACCGGTTGGCGCAGGTGCAGGGGATGACCGGAATCGACATCCGCAAGAGCATCGAGCCGGCGCTGAGCTTCTTCACCCTCAACGGCGAGAGTCCGATCCTCGCGGACCCGGAGGTGCGCAAAGCGGTGTTCGAGGGGATCGACCGCCAGCAGCTGCAGGAGATCCAGTTCCAGGGCTTGAACCTGACCGCGCAGCTGCCCGGGTCGATGGTCCTGCTGCCATTCCAGGACGGGTACCAGGACAACTTCTCCAAGGTGATCACCTTCAACCCGGAACAGGCCAAGCAGGGCCTGCAAGCGGCCGGTTGGACACCCGGTCCGGACGGGATCCGGGTCAAGGACGGCAAGCCTCTGGAGTTCACCTACGTCAACACCGGCGACGACCCGACCGGCAAGGCCATCGCCAGTGCCACCGCCGCCATGCTCAAGAACATCGGGGTGCGGCTGAACATCCGGCAGGTCCCGTCCAGCGAGTTCTCGACGATCGTCACCGGCAAGCGGTTCGACATGTTCTACTCCGGGATCTCCCAGTCCGACCCATACGGAATCGCCTACATCTGCCAGCTCTACTGCTCGGACAGCACGCTCATCAAGTCCGGGGTGAACAGCCCGGCGTTGGACGCCCAGCTGCGGGCGATCAACCAGCTACCCACACCGCAGGAGCAGTACACGGCGGCCAACGAGGTGGAGACCGAGGCGTTCAAGACCTACGGGGTCATGCCGACGATCAACCGGCCGGCCATCGTCGCCGTCAAGCAGGGCCTGGCCAACTACGGTGCCGAGCGCTTCTTCGTGGCCACGCCGGAAACCATCGGCTGGCAGAAGTAGCCTCAGCGGTGTCCGGGTTTCCCGTTCCAGCCAGAAGTCGAGCAGCTGCACATCACCAAGGACCTCGATGCGCTCGCGGTGCGCGGGCATCCGCCGGTAGATGACCAGTAGCGGGTCAGCCAGCGGACCACGCAGTGGAGTGTGCGGCCGGGGCCGAGCAGTTCGCGCTTTCGGGATGAGTCTCGAAATGCTGCGGTAGCGAGTCCAGCTCCATCCACTCGTCGAAGGCGTCGAGGGCGACTTCCTCGTCGACGGTGAACTCTGCGCCAAGGGCCAGGGCCGTGTCTGCGCGGTGGATAACCGTTTCGTGCGTAAAGCGGCGGGCCAAGAACACAGAGGTCTCCCCCGGAACCGGGGTCCACACCTGCGCGTCGGGCCCAGCGGCGCGCAGCATGTCCGCTAGTTGCGCGGCGCCCTCGGCGAGCCAGTTCGCGAGCACGGCGGGGTCCTCGTCGTTATAGCCGGAGACGACGCGGACGCCCTCGTCGGGCAGGGGCTGCGTCGCCCGGGTCCGTACGACCGCCTCGACCCAGCGATGCGCCGCCGCCGAGATGCCGCAGCAGCTGGCCGAGGTTCCAGTCGGGGCAGGAGGGCACGGGGCCGTCAGTTCCGTGCCCTTGCTTGATGCACGACGTCAACAGATCGGTCTGAACGACGATTTCAGGACGGAGTGCCGCGCCCGAGGGTGCCCGGCAACGGCCGAACCAACGGCCAACCGCAAGCGTCAGATTTGTACCTGGCGGCAGGCCATCGCTAGGCGCGAAGTGCGGGATGTCCGATTTACAGACGTAAAGCCTATCAACTTCAGACCGTTCACCGCCAGAAGGCGACCAATCGTCGCAGCACAGGCTGTGACGGTTTTGGCGATATTAACGTCGATTCCATGGAGACGCACACGCTCGCCACCCTCGCCCAAGAGCCAAGCTCAATCGACTTCCGCCGCTGTGGTAGCTCACTTGCGCACATCAACAGCCTCGCTGAGGACGGGGAGTGGCTGTGTCATCTGCCTGAAGGTCACAACGACGTCTGTCAAGCTCCTGACGGCACCACGTGGTAGCTGCCCGCAACCGGTAAGACGAGCCGCGCTCAGGCTGAGCCGTACCCGGCACACAACAGCACGGAAACGCGGTAGGGCGCACCGTAGCGGCGTGGATGGTCAGCCGACGCACTGCCCGTACTGCCCGCTGTAGTGCGGCATGCGCTCCAGGCATTCTGCCCGCATCGCGGTGTCCGCTCGCCGACGGCCTTATCGACCGTGCGCAGGTGGTGTGCCCGCTACACAACCACGCGTTCCGGCTGGCTGACGGGCACTGCGCCACCGGCCACGGTCCGTCCAGGCCTACCACCTGGCTGTGCAGGACGGCGAGCTCGTGCTTCGACTCTGATTACCGATCCGCGCAGTGCGCATCAAGCAAAGTGGCTGTAACAACAATCGCCTAGCGTCAAACCCCATGGGCGACTTGGTGGACTTGCGGATCGGCGTCGAGGAGGAGTTTGACCTCGTCGACCTGCAGACCAGGAGAGCGGCGCCGGTGGTCGATGCCATGCTCGCGCAGTTGGGCGGCGACTCGTTCGCGCCGGAGCTGCAGCGCTCCCTGGTCGAGGCCAACACATTGCCCTGCGGGAGCCTCGACGAGCTGCGCGCCGAACTA
>DASVWA010000023.1:0-6827 GCA_036389855.1 Pseudonocardiaceae bacterium
CCGCCCGGTCACCTGCCCGGCGCGTCCCAGCCGGACCGCCGTGTGCAAGGCCTGCGCCTCCATGGCCCGCTGACCCATACCGGCCGCCACTGCCGCCGCGCGCAGCGCCCGATCGGTCGCCTGGGATATGCGGTCGTCAGCTGCCGCCTGCCAGGCTTCCGCCAACAGGAACTCGGGCTCGAATATGGCGCAGTGGTGCCCAAAAGAATGATGGCCAAGAGAATCGTGTGCCGTACCGCCGTCGAGAAGGCGCCGGGCAGCTGCCGGTTCACCGAGCTGAGCATACGTTTGAGCCAGCAGTGCGACACACAGCTGCTCGAAGCCACCTGGGTCGCGTTCACCGAGACCGGCCACGGCCTCGGTCAGCCAACGGATTGCGGTGCGCAGATGCCCGGCGGCCAGCGCCGCCCATCCCACATGCGCGGCGGCTAGAGCATCTCCGGCCCACTGCGCCTGACTCATGCACCACTGGTGCAGCTCAACGGCCCGCGCCTGGGCATCGTCGATGCGACCTGCCAGCAATAACGCCGACAGCTCGCCGTGGGCCAGGGCCTGCCTGCACAGTGCCATCTCCGGCTCGGTCGTGCAGCGTTTGAGTGCATCCCAACCGGTAATCACCACCGACAACGCTTCGGTGGGGCGGCCCCGTGCGGCCAACCCCATCCCGGCGGCGCTGGACGCCCAGACCAACGCCTCCGGAGTGGTCCCTTCTGACGCCAGGATCTCGTCGCCGGACTCCGCTGCCTGCTGCGGCCGTCCGGCGAAGAAGGCAAGCACGCCGTGTACGGCACTGGTGCGCCGGCACGTCTCGTTGTCGGCAGCGTCGGCTGATGCCTTGTGCAGGGTGGCCTCGGCTTTTGCCACCTGACCAAGACCGAAGAACAGGTTCAGGGCCCGTACCACCGCCAGCCGAGATCGGTCCTCAGCCGAAGTGGCGAACGGTGCGGCGACGGTCGCCACTTGTTCAGCCTCGTCAGGCTGACCCTGCCAGCGCACCGCCTCCAGCAACGCCAGGTGCGCCCGCACGCCGTCCCGGCCGTCGCTGCCGTCGATCGCCGCCCGCGCCAGGCGCGCGGCGACGTCGTGATCAAGTAACGCGTTGGCGTGCACCGCGGCATCGGCTAGCAGGCTAGCGTGCGCCCCCGGCTGGTCACTGTCCAGCAGCAACGTGCCGGCGCGAAGTAGGTCATCCTGGCGCTTCCAGGGTAAGTGGGTATTGGCCAGCCGGCGACGCAGCCGGCAGGCTTCGGCCTCAGGCAGCTGGTCTCGCACCACCGTGGCATAGATCGGGTGGGCCAACCACACCTCGGCCCGCCAACCACTGTTCACCACGGTCACCAGGCCGCGGCGCTCCAGGACTGCGACGACCTCGGGATTGATCAGACTGGCCACCCGGCCCAGGCCGAGGGGCTCGTCGGTGGCCAGCAACTCCAGTGCGGTTCTCTCGTCGGCACCGAGCCCGCCCAGCTGGGCTTGGACGATCTCACGGAGGCGGGGGGTGGGCTCCATGCGCCCCTCCCACCGCCATACCCCATCGCGCAGCCGCAGCCGGCCCGTCTCACACCCGCCTTCGACGAGCTCGCGAAGGAAAAGGACATTCCCACGGGTGGCACGCCACAGCCGCTCGATGGTCCGGCTGTCCACCACCCCGCCAAGCACACCGGTCACCAGCCGGTCCATCTCCACCCGCGGCAGCTGCTGCAGCTCCAGCCGGTCAGCCAGCCCGTTCTTCCACAGCGTCACCACCGGATCCGGAGCAGGTTCCCCGGTCCGCACGGTTAACACCAGGCACGCGGCGCGGGTCAGGGCCAACTGGTGCACCAGGGTCACTGACAGCTCGTCAAGCAGGTGCGCATCGTCGATCCCCACGATCAACCGGTGCCCCTTGCCTTGATCGGCGATCGCGGCACCCGCGCGCTGCAGCAACGTCAACGGGTCGGACACGGTCCCCAAAGCCGGCAGCAGATGTGCCACCGCCCCCAACGGGATCGCCGCCGCCGCGCTCGTCCCTGCCGCCCAGCGGGTCGCACGACCGCTGCGCTTGGCCGCCTCCAACGCCTCCCGAGCAAGCCGCGTCTTGCCGACCCCTGCAGGACCCGCAACGACCACATTACGTGTTTCCGGACCGGCCATACGCTCAGTGATAAACCGCAACTCAGAGTCACGGCCCATGAGCGTCCAAGAATCCGCTCTCATGGCTGAACCGGCCAACGCGCTTGGTATCCCGCGCTGGTCCGGGATGCAACTGACGGCCCGGCACAAAAAGCCGACCGCTTCTGCCCCCTGTGACACATTGGCTACGCCCCCCCGCGTCACGCCAATAAGCTGACGAGCTACCCCCAGCAATCAGCATATGCTAACCGTGACGAGATTGCCACGGTCGATACGTCCGAGAAGATGAGATTAATCGTGGATGTCGGATACCGCGGCTCGACACCGTAACAGTGCGTGCTCAAGTGGTGACATCCTGCTGACGTTTGTCAGCGTCGATGGATTTGGCCCGCCCATCACCTAGAATAGTTGGACACTTACTTAAATGCATCCCGGGCGATCGATGACACCCCGGAGGTTTGCGCGCGGGTGACCCTCGGGGTGCCCCGGTAGCGCAGCGCTGAAACGCCCGTGGTCTGTGCGGCCAGGGTGTCGCTGACGGTCACAGTGGCATGGCTGGTCCCGGACAGCACGGCGTCGAGGTTCCGGACAACCAGGTCGGCAAGAACTAGCCGACTGGTCCCCGCCCCACTGAGGTGAAGGTCTCTCACCTGTCCGGACAGCGCCAGGGTGGCGGTCCCGGACGCAGTGGCTTGCAGGCGATCGACACGGACGGGACCGGTGACCTCGCTGGTCCCAGTGGCGATCAGGTCCAGTGCCGGGCCTGCCGGCGCTGAGACCAGCACGACTCGGCTGACACCGTTGGTAGCAAGCCGGTCCAGTTGGCCCACGGTGACCTCGGCGGTCATGGTGGCGTCACGGACGGGGACGCCCGGGGTGAGACCCAGCACGAGCCGGTCGCCGGTCACCGTGGCCTGAATCCGATCGGTCAGGTTGTCGTCCATTGTGATCTTTGCCTGCTCGGACCCGCCGATGTCGAGACGGACGACAAAACCGGCTCCGACTTCCACTGAGTTGACACCGGACAAGCTGATCAGCCGGCTTGTGAGACGCCCAGAGCCAGCTACCGAGCCGGTATCCCCGTCTGCGCTGCCCCCGTCACCGCCGTAACCATTGCCGCCCCAACTGCCATAACCATCGCCGCCATCGCCCCCGATGCCACCCTGACCGCCGTCACCATTGCCAGCGCTATCTCCGGTGCCCGGAGTGCCCGTACCGCTGGTGCCGCTGCCCAGACAGCTGGTCAGCAACAGCACTGCGGTCAGCACCGCCACCGCCCGCAACGCCGTGCCAGCCGCTCGCAGTAGGCCACGGTCTGAGCCGACGACGGTGGCAGCCACTAGGACCTCCTCACGCGCAGCCGGGCCGGTCCCCAGCGGGCCAACACCCACATCAACGGACCATGAATGATCATGCAGAACAACAGCACACCACCCACCCAGGGCAGCAACAACAACACAATGTTGATCACACCCAACGTGGCCTCGGCCACGCTGCCATCGGCTGCCGCCGCACCGGTCAGTGATCCCAGCTCCAGCAACCGGTCCCACACCACCGGAAATACCTGCGGCACGATGATCAAAAACCCGATCACCCAGTACAACAATGCGGGTATCACAATGGCCACCCACACGGTGATTGTCCGACGAACCCACGGCTTGAGCTCGGTCACCCGAGGATGCGCACCCCGCCCCGGGATCATGCTCGCCAGGACCGGCCCCAACCGGGAAAACAGGTCCGGCACTCCGATCAGATCACTGAGAATGTAGTAGCCGTCCATGCGGATCACCGGCAAGAACTGGGTGGCGGTCTCGATGTGCAACAACACGATCACCACCAGCACCCACGGCGAGCCCGTCACCAGATACGCCAGAGCCATACCGGCGATGAACACCGCGTTGAAATACACCCCACCCAGATCAGTCCGCAGCCGACCGCGCCGCGACAGCCGGTAGGAGTCAGTGACCGTGCTATACAGCGCCGGCCACACTAAATACAACCCAAAACCCATCTTGCCTGGCCGAGCACCCCCATACCGGCACGCCGTGACATGCCCGCACTCATGAAACGCCGCCGAGACCAACACCACCGCCAACACCAGCAACGTCAATCCCGGCTGATACACCAACGCCAACGCACTGGGCACGATCTGGTCCAGACCACCCACGGCGATGATCGCCACATCCGCCATCACAAACACCGCCAGCCCAACAAAGATCACCGGCGGCCAGAACATTGGCCGGAAAAAACCCGCGATGCGCCACACCACCCGCTCGGGAATCACTCCCACCCGAAATTTCAACGCCAACAGCGGATCAGACTTCATCTTCATCACCGGCACCGCCCCGGCGTCCCCCAACCCGGGATCAGCCGCCACGATCCCCACCGGCCGCAACCGGTTTTCGATCAGATACGACACCTGCTGGGCCGACACCACCTTGCCCAACTCGGCGGTCACCAAACCTGCCACCTGCTCCAGATCCCGATGACCATCCAGACTCGACGCCAGCAGATACAGCAACCGAGGCAGCTGAATAACCTGCCCATCAACCCGACGAACGATATATCTGGGCTCCTGAAAACCAGACCCCTGATACTCCCCAATCAGCTCGGTCCCCTCCGACAACCGCGGCGCCCCACCCACCACAGCATCGGAAACCCCCTCAGACTCCACCACTACGCGCTCAGTATCGATGACGCCCTCCCCCGAATCGAAACTGCCGCACCGAAAGACATCGTGAGTGGCATTGCTCAACGCCGCGCCACTACATTCTACCGACGCCCAACGCCACGCGGCACGGCTATTCGCTACCTACTTTTTCTAGCCCTATTGCGTAAGGTCATGTCCCACACCACCACGTGGGAGGGGCGGCCCCCAGTCGCCCCTCCCGTCACCGCACGAACCACATGATCGCCCAGCGACATCAGTGCGACTCAACTGACGTAGGGTCCCCCAGCGCCACCGTTGGCGGTGCCCCCAGCGCCACCGAAGCCGTTGCCAGCGGTGTTGGTCTGGTCGCCGAACAAGTTGATGTTGATGAGGTTGGAACCGAGGCCGCCCCTGCCGACGCCGCCGGGACCAGTCAGGCTGCCGGCGCCACCAGCGCCACCAGCGCCGCCACCGGCTGGGCTGAACAGCGACAAGACGGTACGGGTCGGCAGCAACTCCACATGCTGCGCGTCGATCTCAGCAAGGGTCAGTGCATCAGACATGAGTTCCTCCTAGGAAGGTGTCCCCGGTGGTCCCCGGGGGACAGAACGCCGCATCGGTGGCAGTCCGATCCGGCAGCACCACCATGCCTACAGTGACGCACTGTAGGCAATCCGTAGTCGGTACTTAACTCTTCTAGGTGACTACCTAATCCGAGAGCGTGGGTGAACACATCGTCGAGCTACGGAGAGTTCAAACACCGAGCATCTACGGTGAGAATCCCCCAGCGTGCTGCGGTGCCGCTCGGATCCGCGCCCTCGCTATGAATACCCAGGTAAGCGCGAGGGAGGGGTGGCCGATCCGGCCACCCCTCCCTCGCCAACCGCGCCGTCGCGATCATGGGATCGTCCTGCGACCCCAGCTCGACTCAACCGACGAAGGGTCCCCCATCGCCAGCCTTGGCGGTGCCCCCAGCGCCACCGAAGCCGTCGCCAGCGGTGTTGGTCTGGTCGCCGAACAGGTTGAGGTTGATGAGGTTGAGACCCAGACCGCCACGGCCGACACCACCGGCGCCAGTCTTTTCAGCCTCTCCGCCAGCGCCGCCACGGCCGCCGCCGGAGGTGACGAACAGCGACAGGACGGTACGGGCCGGCAGCAACTCCACGTGCTGCGCGTCGATCTCAGCAAGGGTCAGTGCGTCAGACATTTAAATCCTCCTAGGAAAGGTGGGCCCCGTGACCCCGGGGCTGCAAACACCTCATCGGTGGCAGTGCCGATTCGGTACACCGCATACTCTGCCCAGCCGTTACCCAGTGTGGCAATCAGTAGTCACACGTAACTCCTCCGGCGCACTACCTAGGAGTGGCCTACTTGCCGAATACGTAGCGGGCGGTGACATCTACCGAGAGACCAGATACGGAGTACCTACGATGACCCGCGGATCTGGGTTTGCGGCGTCGATGCCATCTGTTGCTAGCGTGTCGCTCCGTTGAACTTCGGTCCTGATCTTGTAGGGCTGCAGGTGATCATCCAACTCGTGTGAGGAGTCGCCTACCCCACGTCCGCTACTGTCCTGACGCCACGGTCGAGCCGGGAGTGCTCGACACCCGCTCGTGCGGCCGGAAGTTCGAGTCGTTGCGGTGCGTCAAGGCAAACGCAGCCGGAGACGGAAGCTGCGCACCGCGGTGGGCACGGTGGAGCTGGTGTTGTGGCATGTCGGTGCCGGGAGCGGGTGGGTGTTCACTCCGTGCTGACCATGCTCGGGTTGTCCGGAAGCGGCGCACCGACCGGCTGACGGTGGAGCTGGCCCAGATGGCAAGCCAGGTCAGCTTCGCCCGGGCTGCTGGGCTGTCCCGATAGCTGGCCGATACCGCCACGCTGCTGTCGGGCACCGAGGCGCCCTGGGTTCGGTCATCCCAGCCCGGAGGTGGTGATGCTTGATGGCATGGCGCCAGGTGTGGCAGTCCGTTCGAAGCTATGGGACAAGAGCGTCGTGAAGAAATTCAAAGGAACCGCTGAGCGTGCTGAAAAACCCCATCGATCTGACGTTACGAGAGATCACACG
>DASVWA010000024.1:0-2299 GCA_036389855.1 Pseudonocardiaceae bacterium
CTCGATGGATCTTGACGGACCCGTACGGGTGTACCGCTGGCGCGGGGGCCTCGACGGTGACGTGCCGCGAGTAGTGCGGGCGCCGGCGCTGGTCCGGGAGCTGGACCTGCCGTTCGGCGAGGGTGACGACCACGCTGAGGGGATCGCGCTGCTCGACGGGCGCCGGCTACTGGTGGTGTACGACAGCCCCGCGCCCGCGCGGCTGATCGAGCCCGGCACCGTACTCGCCGACGTTATACCGCTTCGCGGCTAACTCGGCGATCAGCTCATCGGCTGCCCGGTACGGGTCCAGCTTCCCCACGACGACTCGCTTCGCCAGTCCCGGCAGGAGGCTGCCGCGCCGGACGTCGCCGAACTTCGCGCGCAGTGCCGCCAGCGCGATGGCCTCGATCTCGGCCTCCGCCCGGCGCTGCCGGCGGGCATCCAGCTCCCCGTGCGCGACCATCCAGTTCCGGTGCTCCTCGATTGCCACAACGAGATCATCGATGCCTCCGGCCTTGGTGGCCACCGTGGCGACGATCGGTGGCCGCCAGCTCGGGCCTTCACGCTCCCGGCGACCCAGCGAGATCATGTGCCTCAGGTCCCGGACGGTCTGGTCGGCGCCGTCCCGGTCGGCCTTGTTCACCACGAAGACGTCGGCGACCTCGAGGATTCCCGCCTTGGCCGCCTGGATCCCGTCCCCCATCCCCGGCGCCAGCAGCACCACGGTGGTGTCGGCCAACGAGACGACCTCGATCTCGGACTGACCAACTCCGACGGTTTCCACCAGCACCACGTCACAGCCCGCGGCGTCGAGCACCCGTAGCGTCTGCGGGGTGGCCGAGGCGATGCCCCCCAGGTGTCCACGGGTTGCCATCGAGCGGATGAAGACACCGTCATCGAGCGCGTGATCCTGCATCCGCACCCGGTCACCCAGCAAGGCCCCGCCGGAGAACGGCGAGGATGGGTCAACAGCGAGTACGCCGACCTTCTTGCCAGCCGCCCGCAGTGCTGTGACCAGCATGTTGACCGACGTGGACTTGCCCACCCCGGGTGCGCCAGTGACACCGACAATCTGGGCGCGCCCGGCGTAGGGAGCCAGCGCGGTTGCGACGTCGCGCAGCTCCGGAGCGCTGTCTTCGACCAGCGAGATCAGCCGGGCGACGGCCCGGGGCTGGCCTTGCCGTGCCTGGACAACCAGGTCGTCAATATCGAACCGGCGACGAGCACTCACGCTGCTTCGTTGCCGGAGACCCGCACGATCAGCGCGTCACCCTGGCCGCCGCCGCCGCATAGTGAGGCCGCGCCCATCCCGCCACCGCGGCGCTTGAGCTCCATCGCCAGATGCAGGGCCAGCCGCGCTCCGGACGCACCGATGGGATGACCCAGCGCGATCGCCCCGCCGTTGGGGTTGACCCGCGCCGGGTCGATGCCCAGCTTGCGGGTGGACACCACACCCACCGCGGCGAACGCCTCGTTGATCTCGACGATGTCGAGGTCGCTCACCTCGATGCCCTCCTTGCGGCAGGCCGCCAGTACCGCATTGGCGGGCTGTTCATGCAGGCTGGAGTCGTCAGGACCGGCCACCATGCCGTGTGCGCCAATCTCGGCCAGCCAGGTCAGGCCCAGCTCAGCTGCCTTGGCCTCGCTCATCACCACGACGGCAGCGGCCCCATCGGTGATCGGAGACGACGATCCAGCGGTGATCGTGCCGTCAGCAGAGAACGCGGGCCGCAGCTTGCCCAGACTCTCGACGGTGGTGTCCGGCCGGATGCCCTCGTCGGCCGACACCACGATGGGATCGCCCTTTCGCTGCGGCACGGTCACCGGAGTGATCTCCTCGGCGAACAGCCCACTGTTCATCGCACGCCCGGCCCGCTGATGCGACTGTGCGGCGAACTCATCCTGCTCGGCTCGGGTCAGCTGGTAACGTGCGCTGTGCTTCTCGGTGGAGGCACCCATCGAGACCTGGTCGAACGAGTCGTGCAGGCCGTCATAGGCCATGTGGTCGATCATGGTGACGTCGCCGTACTTGAAGCCAGCGCGCGACTTGGGCAGCAGGTGCAGCGCCTGGGTCATCGATTCCTGACCACCGGCCACGATGATGTCGAACTCACCGGCCCGGATCAGCTGGTCGGCCATCGCGATCGCATTCAGCCCGGACAGGCATACCTTGTTGATGGTCAGGGCCGGCACGTCCATGCCGATGCCGGCGTTGACCGCCGCCTGGCGCGCGGGGATCTGACCAGCGCCCGCGGTGAGCACCTGTCCCATGATCACGTATTGCACCTGCTCGGGCGCCACGCCGGCGCGTTCCAGT
>DASVWA010000025.1:0-5726 GCA_036389855.1 Pseudonocardiaceae bacterium
GCAACGGGCTTACCACGAACGGGTCGCGCGATTCTTCGCCCGCGAGGGCGTCCCGGACAACACCGCCGACATCGCCGAGCACATCCTCAGCACCTGGGGCGAGGTGCTCGACGCCCTGGCGCGGGACCCGATGGAGTGCGCTGATCGGCTGGACTGGCCGGCCAAGTTGCAACTGCTTGAGGGCTACCGGGCTCGCGACGGTCTGGCATGGGGATCACCTCGGCTGCACCTGGTGGATCTGCAGTACTCCGACGTGCGGATGCATAAGGGGCTGTACAACCGCCTGGTGGCCCGTGGCTCGATGAAACGGCTGGTCACCGAGGAGGAAGTGCGCGCGGCCATCACGGCGCCCCCAGAGGACACCCGTGCCTATTTCCGCGGCCGGTGCCTGGAGCGTTACGCCACCGAGGTGGCCGCCGCGTCCTGGGACTCGGTGATCTTCGATCTGGGCCGCGAGTCACTGGTCCGGATCCCCACCCTGGAACCCCTGCGAGGCACCCGAGCGCATGTCGGGGCGCTGCTGGACGCCTCGGCCACCGCTGCGGAGCTGGTGGAGGCACTCACCCGAGGCTGATCACCCGACTGGCCTGGCAGCGATTGTCGGGTTTGCTGGGTACTGTTTGCTGGAGACGACTCGGTCCGGGAGGCGAGATGTCCCAGGAAAAGGTGCAGCGCCAAGGCGGCGGCGACGGCGACGACGAGACGGGCGGCGGCGCGCCAGCCGGTCAGGAACGTCGGGAGAAGCTCGGCGAGGACGTGGACGCGATCCTCGACGAGATCGATGACGTGCTGGAGGAGAACGCCGAGGACTTCGTCCGAGCCTATGTGCAGAAGGGTGGCCAGTGATCGGCCGCCCCCATGAGAGGAAAACACAGCGGCAGGGGCATCATGCTCGCTGACAGGAGTGACTGCGACAACGGGAGCTAGGAGACGATCACAGCCGATGGATCAGTCCTCGGTCGGACGCTACCCGGGCGCAGCCCTACCGGCGTCGTATTTCATGGTGGGCAACTCATCGTTCAGCGAGTTTCTCGCTGCGGCATCCCCTGACCTGCTGCCTGCGCGCGCAGGGATCCCGCTGCACGGTGACGCTGCACCGGTGGTCGCCCCACACGGCACCACCATCGTGGCGGCCACCTTCCGCGGCGGGGTACTCATCGCCGGGGACCGTCGCGCGACGGCCGGCAACCTCATCGCCCAGCGTGACATGGAGAAGGTGTTCGTCGTTGACGACTACTCCGCGGTGGGCATCGCCGGGACGGCCGGTATCGCGGTGGAGCTGGTGCGGTTGTTCACCGTCGAGCTGCAGCACTACGAAAAGATCGAGGGCGTCCCACTCACTCTGGACGGCAAGGCGAAAAGGCTGGCCGGCATGGTCCGCGGTAACCTTCCGGCCGCCATGCAGGGGCTCGCCGCGCTGCCGCTGTTCGTTGGCTATGACGTCGACGCCACCGACCCGGACAAGGCCGGCCGGATCATCTCCTACGACGTGGTCGGCGGCCTCTACAACGAGACGATGGGCTACCACTCGGTGGGCTCGGGCTCGCTGTTCGCCCGCTCCTCGTTAAAGAAGCTGTACGACCCCCTGATGGAGGTCGACGCCGCTGTCCGGGCTGCCATGGAGGCGCTGTATGACGCCGCCGACGATGACAGCGCAACCGGCGGACCGGACCCCGTGCGCCAGATCTATCCAGTGGTGATCACCATCACCGCAGCGGATGGGGCAGTCCGGCTTCCCGACGAGCAGGCGGCTCAGGTGGTCGACGTCGTGGTGGAGGCACGCAGGCGAAAGCCCGGAGGCTGATGCCGCGCCGACCACCCTGACATGCCACTCCTCGACACTCCCAACCGAAGACACTGACACTCCCAGCCGAAGACACTCGGGTTCGCTACCGAAACCCGTCGCCACCCAGGAGCTCCCGCTGTGACGATGCCCTTCTACGCCTCGGTCGAGCAAATCATGCGCGACCGCTCGGAGCTGGCCCGCAAGGGCATCGCCCGAGGTCGCGGTGTGGTGGTACTGAGCTATTCACGCGGGGTGCTGTTCGTTGCCGAGAACCTGTCCACCGCGTTGCACAAGGTCTCGGAGATCTACGACCGGATCGGCTTCGCGGCTGTCGGCCGCTACAACGAGTACGAGAACCTTCGCCAAGCGGGGATCCGGCACGCCGAGATCCGCGGCTATACCTACGACCGGCGAGATGTGACCGGGCGGGCCCTGGCCAACGCCTACGCGCAGACCCTCGGGACGATCTTCTCCGAGCAACACAAGCCGTTCGAGGTCGAGCTGTGCGTCGCCGAGGTGGGCGTCGATCAGGACTCCGACCAGCTCTATCACCTGACCTATGACGGTTCGATCGGTGACGAGCCGGACTTCGTCGTGATGGGCGGCCAAGCCGAGGTCATCTCCACGGCACTCAAGGAATCCTTCCGGCCCGACATGGACACCACTGAAGCCGTCGCCGCCGCGGTGGCCGCGCTGAGCTCGGTCTCCACCAGCGTCAATGGCACCGGGCAGCAGACCCTGGGTGTGGGCCAGCTCGAGGTTGCGGTGTTGGACCGGTCCCGGCCGCGCCGCGCTTTCCGGCGGATCACCGGGGCGGCACTGACCGCGCTGTTACCCAGTACCGACAGCTCGACGACCGAACCCGACGGGGACACCTCGGACTCGCCGGGCGAGGGTACCGACACCAACGGCACCATCGGTGGGTCCAGCCCCAGCAGCTAACGGGAGCGCCGTCAGCGTGCCGGGCGGTAAACCTGCAGTGCGGCGGGTTGGGTGAAAAACCGGAACCGGCGTCCCTCCGTGATGGCCTCGCCGTCGGTGGCCAACGCCACCGGCGGGCCGAGTACCTCGATCAGCATCTCAGCACGCTCCTGCTGGACGTAGGTGCGGCTTTGCTCCAGGGCGCTCGACAGTGCCCCGATGAGGAACCGGGTCCGAGACAACGGCACGTCAGCACGGATGTAACGGACGTCGAACAGCCCCGAATCCAACCGTTGCCGGGCCGCAGCGGCAAAGCCGCGGGGGCGATACAGACCGTTGCCCACAAAGACCAGCCACACCTTGCGCGGCTTACCGTCGATGCGCGCCACCAGCGGATCTGCCTCACGCAGCACGCGGATCAGCGCGAGCGCCGCCGAGGGCCACTTGCCCCAGCGCGCTTCCCTGCGCTCTCTCAGCTGCACCAGGTCGGGATACCCGCCGAGGCTGGCGGTGTTGACGAACCAGTGGGGCGGCCCATCGTCAACCTGCACGCCACCCAGGTCCACCGCCATCGCACTGCCGGCGCGCACCGCTTCGATGGCGTCGGACAATCCGGCTACCCCGATGTCCCGGGCGAAGTGGTTCAACGTGCCGGCCGGCACCACCGCCAGGGGCAATCCCCGGCTGGCTGCCACTGCCGCCACCGCCGCCACCGTCCCGTCGCCGCCGGCGACCGCCACTGCACGCGCCGGCGGTCGGCCGGAGGCATCCAGCTCCGCCTCCAGCTGTTTGCCCAGATCGCCACCGGGTTCGACGACCACCTGCCGGGCTGCGGGCCAGACGGCGGCCAGCTCGGTACCGGGGTGCCCGCCGGCGCCTCCGGAACCGGCATTGATCAGTACCACCAGATCCTTGCCATCAGGCAGCGCCGGCGCCGGCGCCGGGTGTTTACTCGCGGCCGCTTCGCCGACCCGCAACGGCCACCATCGCCGGGTGGCCAGCGCCACGCCACTGCCCAGCAGCATCCCGACGATCACGTCGGAGGGATAGTGCACGCCAGTGTGCAGCCGGGAGTAGGCCACCACCGCCGCAACCGGGGCCACCGCAAGGCCCACAGCGGGACATTCCATCGTCACCGCGGTGGTGAACGCTGCCGCCGACGCCGCGTGGCCGGAGGGGAACGACGACGAGCTGGGACGCTCGTTGCGATGCAACCGGCGTGGCACGAGGACGTCTTCCCACGCCGGCCGCCGGCGTGGCATCAGCGGTTTGGCCATCGCGTTGATGGTGAGGCTGGCCCCCCCGATCGACGCCACGCCGCGAAGTGCGGCGCGCCGGGTCGCACCCTTGCGGCACGCCAGCACCGCGGCCGCAGCGAACCACAGCAGGCTGTGGTTGGCGGTTCTGGTCAGCCGCTTGAGGCCCTCGTCGGCAGCTGAGGGTGGGATGGCCGCAGTGCGGCGCACCAGCTCACGGTCGGCACGGTTGATCTTCTGCGCCGCTCGGCGCACCCATTCCAGCACCCATGCAGCGTAAGTGAGCCCGTACGGACGGCCTTCAGGACGGCCCCGGCAGCCTAGGCTGGAAGGCATGCAGCGGCGGATCTTCGGCATCGAGACTGAGTTCGGGGTCACCTGCACCTTCCACGGACAGCGCCGGCTGTCGCCGGATGAGGTCGCCCGTTACCTGTTCCGGCGGGTGGTCTCGTGGGGTCGCTCGTCGAACGTCTTCTTGCGCAACGGCTCCCGGCTCTACCTTGATGTGGGCTCACATCCGGAGTACGCCACTGCGGAGTGCGACGACCTGGCCCAGCTGGTGACCCACGACAAGGCCGGCGAGCGGATCCTCGAGGATCTCCTGGTTGATGCCGAACGCCGGCTGGCCGACGAGGGTATCGGCGGGGACATCTTCCTGTTCAAGAACAACACCGATTCCGCGGGCAACTCCTATGGCTGCCACGAGAATTACCTGGTGGCCCGGGCTGGTGAGTTCTCGCGGATCGCCGACGTACTGTTGCCCTTCCTGGTCACCCGGCAACTGGTCTGCGGTGCGGGCAAGGTGCTGCAGACACCTCGCGGCGCGGTGTACTGCCTGTCGCAGCGGGCTGAGCACATCTGGGAAGGGGTGTCCTCGGCGACCACCCGATCGCGGCCCATCATCAACACCCGGGATGAGCCGCACGCCGACGCCGAGCGGTATCGCCGCCTGCATGTGATCGTCGGTGACTCGAACATGTCCGAGGTCACCACACTGCTCAAGGTCGGCACCGCCAACCTCGTGCTGGAAATGGTGGAGGAGGGCGTCGCGTTCCGCGACTTCACCCTGGACAACCCGATCCGGGCGATCCGGGAGATCAGTCACGACCTCACCGGTCGGCGCGGGGTCCGGCTGGCCGGTGGGCGCGAGGCCTCCGCACTGGATATCCAGCGGGAGTACTACACGCGCGCCGCCGAGCACGTCGCCCGCCGCGGGTCCGATCCACTGACCGACCGCGTGATGGAATTGTGGGACCGCACCCTGGGTGCCGTCGAGCAGGGAGATCTCAGCCTGATCGACCGCGAGATCGACTGGGCGATCAAGCACCGGCTGGTGGAGCGCTACCGAGCCAAGCATCAGATGGATCTGTCCAACCCACGGATCGCTCAGCTGGACCTCGCCTATCACGACATCCGCCGTGGTCGGGGCCTGTTCGACCTGCTGCAGCGCAAGGCGCTGGTCGACCGGGTCACCGACGACGGTGAGATCGAGGCGGCCAAGGACACTCCACCTGCCACCACCCGAGCGAAGCTGCGCGGAGACTTCATCGCCGCTGCCCAGGCAGCGGGCCGCGACTTCACCGTCGACTGGGTGCATCTCAAGCTCAACGACCAGGCCCAGCGCACCGTCCTGTGCAAGGACCCGTTCCGCGCCTACGACGAGCGCGTGGATCGCCTGATCGCCAGCATGTGACGAGCGTGTGGATCGCCTGATCGCCAGCGTGTGAGGCGTCCCGTACCTGCGACCCGATCCCGACGGCTTC
>DASVWA010000026.1:0-4324 GCA_036389855.1 Pseudonocardiaceae bacterium
CTACGGGCACCGTGGTGAGCCTTTCGGGCAGACGTAACAACTCATAGTCAACTCGAAGTCGACGCAGAACAGACCCCGCCCGGGACGCAACCGGCACGCTGGGGTCGCGACACCCACGATACCGGCCGGCTCGCGCCCGAACCGCCGAGGGCCGGCTCTACGTGCCCGGACACTGCCGCATTAGGTGCCAAGTTCGGCAATCTCGGTAATCAGATCGCAACGTCGCGTTGTATGCTGAAGGCGATCGATCGCTTATTCAACTGCATTATGACGTGTCTTCTGGTACTGCGCCCGGGCCAGAGCAAGCGATTTCCTAGCAAATAAATGCAATGGTGAGGTGGGAACAGTGGCGATCGATGGAAGGTGGACGCGTTCGGACCATTCGGTGGGTACGAGATGACCAGCATCGTGCTCGGCGATGACCACGTGGTCTTCGTGGAATCGCTGGTTTCCGTGCTGGTCAGCGCCGGATTCCGGGTGCCGGCAGTAGGCCGGAGTCTGGCCGGGACCATTGAAGCGGTCCGTCACCACCGGCCAGATGTCTGCCTGCTGAGCCGTCATTTCTCCGATGGCGATGGAGTAGCCGCGATCGGCCAAATTCTGGTGGTAAGCCCGGCGACCCGGATACTCGTGCTCACCGCAGAGGGTGATACCGATGCGATGCGCCGCGCCGTGCGGTTGGGAGCCGCCGGCTATGTGGACAAAACGTGGGGCGTCCGCAAGCTTGTTCAAGCGCTGCAACGGGTCGTCAACGGTGCGGTGGTGCTGGACGCACCCCGGGCGACCACTGCGCGATCCGACATCTCCGAAGCGCGCCGGCTCGCTGCGCACCTGACGGTTCGTGAGAGGGAATGCCTGGCACTGCTCGTCGAGGGCCTCGATACCCGTGCGATGACCCTACGGCTAGGCGTCTCGACCACCACCGTGCGAAGTCACGTGCAGGCGCTGCTGACCAAACTCGGAGTGCACTCGCGGCTGGAGGCTGCTACCTTCGCCGTGCGCTACGACCTCGTTGATCATAATCAGCACGGCCCGGATGGCCGCATCAAGACGGGATAGTCGTGAGCGGCGGCATGCGGCCGAGCACGGTTCGCGGTGTCAATCCTGTCCGGGTGTTGCTGATCGACGATCAGATGTTGATCGAGGCGCTCGCGGCCAGGCTGTCCGACACACCGGATATCGTCGTCGTCGGGCACTGTGCGGCGCGCGATCCTCATCCCGAGGCGCTGGTCACCGTGGCACGCCCCGACGTCATCGCCATCGAGGTCACCCTGGCCCCCGACGCGGCCCCGCTGCTGACGCTGTTGCGCACGGCGTGGCCGCCCGCGCACTTCGTGGTCCTCACCGCCAGCCGGGACCCCCAGCAGGCGGTCGAAGCAGCGCGGGCGGGCGCGGTGGGATGGGTATCGAAGGAGTCCTCGATAGACACCCTCACCTACGCCCTGCGATGCGCTAGCCGCGGGTACGCGTGCTTTCCTCCAGAGCAGCTCGGCCGCGTGCTGCGGGAGCTTCGAGCCGACGTCGGTCGGGCGCAGCAACGCGAAGGACCGTTGGACTCCCTGACCTGCCGCGAGCGCGCCGTGCTGATGTGCCTGGTGGAGGCCGCCGCCAGGCGGAGATCGCCGAAGAGCTCGGATTGTCGGCGAACACGGTACGGACCCACACAAACAAGATCTTCGCCAAGCTCGGCGTGCACAGCCGGCTGGAGGCCGTCACTGTGGCGCGAGGTGCGCTGCGTAGTACCCGGCTCCCGCAATCGACGTAGCCGTCGCGCGTACCTGGCGGGAACCACCGGGCGATTCGCTACAGCCAAGTCAGCCAAGTTGACAGCATCGACCGCGCCGATCCACCACAGGATGTAGGCGGCCTACCGCCGATGGTGGAGGACCCGGTGCCCACCTGATGCGACCGTTAGCACGGCAGGGTCGACAGCGGGGGTGGACGTCAAGCACGGGCATGCGAAGCCACCGCGGTGCCGATCGTGGAACTACTCGGCAACCAGCCGGAACGCACGGCTCGACGTGCTCAGCTACCGGGAGCGTGAGGTGCTGCTGCGCATGGTGGACGGCCAGCCGGTGAGCCAGATCGCCGTCGAGTCGGTGGTGTCCACCAGCACCGTCCGGGCCCACGTGCGAAGCATCCTCACCAAGCTGGAAGTGCGCAGCCGCCTCGAGGCGGTGAGCGTCGCTCGCGCCGCGGGTCTTCGGCCCATCGACGATGAGGCCTGACCGGTCAGCTAGCTTCACCACCGACCTACCTTCGCATCGGGGAGGATCACGCCATGCCTCGCCTGCCTATGTTGCTGGTGCTGCTCGGTGTCGTGGTCGGCTGCTCGGGCCAGAGCACCCCGATCAGTCCAGGGATTCCTACCCAGAGCCCGGTTACCGGCGGTTCCGCGGTGCCACCGGGCACTCCGTCGGCCCCCGAAATCCGGGTCGATGTGGTGGCTGCGGGTCTCGAGCACGTCTGGGATATCGGATTCCTTCCCGGCGGATCTGCACTGATCACCGAGCGCTCGGCACGTATCCGGCTGCTGTCCTCGACCAGGCCGGGCGCCCAGGTCACCGATGTCGCTGCCGAGCTCGGTGACGTCTACGTCACCGGGGAGGGCGGCTTGATGGGGTTGGCGGTGCATCCCGACTTCGCCCAGACTCGCCGGTTCACCACCTGCCAGACCCACCAGCAGGACGAGCGGCCGGTGGACGTCCGGCTGGTCACCTGGGAGCTGTCACCCGACGGCGCACGGGCCAGCCGAGTAGCCAACCCACTGGTCGCAGGCCTGCCGCTGAATCCCTCCGGTAGGCACTCCGGATGTCGGCCCACCATCGGCCCGGACGGCTACCTCTACCTCGGCACCGGAGACTCCGCACGAGCGGCCGTGCCACAGGACCGCACTCAGCTCGGCGGCAAGGTGCTTCGAATCGACCTCGACACCGGCGGTCCCGCGCCAGGCAACCCGTTTGCCGGTTCTCCGAACGCCGCGGAGCGGCTCGTGTTCACCTATGGTCACCGCAACGTCCAGGGTGTGACGGTGCAGCCGGGTACCGATCGGCTCTTCAGTGCCGAGCATGGCCCGTACGTCGACGACGAGATCAACGTTCTGCGTGCGGGGGGCAACTACGGCTGGGATCCCTCTAATGGAGGCACTGAAGACAGCTACGACGAGAGCGTCCCGATGACAGACCTACAGCGCTTCCCGGACGCGGTCCCCGCGGTGTGGAGCTCAGGCCGCGACATCCAAGCGATCTGCGGTGCGGCGTTCCTGACCGGTGAGCAGTGGGGCAACATGCAGGGTCTGCTGGCCGTCGCCGCGCTGCGGGGTTCCAAGCTGTTGCTGATGCGAGTGGACTCCGATGGGACGGTGGCCGGGGCCGGGCAGCTTCCGCAATTGGACGACAGCTACGGCAGGCTTCGCGCGGTGCGACCGGGACCCGACGGCGCGCTGTATGTCACGACCAGCAACGGCGACGACGACAAGGTACTGCGGGTCGCACCGGCCAGCACCTGACGCTGCCATGCGAGCAGTGGTGACCGCGGGTGCGACTTCATTGGTTCCCACATCCTCGATGCGCTCGTTGACGCTGGCGCCGAGGTGCGGGTCGTGGATGATCTGCTGGGGCATGCTGTCCCCACTCGAGTGCGCGCTGGTCGCACCGCCCGGCTGGACCAGGCGATCTTCTGCGGTCGGGTGCTCGCTGGGCGCCGACCGATCGTCTACGGTGACGGGGGCAGACCCGCGACTACATGTTCGTCAGCGACATCGCGGCGGCCAACCTGGCCGCGGCCCCGGGCCGTTGAGCGGCACAGCGAGGGCAACATCGGAACGGTGAAGTGCCCTGTCTGGACGCCTGGACCGTGGCATCTGACGCCCCACCCAACCTGACGCCTCGCGCGTGGAGTGCAGGCCGGTGGCGGCCTAGGGGCGCAATGGGAAAGGTGGCGGCGACGCACTACGTTGGATGGCGGTTTTCAGCGTCTCCAGCATGTCGTTGACGGTGATGGAGTCCGGGTCCCGGTGCAGGGCAAGCCCCCGGCGGGCGAGTTCGGTGGCCAGCTGGTGTTGGTGGTCGTCGACCTGCTCCCCACGCGCACTGTCCCGGACGGCCAGGATCGGGTACCGCCCGGCGTCCAGAGCCGCCAGCGCCGAGCCGGTACCGGCATGGCTAATCACGATGTCGGCCTTGCCCAGCGCGGCGGCCAGCTCGGCCGCGGGCAGCACCGGGGTGGCCTGGATCGGCAGGTCTCCCACGGGAGTATCCCCGGTCTGCCACAGCACCTCGACCGGCAATCCGGTCGCTTCGGCCAGCGCACCGGCCGGGGCCAG
>DASVWA010000027.1:0-4849 GCA_036389855.1 Pseudonocardiaceae bacterium
CGCGATCCTTGATTTGGGTGCGTGTTGGCAGAGAAAAGTGCTCCTGGCCTGGGAGAATGAGGTTGTCGAAGCCTTTCACCCAGTATCGCCGAGGAGCACTTTTCAGGTGTGGGATGTTACCTCATGGTCGAAGGATCTTGCGGTTGAAATCGGTGGCCGCGACGTGATCAATCACGCTGGAGCGGCGGCGCTGCGGCTGCTCGCTGACCGCGTCGGTTTGACCTCGGGGTTGTCGCGGGCGTTGGTCCGGCGCGGGTTCGTGCCAGTCCACGACCGGGGCCGGGTGTTGGCGGACACGGCGGTGTTGATCGCCGATGGCGGACGGGTGCTGTCGGATCTGGCCACGCTGCGGGATCAGCGCGAACTGTATGGGCCGGTGGCCTCGGACCCGACGCTGTGGAGGACTCTGCACGAAATCGGCGAGCCCCAGCGCCGCAAGATCGCCCGTCAGCGAGCCAAGACCCGCGAGCACGTGTGGTCGCTGATCGCCAAGCGGCACGGGCAGATCCCACCGTCGCGGGTCGCCGACGGTGATCTGGGCAAGACCATCGTGATTCGGATGGACGCCTCGCTGGTGATCGCCCACTCCGACAAGGAACTGGCAGCGGGAACCTACAAGGGCTCCTGGGGCCACCATCCGTTGATGGCCTGGTGTGACAACACCGGTGAATCGTTGGCGTTGGTGCTGCGCAAGGGCAGCGCCGGCTCCAACACCGTCAGCGATCACATCGACGTGCTGGAGCAGGCCATCACGCAGATCCCCGCCCGGTATCGCCGCGATCTGCTGATCACCCTAGACGGCGCCGGCGCATCCCACGGCCTCGTCGAGCACATCACGAAACTCAACGCCTCACCGTGGCGCAGCGTGCACTACTCCCTGGGCTGGAATCTCGGCGCCCGAGAACGCGCCGCTATCGGCCGCGTACCCCAGCACACCTGGGACCACGTGCTCGACATCGAGGGCAAGCCCCGGGACCTGACCGAGGCCGGGGTCGTCGAGCTCACCGCCCTGCTGCGCGAACACCCCCACGGTGACCAGTTAGCGAACTGGCCTAAAGACCTGCGAATCGTCGCCCGCCGCGAGAAACCCCACCCCGGCGCGCAACTTTCCCTGTTCGAAGACGCCGACGGATGGCGCTACCAACTCCTCGCCACCAATACCGCTGGCATGTCAGCACAGTCCCTCGAGGCCCGCCACCGACCACACGCTCGCGTCGAGGACAACATTCGTTGCGGCAAACAAACCGGCCTGGGACACCTACCGTCGACCTCAATCGACATCAACCGGGCCTGGTGCCTGGCCGCAACCATCGCCTGCGATCTGCTGTGCTGGTTACGGCTGCTGTGCCTCGACGGGCCGATGGCCAAGGCCGAACCCAAGACCCTGCGCTATCGGCTGCTGCACACCGCCGCCCGCATCGTGCGGGCCAACGCAAACGCAAGATCCGCATACCCCAACCCTGGCCCTGGGCAAGCCAACTCGCCACCTGCTTCGGCGCGGCGTTCGCCCTGCCCCCACCGCCTAGACGCTGATCAGCGCGAAACCCGCCCCCGACCGAAGCACCCCCCCGGGCCTGTGGAACCCGGCGCTCACCCGACGCGACAGTCGGGCCCAGCAGCCTGAACCGCACCTTGACTACAACATCAACAAACACCACGAAGATCAATACCGAGGGCCGAGAGCCGCACCCGTCATCCCCGCGAATGATCAAGGCTAGCTACGGTCGCCACCCGAAACGCCAAACAGAGTGGTCACCACTCTGCCGCGGAAGTTGCAAACCGGGCATTGTTTCCTCGGAAAGGGCAACACCAGCGCGGACAGCAGAAGGGGAATTATGACGAACAGGCGTTGATATGGCGTTGCCTCTTGTCGGCAGGCTCACAGCTGAGCTGGGCCTGCTCAACAAGCTCAGCGCCAGGACCGTTCATGCTTAGCGCAGGGTCTCTCTGCGCACGGTGCAGACGCCCGAGGCACTCCGAGCAGTTCGTGACCACGGTACTGGACCGCTGGCCTCCAACATCGCAGAAGCGGCGCGATTTTGTGCGTACCCACGACGGTCTGGCCGGTCGCGCCCGGATGTGCAGCTATACGGCGCCCCGGTAGTATTCGTTGAACAGGGGTAGCCTCGCCTACCGACCACGCGGTCCGGAAAAGATAACGCTTTTACAGTGAGCTACCGAAGGAGATCAAGATGAATCAGACGGCGACACAACGACCGCCGATGGCCGGATTTCACCACTTTGGTGTTACCGTAACTGATGTAGAGGCTAGTGCTGACTGGTATCAGCGGGTACTAGGGCTGGAACGCATCCCGGCCAAGTTTCCGCATTACGGCAACGAAGAGACCGGATACGCTGTGCTCCTCACTGACTTCAGCTGCGGAATCGTCATAGGGGTTCAGCACAATACAAGGAATGATGGCCAGCCATTCGATGAAGCCAGGACTGGCCTTGACCACATGAGCATTTCTGTGCCGAGTAGATCAGATTTGGAGTCCTGGGCAGAATGGCTCGGCAACTCGGCGGTCCCGCACTCGGGCGTCACCGATATTGATAATGCGATAAAGTACTCGGCGCTGGTGTTTCGTGATCCGGACAATATTCAGCTGGAGCTCATCTTCATGGGTGGTTAACCAGAACACTGATGTGGCCGGAGCCCGACAGGGGCCCAATAGGCCCGATCACCGAGATCGTCAAGCTGGGACGACCCCTGTACCTCTGACGCACCGAGCTGCTCGCCTACTTCTACTATCCGGGCTCTCCGTCTTTGAGCGTGGTGAGCCGGTGAGGACACGGTCTTCAGCCTTGGCCTGAGTGAGCGGCCTGGGGCCTCATGATCCGTGGTGTTCATGGACACGAGATGGAGGCCCCAGGCGGATGGTCAGGGTAGTGCTGCCGCGGTGATGCTCGGGTTGCCCGGTTTCGTCGTGCTGGCGGTGTTGGAGTACGACGGTGAGCTGGAGCAGGCGATCGCGACGACGGCTGATCTTGTGCTGTGCCCGGAGTTCGGCGCGGTGTGGAGTTGCATGATCGGCGTCCGACGTGGGTGCGGGATCTGCTCTCGGGTGGTCGCGTCATCTTGGTATGAGTCAAGCGGGTGTGGCGCTGCTCCAGGCGTTGTGTTCAATGCGGACGTGGACTCCAGAGCAGTCCGGCGATCGCGCCGCGGGCCTCGCTGACCGAGCGGGCCCGGGTAGAGATCTGCCGGCGGGTCGGCCAGGACGGCGCATCGGTGGCGGCGATCGCCCGGGAGTTTGGAGTCGGGTGGCGTACTGCGATGGGCGCGGTTCGCGAGCGTGGCACGCCGCTGATCGAGGATCCACAGCGGTTGGCCGGTGCCGAGGCCCTGGGGGTGGACGAGACCGCGTCACCGCCGCTACCGCGTGCCAGGCGACGTCATTCGTGACCGGGATTGTGGATCTGACTCGCGGCCCGGGCCCTGCCCGGCTGCTCGACGTCGTCGCCGGACGCAGCGCATCGACTCTGGTCAGCTGGGCCCCATGGAGGAGGCAAGATGCCATGTAAAGCCACGGGACAGCAGTAAAGTCCCTGGGGACTTATTCACAAGCCGCGAAGAAGAAGAGTCCGATGATGGCTTTGAGCATGCTTTGGTATTTTTCTATGGGTGCTCGGTATCGGCCGCCTTCCTCGCTGAGCATGCGCCATGTCTTGAGGTGCGCGATGGCGTGCTCGACAGCGGCCCGGATTTTGCTTAAAGCGGTGTTGAACTCGGCTTGGTTGGTGGTGAGCTCACCTCCGGGAGGCCGTTTAACCGGGACGATCTCGATACCCTCGACACCGACATAGCCCAGATCGGCCGCAGCCGAGATCTCAACGAGCAAGTTGTCGTCACCCTCACCTCGCAACCACAAAAGGGTTGAGCAGCCGATTTCGGGAATCTTATTCATAAGCTGCGAAGAAGTAGAGTCCGGTGACGGCTTTGAGCATGCTTTGATATTTTTGTATGGGTGCTCGGTATCGGCCACCTTCCTCGCTGAGCATTCGCCAGGTCTTGAGGTGTGCGATGGCGTGTTCCACGGCGGCGCGGATTTTGCTCAAAGCGGTGTTGAATTCGGCTTGTGTGGTGGTGAGGCTCTCGCCGGGGAGTCGTTTGACCGGGATAATCTCGATGCCCTCAACGCCGACATAGCCCAAGTCGGCCGCGGTGGGGATGTCGGCAAGCAGGGTGGTCAGACCCGAGGCGGCAAAGGCGTGGGCGTCGTGCCGTGCGCCGTGGACCGGGACCGGGCCGACAGCGGCCAGACGACCGCTCAGCGTGGCGGCGATCTGGAGGTTCATTCCGGGATATCCGGCCTTGGCCGAGTACAGATCGGGGATGTGGCGCCAGTCCCAGGTGGGGCAAACCGTGCCGTCCACCAGCACGGTGCCTGCACCCACGACCTCGCCCGGGTCGGGCACGCACTCGGCGAGGACCTGCCCGATCAGCGGACGCAGCAGGTCCCACCGCCGGCTCACGGTGGCCTGACTGACGCCGAAGATTGCACCGGCGAAGGCCTGGGTGAGGTTCTTGCGCAACAGACACACCACCAGCGCCACCGAGCCGAACAGACCCAGCGCATAAGGACGGCCGCGGGAGGCGAACCCACCGTCATGAGCGGCGTGTACCCGGGCCACCAACTCAGTAAGTTGCTCATTGCTCAGGCCTGTCATAACCTCATACCGCAACGGCTCCTCCGTTTTCATTTCGCTGTCTGGCCGACAACGAAACAAAACGACAGGAGCCGTTGCCCTTCAAGCATGACGCGCGCCATTCACAGATCGTGCGTAAACTGTGAGCCGACTTCAGCTGAGAAAGCCGTTGGGGTGCCCCGAACCCTACACTACAAAA
>DASVWA010000028.1:0-4184 GCA_036389855.1 Pseudonocardiaceae bacterium
GAAGTTGCCCGCGAGGTCGGCATAGGAGCTGAACAGCCGGAAGAAGTCCCGGTAGGGGATGTACTCCCCAAAGGGCTGCAACCGGCGCTTGTCGTGCCGTTGCGCCGGCCCGGTACCTGGCCCCGTGCTGGCATCCCAGACGATGGCGGTGTTCGTGGCGTGCCCATCGTCGGTGCGGAGAACGGCGCCGACCAGGATCGGAACACCAATAGCGCGGGCCGCCCGGTCGATCACCGCTCGGGCGTCCGGGTTGCGCAGCGGGTCGATGTCGGAGGAGTTCTCCGGCCAGATCACCAAGGCCGGCCGCGGGTAACGGCCAGCCGTGACATCGGTGGCGAGTTGCTCGGTGCGCGCGGCGTGGTTGTCCAGCACGGCGCGGCGCTGGGCGTTGAAGTCCAGCCCGGCCCGGGGCACGTTGCCCTGGATCACGGCGACCACGGCTTCGCCGTTGGGTGCGGTGATCTGTGCCCGCGGAGCAGCTGCCAGGCTGACGATCACTGGTGCCACCGCGAGCAGCGCGGGTATCGCCAGCGTGGTGAACCGACGCTGCCGGATGATCCGGCAGGCCAGCTCCCCAGCGCCGAACCCGGTCAGCACCACGGCAGCGGTGAGCAGTGGAGCCCCGCCGATCGCTGCCACCGGAAGGAACACCCCGGTCGGCTGCCCAAACGCCACCCGCCCCCAGGGGAAGCCGTCGAAAGGTATCCGGGCGATCAGGGCCTCGGCTGCCACCCACACTCCGGTGGCCCACAGCGGTGCTGCCGGCAACCGGGACACTGTTGCGATGCCGGCGCCGGCCAGCGCCAGCGCCAGGGCTTCGACCGTGGCCAGCGCCAACCACGGCAGCGGGCCCACGAGCTGCCCGACCCACGACAGCAGCGGCACGAAGAAACCGAGCCCGAAGGCGAGCCCGTAACCGAAACCCCGACCCGGCCCCAGACGACCACTGGCCTGCCCGCGCAGCACAACCCACAGCACCGCCAAGGCCACCGGTGCAAGCCACCACAGCTCACGCGGGGGGGCGCCGGCGTAGAGCAGCAGCCCCGCCCCAGCGGCGGTGCCGGTACGCAACAGCGCCTGGCCATGCCTGCTGGCGTGGCGTGGCTGCGGGGCGGGACGGTCGTCCACCGTCGGTGCGGCCACGCCGATCAGCCTACGTTCTGGCGGTCTGGCTGCTGTCCCCGTCGCGCTCGAAGACAACCCGACCGCGGTGCACGGTGCGTAGGCAGGAAGGAGGCGCTGACGATGCGGAATCAGACCACAGATCCTCTGCGCCGTCCCAGATCGCGTAGGAAGCCGGCGCGCCGGGGATCAATGTGCCGGCCAATGGTTCCGCGGTGGCCGCCGCCCGGTAGCCACCGTAGGTGTGCGCCGCGAGTGCCTCAATCGGGCTGATCCCCGAACCGGGGCTGCGGTGTTGCACCGCAGCCCGCACCGTGCCCCATGGGTCGACGGGAGTCACCGGTGCGTCCGAACCCAACGCGAGCACCACATTGGCTGTCGCCAGCGACGCGTAAGGGTTCATCGCGGCAGCTCGGGTGGCGCCCAACCGTTGTGCGTACATTCCGTCCGGGCCACCCCAGGCGGCGTCGAAGCCGGGTTGCACGCTGGCCACCACTCCCCAGCGCGCCAGCTGCCAGGCCTGCTCCGGATCCACCATCTCCAGGTGCTCGAGCCGGTGAATGCACTGCCGCAACGCGGTCGCACCAACGGTGGTCTCTGCAGCCGCGAAGCCGGCGACCACCGCGTCGGTCGCCGCATCTCCGATCACGTGGAATCCGGCCTGGATACCGGCTTGGGTACAGGCCACCACGTGCGCGGCAATCTGGTCGGCGTCGAGGTAGCACGCACCACAGGTATCGGGTGCGTCGGTGTAGGGAGCGCGCAGCGCGGCAGTCCGCGAGCCGATCGCCCCATCACAGAACAGGTCACCGGCCAGCCCGTGCGCCCCGGTGGCCGCGAGCAGTTCGCGGGCCTGCTCCGCAGTGGTGACGGCCTGGCCCCAGTACCCGACCACCTCGACGCCGTGGTCGGCAGCCAACAGGTCGGCGAGGTCGTCGATCCCGGAGATGTCCGGACCCGCGCACTCGTGCACCACGGCGACGCCGCGGGCGGCCGCTGCGGCCAGAAATGCCTGCTGGGCCTCGCGCCGTTGACCGGGTGTGATCGACTCTCGGGCGGCCCGGCGGGCATGGTGGTGCGCCTCCCGGGTCAACGGTTCCTCGGCCGTCCAACCGGGCGCGCCGATCGCCCCGGTGGATCGGTCCAGGAGTCCCGAGGACACCGCTGCAGAGTGCCCGTCGACTCGGGACAGGTACACCAAGCCGCCGCTGGACGCCCGATCCAGTTCGGTGCGGGTGGGTGGGCGACGCTCGGGCCATGACGCCTCATCCCAGCCTTGTCCCCACAACACGGTGCCCGGGCGAGCACGCTGTGCGACGAGATCGAGGCACTGGATGAGGGTGGCGCAGCCGGTAAGATCCAGCCCGTCAGCGAGTAGACCGGCCGAGGTGGCGTGCACATGGGCGTCCACGAAGGCCGGGGTAACCAGCGCGCCGTGTAGTTCCAACACCTCGTCGGCATCGCTGAAGCAGGCCCGGGCAGTGCTGTCGTCTCCGGCCCAGGCCACCGTTCCGGCAACGATGGCCAGCGCAGTGGCTCCGGCGACCGAGGGGAGGCGGCTATCAAGCAGCAGAGTGGTACTCATGGCTTAGCTTTACCATCACCGAGCAGCTCGGCGCGGATCTGGATCCAGGTGGCACACGGCCACCGGCGTCGCGACCATCGGATTGGCCACCCCCGCCTTCGGCAGGCTCGACAGGTTCCGCGACGGCTAGGTTGGTGCAGGATCAGCGTGTAGCGTAGCGCGGCCAGCGCCCCCGGGTCATGCCCGGCCAGTTCCAACTCGGCGAGCCGCGACCACACCGGTCGGACCAGGCGCGCCGCGCGCGGGTCAGCGCCAATGCGCTGCCAGGTGACCTCGGTGAGACCCAGCGGCGGTGCCGGTGCGTGCCGGGGCCGTGACTGTGATTGCCGTGGCTGTAACTTTTGCGACCGTGGCTCGGACTTTCGCAGTGGGGGCATCCGCGGCGGCGCCCCTCCCCTTGCTGTCGTGGATCTCCCTTGCCATGGAGGGACCGGACCGACGTCGGGGGTGTCGGCCCGGTCCCACCACTTACCGGCCGGGCAGGAGGCACCCCGTCACCGCTGTGTCGGGAGCGGGACTAGGTTCGGCCACCCGACCGAGATGCGACTCGCAACGAGCCGCATGGCTAGAACTCTAACTAGAGCCCTAGCTAGTGTCAACTCACGGAGTAGCGAGTCGTGACCTTGCGCTACTGGCGTGCCGACCAGGCTGGTCAGATCCTCAGGAGGGAGTAGCCGATGGCGGATCGGGGCGACCCGTCGGCGTTGCGCTGGCTGATCGGCGTCGAATTACATAATTACCGCAAGCGGGCCGGGCAGACGCTGGCAGCCGCGGCGAAGGCGCTGGGGTGTTCCCCGGGCCTCGTCGGCCACTTCGAGAAGGGTCTCTACTTCCCGCAACCGGAGCAAATCGCTGGGCTGCTCGCCTTCTACGGTGCGCCGTCGTGGGACGTCGAACGGCTGTCATCACTGTCCGGACGGGCCGACCAGCGGACCTGGCTGGCACCGTGGAACGACGTGATCCCGGACTGGTTGAGGACCTATGTCGGCTTGGAGGGTCTCTCCTCATACGAGATCGCCTACTCGCCACTGGTCCTGCACGCGCTGGTCCAAACCCAGGAGTATTCGATCGGGGCGACCGCCGGGAGCGCGCGGGTCCGTCCAGACCAGGTGGAGAGGCTGGTCAGCCTTCGGATGGAGCGACAGCGCCGGCTCTTCGGCGACACCAGCCCGCTGCGGTTCACTTCGATCATCGAGGAGTCGGTCCTGGATCGCCCGATCGGCGGCGATACAACCATGCGCCGCCAGCTCGAACACCTCGTCGCGCTGTCAGAGCGGGACAATGTGGAGATCCTGGTCCTGCCCACCGCTGTCGGTCATCACGACGGGCTCGAAGGCGCCTTCACCGTGCTGCACTTCGAGCAGGCGCAATCTGTCGGATATATCGAGTACTCAGACGGTGCGATCTATGTGCAAGACCAAGATCAAGTTGCAGCGTATACTCGGACGGCGGAGTCTTTGTGCTCCGTGGCGTTGTC
>DASVWA010000029.1:0-14700 GCA_036389855.1 Pseudonocardiaceae bacterium
ACAGGCCTGCGGGCCCACCGCCCACACACACGATGTTCGTTTCTTTCTTCACCCGCCCTGCCCCCTTCCTATCACTGAACGATGTCACCCGTCTGGGTGACTGTAGCGCACGAAGGGTCATGCCTGAAGCGGCGGAACCGGTGTTGTTGTGGCCGTTTTCAGGTCGTCTGTTTAGGGTGTGCAGCACCCGCAGCCGGGGTCCAGGCGCAGCGCCCGTAGCGCAGCGAGCACGAACGGCCTGGAGGCGGCGAGGATGGCGCAATACTGATCCGGGCCGGGAGCGGACGAGGCAGTACGTGATGTGAAGTTGTCGGTTCCGCCTTCGTGGATGCCGAAGAGGGCGAGGCGGACCGTAGGTTGGGCTGCTGGTCATCCCCTCGCCGCGCGGGTGGCGGCATGAAGCGGTGCGGCTCCAGCAGGACGGGATCAATCACAAGGGCGACACGCCACCGTGCGTGGGAGTCATAACCCCCGGCGATCACGCGGCGACCACGGTGATGTTGTGTCCCCGGTGGGCGATGCTCCAGGCGAGGACTTCCACCTCGCGGTCGTAGGCGTCGATGAGCTCCAGCACCAGTTGACCCGCTGGCGGTAGACCAGATCCAGCGGCGCACTACGCGGCCACGCCATCCCCGCCACGAGGAATACATCCGAGCGCTCCGGCAACAGAGCCTGTTTAGCCAGCACGCCCTGCATCTGGGCGTTGAGCCCGGACCGCAGCGCGACCAGCTTGGCCCGATGGCGCACCAGGTCCCGCAGCCCCCGCTGGGCTCACAAGGGCCTCCTTCGTCGTCGAAGGAAGCACCCCGAGAGTGCCTCGAGACATCACCGGAGCGGAGGCCCCGCCCCTTTCATCCCATCAATCCTGGCGCGTCTTCCCGAGCCGACCCGTCCGAGGCCATGGTATTTCGATGCTTTGGCGTGCGGGTACGAGCCAGCTTCATCCGTTGACGGGCTCGAAGAGCATTTCTCATTGCACTGGCAGCTCGCCGCAATCTACGCAATGGTGTAATCTGCGTGGCAAGGTGAAGCTGATAACGCCACAGGGGATAATGACCCCGGCGCTTCCACAGCGAATAGGCGAACTGGATCACCGGCTGGTCGATATGGCTGGGAACATTCTCGAACCACTCGGTGCTTCCCACCGCCGCGCTCTGCGCATCCGCTATCGCTGTCTGGCGCTTCTTCGCATAATCCTCGAGCGCCAATGTGAGGTCATCGTGGGAGTGCAGACTGTCGGCCAGCTGGATCGCATCTTGCATCGCAAGAGTGGTGCCCGACCCGATTGAGAAGTGTGTGGTGTGCGCCGAGTCGCCCATGAGGACGATGTTGTCGTGATACCAGGTTGTGTTGGTGATCCGCGTGAAGTTCAGCCACGGAGTCTTGCCGAGATCGCGCTGTGTGTTCACCAGCGGGGGTTTCATGAGCGAATGGCCGTCGAGGTGGTGTGCGAAGATTTCCTCCAACAACGTGATGCTCTCGTCGGGCCCGAGCACGTCGAAGCCGAGCCCCTTCCAGGTCTCCGGGGAGCATTCGACGATGAAGGTGGTGGTGTCGGCGTTGAAAGGGTATGAGTAGAACCAGATCCAACCGGCAGCGGTCTCTTCGAATGCAAACATGAAGGAGTCGAAAAGCCGATGAGTGCCAAGCCACATATACTTGTTGCGGCCCACATCGACGCTGGTCTCGAAGTGTTCACCGTGCAGCCTGCGCACACGACTGCTCGCACCGTCGCAGGCGATGATCAAGTCCGCGTCAGCGAACTCGGACAGGTCCTTGACCTCGCGCTGGAACTGGATATCGACGCCAAGGGCCAACGCTCGCTGGACCAGAATGTCAAGGAGATGCTTGCGACCGATGGCGAAGCCGTACCCTCCGAGGTGCGCCCGCTGCGTGCCCCGGACGTGCACTTCCTGATTTCCCCAGGAGGCGGGACTGCCGAATATCTGTCGCGCGCTCTCCGGGTCGTTGTGGTAAAGACTGTCGAGTAGGGCGTTGGAAAATGTGACACCCCAGCCGTAGGTCACTCCGGCCGGGTTGCGTTCGATAACGGCGATCTCGTGATCCGGGTTCCGCATCTTGGCAGAAATGGCGAAATACAAACCCGCAGGTCCCCCGCCGACGCATACGATCTTCATACCTTCTCCGCCTCCTGATTGACGGCGAGCGACAAGCCCCTATCGATCAAGCTGAGTGCTAGCGCGAGGACATCCGGGTGCCCCGCATCCGTGCGCCGCGGCGCAGCAGGCTTTGCACCTCGCTGAACAACCGGCGCCCGGCAGCGGAACGCCACGCCAGGTCGTAGGCGGTCCGCAGCGCCGCTGGCCTGATCATCTCGACCGGAGTGGGGTAGCGGAATGCCGTGCCCCCGAAAGTGACCTTGGGCTGGTCAGCAGCCGGCAACGTGTCAGTGCTGTGGTCCTGGTCGTCCAACAGCGCGTCCAGGGTCTCCGGACGCAACCCACCGAAGTCGAACCAGCGGTATCCCTGCGCCTTGGCCCACTTGATCATTTCCCATCGGATGGCGGCCGGCACGGACAGTCGCATCGCCTCACCGGAGCGATCGAACCCGGACAGCCGGCCGCGGACCATGTCCCCGCATCCAGTCATCAGATCGGCAGCGACCGGCACTCCGTTCACCTCGCCGACAAACAGCACGGCATGGCCGGTTGCGGCGAGCTCCCGGTACAGCGCCGTCATGTAATCGAGCGGCAACGGCGTGTAACCCTGGTGCTGCGCTGACGTGGCCATCAGCTCGGCGAGCAAGGGAATGTCCCGCTCGTCCCCGGCCCGGACCGTGACCCCGCGCGACTCCCACCGGTTGGTCCACGACTTGAGCCGTTTACCGAACCTGCTCCGGATGTCAGCCAGGTCGGCCGTCAGGTCGATCCGGATCGAACCCCCGGGTGCGACACCAGCAGACGAGGGTCGGAACCCGTGCTGCAACAGTTGACTACTGGTGTCATGGTCACCTTCAGCCGGTTGGACGAACAAGATCTGCAACCGTCGCCGGCCCAGCACGGCCAATGCGTCGACCAATACGCGACGGACGTCATCGGCAGCCGCGACGCCGGGCGCCACGAGCGGGCCGTAAGGGAGGTAACCCAAGGAAAAAACCGCTCCCAGCACGGGCATTCGCCGGGTCAGGATCTGTGCCCCACCGACGAGCTCGGTGCCGCGGTAGGCCAGCAGGTACAGCGGGCTGAAGCCGACCCGGGCGCGCAAGCCCGCCCAGATCGAGAGCTGGGTGACGTCCGTGCCAGGCGTCCGGTCCACCAGCAGGTCCCATGCCTGCAGTGCCTCGGGGCCAGGGTCCTCGCGCACCGTGGCCACAACGTCCCCGCTGGGACTGACATCCAGTGCCGTCCACCTCCTGCTTTGGCGCTGTAATACCACGGCTGTCCCCCCTCCCACCATGACGCTCAGCCCGAGCCGCCATCCAACGCCTCTCACGTGGCCACCCCCGAGCTCACTGATGACGCGAAATCGAGCGATCACTCTCAGTTGTCTTGTCGCCGATGTACTGCGGTCTGTTACGGAGACCCCCGATCAGGTAGCCACGCTTCTGAACATGCAGTGACAGGACTCTGACAGGAAGCAACTGATTCTGCCTGAGATGGGAAAGCCGCTGCAGGTTGGCACAGGCTGTGCCAACGTGGACAGGTGGGGTACGACGGTGACGGGTGGGTGCACTGCCGCGACGGGCAGCATCGGTGGGGACTCTTCGGCGCTGCCGGGCTGTTGTTGTGGGCCCCTGACCCCGAGGGCAGGCCGCTGGTGCTGATGCAGCACCGAGCCGCGTGGACCCACCATGGGAATCTCTGGGGCATGCCAGGAGGAGCTCGGTACCGCGACGAGACGCCGATCCAGACCGCACTGCGAGAAGCAACCGAGGAAGCCGCGGTGGACGCCGACCAAGTACGAGTCCGCGGGGAGCTGGTGCAACACCCTGGCGGCGATACCTGGTCGTACACCACGGTGGTCGCCGACACCACCGAGCCGCTGCCGGTGCAGTCCAACCACGAGAGCGCTGAGCTGGCCTGGGTTCCCAAGTCCGCGGTCACCGCGCTGAACCTGCATCCGGCCTTCGCTGCCAGCTGGCCCGCGTTGCAGGCAACCACGCCCGGACTGGTGGTGGACGCGGCCAACGTCGTCGGCTCCCGCCCTGATGGCTGGTGGCGCGACCGCGCCGCCGCCGCCGAGCGCCTGCTACGGGATATCGCCGCAGCGGGACCGGGAGTCCTCGGGCTGCCGCAAGGCGGCTTCGGGTGGGTGTCGCGCCCGGTGGTAGTGCTGGAGGGGGCGGCTGCGGGGGCGCCCGACGTGGCCGGCATCGACGTGGTCCGAGCTCCCGGATCCGGCGACGACACCATCGTCGACGAGGCCCGCCGCGCAGGCCCCTGCGTGGTGGTCACCGCCGACCGCGCCTTGCGCGCTCGCCTTCCCGCCGCTGCCCGCCCCATCGGCCCGTCGGTGTTGCGCTCCTGGCTCTCTGCGCACTCAGCGGGCAAGGGAGGGTTCAGTAGGTGAGCGCCAGGGCGGGGTCGGCGAGGAGGGCGCCTACGTCAGCCAGGAACTGGGAGGCCTGCTGTCCGTCAACCACCCGGTGGTCGACGGACAGCGCGAGCTGGCAGACCTTGCGCGCCACCACGGCACCGTCCACCACCCACGGCATGTCCCGGATGGCGCCCAGCGCTAGGATCGCCGACTCGCCGGGGTTGAGGATGGGTGTGCCGGTATCCACCCCGAAGATCCCGATGTTGGTGATGGTGATCGTGCCCTCGAGCATGTCGCCTGGTGGAGTGCGTCCATCCCGCGCGCAGGTGGCAAGCTCGTCGACCGCGACGGCAAGCTCGCGCAGCGACATCCGCTCGGCGTCGCGGATCTTGGGAACCACCAGCCCGCGCGGAGTCGCCGCGGCGATCCCGAGGTGGACGTACTGGAAGTAAACGATCTCGCCGGCTGCCTCATCCCAGCGGGCGTTGGCTTCCGGGGTCCGCCGCAGCGCCAGGCACATCGCCCGGGCGGCGAACGCCAGCGGGGTCAGCTTCACGTCCCGGAACTGGGGCTGAGTCTTGAGCCGGGCCCGCAACTGCATCATCGGCGTGACGTCAAGGGTGAGAAACACCGTGACGTGCGGCGCGGTGAACGCCGAGGACACCACCGCCGCCGCGGTGGCCTTGCGCACCCCGCGGACCGGCTCCCGGCGCTGCAGCCCAGTAGCGGATCCAGTGGCGACACCGCTGCCGGCAACTCCCGCGGCGTGCTGCACGTCCTCCCGAGTGATCACGCCGCCGGTGCCGGAACCGGGCACCGCCTGCAGGTCGAGGCCGAGCTCCCGGGCCAGCTTGCGTACCGGCGGCTTGGCCAGCGGGGCTGATTTCTGTGCCGCAGATGCGGCGTCTGCCGCGGTAGGCGCGGGCGCAGGCGCAACCGGAGCCCCAGCGTCCTTGCGCCGCCGCCGGGTCACAGCGCCGGTGCGCGGACCGTAACCGACCAGCGTCGAGATCCGCCCGGCCGGCCCCTCCTCGCCGATCGCCCCCGCCAACCCGGCCCCGCTGGGCTCGACGTCGATCGCGATGAGTGGGCTACCTACCTGCACGGTCGTCCCGGGCTCGGCGTACAGCTCGCTGACCACCCCGGCGTAGGGGCAGGGCAGCTCGACGGCCGCCTTGGCGGTCTCGATCTCGACGATGATCTGATTGACCGTCACGGTGTCCCCGGGCGCGACGTGCCAAGTGAGGATCTCCGCCTCGGTGAGCCCTTCCCCGGCGTCGGGCAACAGAAACTGCTGGATGTGGGCCATGATGTCGCCTACCTCACCACGCCAGCACCCGATCGACGGCGTCGAGTACCCGGTCCAGGTCGGGCAGGTAATCGTCCTCGCACTTCGCCGGCGGGTATGGGGTGTCGAATCCGGTCACTCGCAGCACCGGGGCCTCCAGCGAGTAGAAGCATTCCTGAGAGACCCGGGCGGCCACTTCGGCAGTCACCGAGGCCTCGCTGGGCGCCTCGGACACGCAGATCAACCGTCCGGTGCGGCGTACCGAGTCGAACACCGGGACGAGGTCTAGCGGGGACAACGTACGCAGGTCGATCACCTCGAGCTGGTGGCCGTCGTCAGCCTCGGCGACGGCTGCGGCGTCCAACACGGTGCGCACCATCGGCCCGTAGGCCACCACCGTCGCTGTAGCGCCGTTGCGCAGCATCCGCGAGGTGAACAGCGGCGGCGGTGCCGTCGCAAGATCCAGCGATGCCTTCTCCCAGTACCGCCGCTTGGGTTCGAAGAAGATCACCGGGTCGTCGCAGGCGATCGCCTGCTGGATCATCCAGTAGGCGTCGACCGCGTTGGCGCAGGCGACCACCTTGAGTCCCGGGGTGTGGGCGAAGTAGGACTCCGGGGACTCCGAATGATGTTCGACGGCACCGATACCGCCGCCATGCGGGATGCGCACCACCACCGGCATCCGCAGCTTGCCCTGCGAGCGGTAGTGCAGCTTGGCGAGCTGGGAGACGAGCTGGTCGAAGGCAGGGAAGACGAACCCGTCGAACTGGATCTCGCAGACCGGGCGGTAGCCCCGCAGCGCGAGCCCGACGGCGGTGCCGATGATCCCGGACTCGCCCAGTGGGGTGTCCAGTACCCGCCGCTCGCCGAAGTCCTTCTGCAGGCCGTCGGTGATCCGGAAGACCCCGCCCAGCTTGCCGACATCCTCACCGATCACGATGACCTTGGGGTCGGCCTCCATCGCCACTCGCAGGCCGTGGTTGATCCCCTTGGCCAGGGTGATCGTCTGCGGTGCACCGGTAGCCGTCATCGGTGCGAATCCCCGGTCTCGGCGAACGACGCCTGGTAGGCCAGGAACTCCTCGCGCTGGGCCTCCAGGTACGGCGGCGGCTCGACGTAGACCTTCGAGAAGATCCGCTCCGGGTCCGGGACCGGCATCGACGTGCAGTAGTCGCGCAGCCGTGCGGCCAGTTCATCGGACTCAGCGGCCACGCCGTCGAAGAACTCCGGCTCCGCCAGCCCTTCCCGCACCAGGTGCACCCGCACCCGTTCGATGGGGTCCTTGAGCTTCCACTCCTCCAGCTCCGTGGCGAGCCGGTATCGGCTCGGGTCATCGGACGTGGTGTGTGCGCCCATCCGGTAAGTGCACGCCTCGATCAGCACTGGACCGTTGCCGGTGCGGCATTCCCGCAGCGCCCAGCGGGTGACGGCCAGCGTAGCCAGCACGTCGTTACCGTCCACCCGGATCCCGGGAAAACCGTAGCCCTCCGAACGGCGATACAGCGGCACCCGGGTCTGGCGATCCAGCCCTGCTGAGATCGCCCATTGGTTGTTCTGGCAGAAGAACACCACCGGTGCGTCGTAGACCGCGGCCCAGACGAAGCTTTCATGCACGTCGCCCTGGGAGGTGGCGCCGTCGCCGAAGAAGCAGATCGTGGCCTCACCGTGCTCGGCGTCACCGATCTTGCCGTCCAGCCGCTGGCCCATCGCGTAACCCGTGGCGTGCAGGCATTGATTGGCGATCACGATGGTGTACAGCTGGAATCCGGTGCTGATCGGATCCCAGGAGCCCTGGTCGATGCCGCGGAAAATGCCGAACACCTCGGTGGGGTCCACGCCGCGACACCAGGCGATACCGTGCTCGCGGTAGGAGGGAAAGCCCATGTCCTGCGGGGCCATCGCGCGCCCGGCGCCAATCTGCGCGGCCTCCTGGCCCAGCAGCGGCGCCCAGAGACCAAGCTGACCCTGCCGCTGCAGGGCATTGGCTTCCCGATCCGCCCGGCGCACGAGCACCATGTCGCGATACAGCGACTGGATCTCCGCCGGGGAGATCTGGAGGTCGAACTGCGGGTGCGCCACTCTCTCGCCCTCGGGGGTGAGCAGCTGGACCAGGTCCGCGCCCGCGCTGGTGGCCCGTAGCCCGGCGATCACCTGCTGCGCGGTCTGTGGACCATCGACGTCCATCGTGACATCTCCTTGCTGTTGCGCTGTTGCGCCCGCACTCCACTGGTGTGAGGGACACGCGGCGCCGCCGCACAGCGCGGCTCCGGGATGTGGATCACCACCAGGAGTCGACGCTAACAAATCACTCCATGCACAATCCTCGTACGGTAACCGCGGACGTAGCCGCTTCGTCACACCGTACGGGCCTGACGACGGTCCTGCGTATCCCCTCTGGGTCGCTTCGTCCCAGGTGCAGACGTCACAATGGGCGAGGGCCCGGTGCCGGTCACCGTGGTGGCCTGAAGAACGGGCCTGGTGCCACCGAACAGGCTGTCCAGCACCTCCTTCGCCCGGTAGAGATCGGCATTGATCTCGTTGTGCAGCAGGGACAGTTGATGCAGTTCATGCGCGCTTGCCCGCTCCCGCTGCAGCGCCTGCTCAGTCGCGGTGGTAACCAGCCGGTTCGCCTCGGCCCGGGCCTGCGCCAAGAGTTGCGCGGCCTCGGCCCGGGCGGCCTTGCATACCTCGTCCGCCTCCTGCGTGGCTGCCTTGAACAGCTCGTCCGCCTCCTGCGCAACCGCCTTGCGCATCTGTTCGATCTCGGCCTGCGCCTGCGCCCGGACCCGCTGGGATTCCCGTTCCAACTCTGCACGAGCCCGGTCCAGCTCCTGGCGAGCCCGGTCCAGCGCAGTAGAACGCCGCTGCGCGGCGCTGTCCTGCTCGGCGGCTCCCCGGTTCATCTCAACTCGCCAGGCGGCGGCCTGCTGCTCGGCCTGCTGCCGCTGGACGGCAGCCTCGGCACGGGCTTGCTCGACCAGCGCTGCAGCCGCTGCGTCGGCCTGGCGGCGAACTTCCCGCGCCTCCTCCTGGGCCAGCAGGAGAATCTTCTCGACCCGCGCGCCGAAATTCGAGTCCAGTTGCGCGTCTGCACCGGACCGCGCGCGACTGACCTCTTCCAGCATCGCGGCCCGCTCCTGAGCCAGCCGTAGGGCGTTGCAGGCGACGACCAGCTCGGCACCGAGAATGCGTAACCGCTCGTCCACCTGCCGCTTGTCGTAACCGCGCAGCACGACGTCGAATGTGGTGCCCTTCGCACTCTTGCGATCCGCGCGATCCACTGATGCCTCCCCGACGAAGCAGGTAGGCATTCTTACACTTGATCAGCTCAATGACGACCCACCTGCCCCCGGCTCGCCGAATAGCCCGCCGGCTCAGGGCCTGGCCCGGCTATCCTCGCCGCAACACCCGCCAGGGGGACCGACCCGCAGGAGGCAACGGTGAGTTACCAGGGGCCGCCCCGGCGAGACCGTTCCGGGCGTCCACCGCCCCCCGGCTATTACCTGCCACCAAGAGCGACACCTCCGAGAACAACACAGCCACAGCGGCCACCGAACATCTCGAACTCCCCAGCCGGCCCGCTCGCGCCGACCCAAGTGATCAGACCAAACCAGCGTTGGCCAGCCCAGCGCCGTCCAGCGCCACCACCGCCGGCGCGACCTCGCCAGCGTAGGCGTCCCGCCCGCAAGCTGGGCGTGATCCTGGGCCTGCTGCTGGTGCTGACCATCGGTATCGCCGGGTACGTCGAGCAGTCGCTGCAGCGGGTTGACGCGCTCGCCGATTACCCCGGACGGCTCGGCGGCACCTCAGGCACGAACTGGCTGATCGTCGGATCGGACAGCCGGGCCGGCCTGAGCGCCGACCAAGCCGCCCGGTTGGCCACCGGCGACGAGGCGGCAGCGGGAGGCCAGCGCACCGATACCATCATGTTGTTGCATATTCCCGGGCTGCTCAGCGGCGGCCCGCCGACCCTGGTGAGCCTCCCCCGGGATTCCTCGGTTCCGGTCCCCGGCCAGGGTCGCCACAAGCTCAACGCCGCCTTCGCGCTCGGCGGACCCAACCTGCTGGTGCAAACCGTGGAGACGGTTACCGGCTTGCATGTCGATCACTATGCCGAGATCGGGTTTGACGGCTTCGCCCACCTGGTCGACGACGTCGGCGGCGTGCAGCTGTGCCCCACCGAATCGATGTCCGACCCGCTGGCTGGTTTGGACATCCCGGCCGGCTGCCAGACACTCGACGGGCCGCAGGCGCTGGGCTACGTGCGGACCCGGCAATCGCCGCGTGCCGACCTGGACCGGGTGGTACGCCAGCGCGAGTTCCTCGGCGCGTTGATGGCCCAGGCGAGCAGTCCGGCCGTGCTGCTCAACCCCTTGCGGATAGGCCCGCTGGCAACCGACGCCCCCGACATGGTCACCATCGACAACGGCGACCACGTGTGGAACCTGGCCAGGCTCGGTTGGGCGATGCGCTCGCTGTCCGGTGGCGATGCGGTGACCACTACGGTGCCGATCGCCGGCTTCGGCACGATGCGTGACGGCTCCTCCGGGGTGCTGTGGGACCGCGAGGCAGCCGGGCAGCTGTTCTCGGCACTGGCCCAGGACCAGCCCGTTCCGCGCTCGTGAGTGCGTAACAGTGTTATAGCACTGAATGCCACTCACGAGTAAGATCAACGGTGGTTGATGAAGTGTGCATGGCCGACCGGGCAAGTGCCCGAGTAGAAGTCGAAGCCCCAGCCAAAGGTGGCTTTCAGGTTCCAGTGCTCGCCGCAGAATGAACGTTCGCAGAGCTGGCAATAGAACGGGACCCAGGTCCGGTCCATGGCGTGCAACGCGGCTGCGTCGGTGACTCGTACCGCTCCGAGCGTCGCGGCGAGGTTGCTTACCTGAGTCGAGAAACTGGTGTACGGCAGAAAACCGCTGAGCCGCAACGTGCCCTGGGCGTCGGGGAAGATCCGGTAGAGGATGTCCTGTTCGTCATCGACGTAGAGCTGCCCACGCCGGATCACCTCTACGATCGCCGCCGCGTGTTGACAGGCTTCGCGTTGGCACGGAAACGCGACCCGCAGCCGCACAGGGTCATCCACCACACCAGTGTCGCTCGCTGGGCGTGCGATAAGCATCCATGTCGCCGACTTGACTGGCGCTGAGCACCGCGTCGCCGGCCATGCAAGCCAGAATGGCAGGCATGGACTCTGCACTTGAAGAGCTTGCGGCTAAGCACGGCGTCGCGACCTGGTACCGGGACGCCCAGCGCCGGCGGGTGGACGTCGACGCTGACGTGGTACGCCGGGTGCTCGCGCTGCTGGGCGTTGGTGCTGATACTTCGGCGCAGGTCCACGACTCGCTAGCGGCGTCCCGGAAACCCAAGCTGCCGGGCACCGTGGTGCTGCGTCAGGGCCAGAGCCGGGAAATTGGTGATTCCGGTGTACTCAGTGATGAGCACGGCGCCGAAATGCCGATCACGGGGATGCTGCCGGCCGATCTTGCGCTCGGTTGGTACTCGCTGACCACGGGGGAGGCGCACACCACCGTGCTGGTGGCCCCGCCGACGCTGCCCGAGCCGCCGCGCACGTGGGGTTGGATGCTGCAGCTCTACGCCCTTCGCTCGGCACGATCGTGGGGCGTTGGGGATCTCGGCGACCTGCGCGAGTTCATCGCCTGGACGGCTACCGCGCACGGTGCGGGCGCCGTACTGGTCAATCCGCTGCATGCGGTGACTCCGACGCATCCGGTTCAGCCGTCGCCGTACAGCCCGTCCAGCCGCCGCTTCGTCAACCCGCTGTACCTGCGCATCGCCGACATCGAGCCTTATCGCCGCGGGGATCCGGCGTTACGGGCCGAGGTGGATGCCCTGCAGGGCGGGTCAGGTAACGACTCGGGGGAAGCGCGGATCGACTACGACGCCGTCTGGCAGGCCAAGCGGGGCGCGTTGGAGCTGCTCTGGCGGGCCGAGGGTAGCCCGTGCCCGGCGATGTCTGACGGGCTGCGTGACTTCACCACTTTCTGCGCGCTCGCTGAGCGGCACGGCCCGCGCTGGTCACGCTGGCCCAGCGAACTGCGGCGTCCGGCGACGGCCAGCGCGGACCCGCAACGAATGGCATTTCACGCCTGGGTGCAGCAGCAGTGCACAGAGCAACTGGCCGCCACCCGCGACGCTGCCCGCGGGATGGCCATCGGGGTGGTGCACGACCTTGCCGTCGGGGTAGACCCCGAAGGCGCCGACGCCTGGGCGCTGCAGGACGTACTGGCCAACGGGGTGACCGTTGGTGCCCCGCCAGATATCTTCAATCAGCAGGGCCAGGACTGGGGGTTGCCACCGTGGCGCCCGGATCGGCTGGCTGCCACCGGGTACGCCGCCTACCGGGACATGTTGCGCGCCGTGCTCGCCCACGCCGACGGGTTGCGTATCGATCATGTCGCCGGTCTGTGGCGGGTGTGGTGGGTGCCGCCGGGGGCATCCCCCGCCCAGGGAACCTACGTGCATTACGACGCCACGGCGATGCTCGCCGCACTGGCGTTGGAGGCTCACCGCGCCGGCGCGGTTGTCGTGGGCGAGGACCTAGGCACGGTGGAACCCGAGGTCACGGAGGCGCTCGCGGCGCAGCGGATGCTGGGCTGCACGGTGCTGTGGTTCGCCCGCGACGAGGACGCCCCTGGCCAGCCGTTGCTTGCTCCGCGGCAGTGGCCGCAACGCGCTGCAGCCAGTATCTCCACCCACGACCTGCCCACCGCGGTCGGCTTTCTGCGCGGGGAACATGTGCGGGTGCGCGCGGCGCTGGGACTGCTCAACGACGAAGCCGCGGAGTGGGCCCAGGCGCGAACCCAACGCGCCGAGCTCGTCGGTCTCTTGCGTGCCGAGGGTCTGCTCAGGGATGGCGAAACCGAAGACGACATCGTGGTGGCGATGCACGCATTGCTGGCCCGCACGCCGTGCCAGCTGCTGCTGGCCTCGCCCTACGACGTGCTGGGTGAGGTTCGCCAACCCAATCTGCCCGGCACCATCGACGAGTACCCGAACTGGCGGCTGCCGCTGCCGGTGACCTTGGAGGACTTGCAGCGGGATCCACGGGTCCGGCGAGCGGCCGAAGTCTTGACCGCCGGGGTGGCGGGCGGCGATACGCCGCCACGGACCTGACCGCGAACCGCCAACCCGTTCAGCGGGCTCAACGGGGTAATTCGGCCGTCCGTAACCCCGCTGAGCCCGCTGAATGCGTTCGCCGTGTCCAGGGGTAGGTGATGAGGGCCCAGAAGGTGGCGCCTAGGGCTAGGGCGGTGACGATGTACCAGGGCCAGGGGCCCAGCAGGTCCAGCAGGGATGTGGCGGTCGGCTTGGCGTTGAGAAAGCCGTAGTTGGTTCCGGCGACGTGGTTGAAGGCGAACATCACGACCACCCAACCGACCGTGACGAGCAGCGTGATCCGGTAACTGCGCCAGTCCGGTCGCAGCCCCACCCCCCAGGTCAGGTAGATCGCGACCCAGAGCACCAGGCTGTGCATGCCGAAAAATGACAGGAACTGCAGCGACGGGAAGTCCGGGCCGTTGAGTTCTGGGCTGAGAAACGCCTGCGAGGTCAGCGTCAGGCCCCAGAAGTAGGTCAGCGCAAAGGCCGTCGGCGAGTGCGACCACAGCGCCCATAACGTGGCCATCGCTGCCAGGTCACACAGCGACAGCGGAAGCGAGTCGATCATCCCTGGCTGACCGGGCAACAGCCAGTAGACCTCGACCGGCACCAGGAACGCAGCGAACACCACTGCAATCGCCCGGCTCAGCAGCAGCTCGGTCGGCGTGCCGCGGTACCGCCGGCCCACGACGATGAGCGCGGCCGCCACTGCGGCCAGTACGACCACCACCACACCGTGGGACAGCCCGAAAGCCACGAACGGGCGCGCCGTCAGCAGCGGGTCCACACCAGCAAGCGTAGTGAGACATCGGAGGACACGCTGACGCACTTAATCCGGCGGTGCCCAGTCGGTGCTCACGCTCCGTGGCGGGCTAACGTCGGCTAGCCACCGGCTCCGAACTGGAGGTGGGACGTGCTGCTGACCGACAGCATCGACAAGGCCATTGAGGTCCAGTACTCAGTGGTGGCCAACCATGTGCAACGGGTACGTCGCCGCCATCCCGGCGCCGAGCCGGCCGAGATCATTGCAGCGCTCGAGAAGCAGTACCTGGCCACGGTGACCTACGGCGGAGCGGCCGCGGGCGCGGCCGCAGCCACGCCTGGGTCCGGATCCAAGATGGCGCGCAAGCTCATCGCCGCCGAGGCGGCCACGTTTCTGGAGGCCACCGCGCTGTTCACGCTGGCCGTCGCCGAGGTACACGGCATGGCCGTGCACGACGTCGAACGGCGCCGGATGCTGCTGCTTGCCATCGTCTTCGGCAGCGGCCGACCAGGGTTGGCCCGCAGCGGCAACAGGGTGCACCGGTGGTTGGTCGCAAGGTACTGCGCCAAGCGGTGGGTCCTGGCGATCAGCAAGGTCCTGCCGTTCGGCATCGGCGCGGCGATCGGCGCCGTGAGCAACCGTACGTACGGCCGGATGGTGGTGGCCGCATGCCGGCAGGTGCTCGGCCCTGCTCCTGAAGCTGAGTCGCTGAACCGTGCGGTGGCGCACACGTCCGTGACACTCGACAACGGTGCATCGCCGGCTTCGGCAGTCGAGGTGGCGACCGCGGCACGGATCACCGGGAAGTACCGGCCGCTGTTCGACTACCTCGCTTCGCACGATGGTGACCGCGTCAACGCTGGCTTCTTCGAGATCGACCAGATGGTGACCGGCGGACTCCCGAAGTCGGCGTCGGCACAGCGTGGCTGGTGGAGTAACTCACCCGCCCGCGTCCAGGCCAGGGCGTGGCTGGCCGCAGGCTTTCAGGTAGCCAACGTCGACTTGGCAGCCACGACGGTGCGCTTCGAAA
>DASVWA010000030.1:0-11941 GCA_036389855.1 Pseudonocardiaceae bacterium
ACGACCAACGCGACCATCTGATCAAGCACGTTCCCCGCACCAGCCGCAAAGAGGTCCACCGCCACAAGGCCTACGGTCACACCACTAATCACAAAACCGGCTAGGCACCGTTACCCCTCGCTAAAGCCAAAACGACACCCATCATGTGGAACAGACACGTAACAGTGCTCCATGTGTGCGGTCCCGCCTGCGCTGAGGTGTGAATCAGGTGACCAGGCGGGCAGTTTCGGGCCGTAGGCCCGTTGTTCCGGTGCGGGTTGCAGGGTGACGGTGTGGCCGAGTTGTTGGAGTTGGTGGACGAGGCGTCGGGTGCGGTGTTCGGTGGAGCGGCGGCGTTGTGCCCAGTCTGGGCCGAGCTCGGCGTAGTCGACTTGGTCGTGGACGACATGCCAGTAGGCGATGAGTAGGTCGTGGCGGGTGGCGCCGATGGCTTTGGGTAGGCCTCGGCGACCACGGATGTGGGCGTGGTGGGCGGCCAGGTAGGTGTTCTTCGTCCGCGCGGCCGCGTGGGCGGCTTCGGTCAGTGCGGTGCGCAGGGCCACGGAGCCGTGTCGGGTGCGTCCTGATCGGTTCTTGCCGCCGGAGGTGTTGTTGCCGGGCAGATCCCGGCCCAGCTAGCCAGGTGAGCGGCGGTGCGGAACACGCTCATGTCTGCTCCACACTCGGCGAGCAGCATGATCGCGGTCCGGTGAGAGATACCGGGGATGGTCCGCACCCGCTTAAGCGTGGCCGCAAACGGCGCAGCAGCCTCGGTGAGGGTGGCGTCGATGATGGCGGCGTCGAGGAAGTCGATGTGGGCCAGCATTTGGGCGACCAGCAGTCCGTGGTGGTTGGCGCGGAAGTGCCCGGCCAGAGCCTCGCGCAGGGCGGGGATCTTGCTGCGCAGCCGACCGCGGGCCAGATCGGCCAGGGCATCGGGATCGGTCTGCCCGGCCAGCAACGCGTCGAGAATCGCACGGCCGGACTTGGTCAACAACGCCGAGGCAACGCTGGTCAGCTTGATCCCGGCATCCTGCAGGATCTTCTCCAGCCGTTGTGTGACCCGAGTCCGTTCCTCGACCAGAGTGCGACGGTGGCGGGTCAGGTCCCGTAACACCCGGATCAGTGGGGGCGGCACGAAGCTGGGCCGAACCAGACCGTGTTCAACCATCTGCGCGATCCACACAGAATCGGCCACGTCGGTCTTGCGGCCGGGCACATTGTGCAGGTGCTCGGCATTGATCAACCACACCTCGAGCTGATCTTCCAGCAAGTAGTACACCGGCTTCCAGTACACGCCGGTGGACTCCATCCCCGCCCGACTCACCCGGTGCTCAGCCAGCCAAGCGCCCAGCGCCCTGATTCCGGCGGTGGTCGTGGCGAAGGTTCGGGTGTGCTGGGCACGATGACGCCGGCCCGGTCCCTGGGCCGGCACTCGTACCGTGGCCACCACCGTGTCGCGGTGGACATCTAGCCCCCACAGTGCTGCACCAACACGTCCATTACGGCCTCCTCTCCAATGGGCCGTCGCCCGGGGAGGCCTGTCAGGACAAGAGTCTGAGGTTCGCGCTCGCAGCAGCAGGACAGGGTGCCTCAGACCTCCACGCCACACTTCTATACGAGCTCACGGCACCAAGCGTCATCGGCGTCGGACCAAGGCGACGGCCCCACAATTCTCATCCGGCAGGGTGGGCCGCGGCCACAACCACTTCTATGGCCTGACGCTTGACGTGGGGCCTGATCGACTTCCTATCGCCGTTTGATGCGGAGGGTGATGGAGGGTCGGGATTGGCTCTGGTGGACCGCTACCCCGGCGCTCGGTGGCTAACGCGCGCCGCTCCTCTGCGATGAACATTAGGAGTCCGCGGGGTGAACGGAGCTATGTCCTCATGAAAGCGGTGGTTCCTCTCGGCTATCCGCCTCGTGCCCCCGGTGCCCGGTGTAGGGAGTGTTCGTGGGCCTGATGCGCTGGATGCAGGCGCGTCGCCGGTATCGGGAGATGGAACGCTGCCTTGCAAAACTAGACCGGCTTGATCGTAGGGGTGATGCCCCAACGCGGATTACCACGCCGTGGCTGGGGCGTCGGTGGCCGCTCAGAGACAAGATGATCGTGGTCGTCAGTTGTCTGGCCACCGTGGCAGTGCTGGTCTTTATGCGCGTCACGAACTCCGGATGGGCCGATCCGGCAGTGGATAGCTATCCGGCGCTGCCGTCGGATGCTGCGGATACCCGGATCCTGCCGCCGGTGACCGACACGCCCACCGGAGCGCACGCTTTCCTGATGACCACTGCCGATGGCAGGCCTGTGACCTACGATCCGTGCCGGCCCCTCCACTACGTTGTCAACCCGACGGGCATGCCGCCCGGCGGGCTGGAGCTGGTTCGCAGCGCCGTCCAGGAGATCAGCGCCGCCAGCGGGCTCGCGTTCGTCGAAGACGGCGTCACGCTGGAGCCCCTGGTGGAAGTCCGGGCACCGCGGCAGCCACAGCGCTACGGTGACCGATGGGCGCCGGTGTTGATCGGTTGGGTGGACGCGGCGAGATTTCCACTGGTCTCGGGAGATATTGCGGGAGTCGGTGGTAGCAGCATGGTCGCACCGGAGGGGCCGGAATCCGAACGCTATGTCTCTGGTCAACTCTCGCTTAGTCGGGACTTCTTCACCGCGGCTGTCGCCCGGCCCGGCGGCGACACGAACGCCCGCGCGGTGGTGATGCACGAACTTGGTCACCTGGTGGGGCTCGCTCACGTTCGCGATCCGGGCGAGCTGATGACTGAATCGAACTCGGGGGTTACGGCCTTTGGCCCAGGCGACCGGCAGGCCCTGGCCGCAGTCGGAGCAGGCCGTTGCCACACCGACACCTGATGAGCACCCCTCCGCCCAGTCCTTTGACTAAACCTCCGCATGGCCCGCCTAAGCCCCAGGCCGCTCGCCGTTCGAAGATCCGTTCGTGGACATTCCCCCGGTGGTGCTTCCAGGTACTGTCAGCGGCGACTCCAGAGTGACCGCGAAATTGCTGTGCTCGTCTGAGGGGACCGACCGGGCGCGGCCCGGGCGGCACAGCAAGCAGACCTGCCGCCGAACTTCGAGGCCCGGTGATCGCCAGGTCGTGTGCGGATCGATCCCGATTGTGATCATGCACAGCCTTCCGTCGCGAGACACGGGGTGATCCCGCGACGGGCACCCTGACTTCAGGTCGGTCCATGCCTCTGTAGAGCCACATCACGGGCGGGCGACGGCCAGCAGCACGCTATGTGAAGAGCCAGCCAGATAAGGCGGCAAGAAGCATCCGAGCCAGCCAGCCATCGCCCTCGGCATGCTATGGGCTGCAGACCCAGCGCCTGAGCCACATCCAACAAGTCATCCCTGAAGGAGCGGAGCCGGTCAAGACCGGGATGAAGATCGATCTCTAGGCGGCTTCGGGCCCGATATTTCGTCGGATCATTCGAGGAGTTTGCCGGTGTCGAAAAGGGCGCCGGCGCGACAGCGAGGCAGTCCGCTCAGACACGTTGAAGAACCGTAACAAACCGGGCGTTCGAAGGCCTGCGACGTGGCTGCTGGCGGGCAGGTGGACCAGCGCGGGTGGACCGAACGCTCAATGCAACTGTGCCGTTCCCTCTGGTAGAGGGCCTGGTTTACGGTCATTGGTTCGGCGGAGTGTTCCTTCCCGCACGGTGTGCCCGGGGTCCTCCACATCGCCGGACTCCCGCTGGCGCTGGGGCCTGTCGTCGTTTGTCGTGCTCGACGCCGTCGATATCGTCTGCAGCCCTAGCGTCCCGGTGGCCTCGGTGACCAAGGTGGGGGTTCGGTGGCCGTGGTGCACCTGGCGGTGGTCGTGACTGCGGCGTACCGCCGGCTTCCCGCGGGAGAAGTGGATCGGGAACTTCGACTTCGACGCCAACCCCAACGTCAACCCCGCCACGATCAACGGGCTGGCCAACGCCAGCTGGGTCCGCTCTGGGCACCCGCTGTGTCTGATCGGGGACTCGGGAACCGGCAAGTCCCACCTGCTCATCGCCCTGGGTACGTGCGCCGCCGAGGCAGGCTTTCGGGTCAAGTACACACTCGCGACCAAGCTGGTGAACGAGCTGGTGGAGGCCGCCGACGAGAAGATGCTCGCTAAGACCATCGCCCGCTACGGCCGGGTTGACCTGCTGTGCATCGACGAGCTCGGCTACATGGAACTGGACCGCCGAGGCGCCGAGCTGCTGTTCCAGGTCCTCACCGAACGGGAGGAGAAGAACTCGGTGGCCATCGCCAGCAACGAGTCGTTCTCCGGCTGGACCAAGACCTTCACCGACCCGCGCCTCTGCGCCGCCATCGTCGACCGCCTCACCTTCGGCGGACACATCATCGAGACGGGTACGCAGTCCTACCGCCTCGCCGCCACCCTCGCCCAACGCACCGGCTGACGCCCAGCGTCCGGGCGAGGGGTCTGACCGTCGGACCCACCGCGGACCCCGTGTGCGCTGGTCGCGCCGGCCGCACGGTCTTCATCACTCGCGCTGGCGGTGAACCAGCTGGCAAGCGGGTCCAGCGCCTCTTGGGAAGTGGAGCCCGGCTCACTTGTTGCTCTTCTTGGCCGAAGGTCGGCGACGCGCCGGTCGGTGGGTTTACTGCTCAGTTACTGATGGCCGGCGCTGCGTTTAGGTAGTGGTTGTCGTCGACCTGCGCGGCGGTGAAGGCGGCAATGTCGGCGCGGGTGACGTTGAACCCGAGCTTGGTGGTGCCGTAGAAGCCGTGTCGGACGCTGCCCTTGGCTGGCCCGTCCTTCGGCGCGAGGAACCGCACGATGGTCCAGTCGAGCCCGGAGCTCGTGACGATGTTGCTCATGCTGACCAGCTCGTCGTAGGCGCGGCGCAGGAACGTCCTCGCCATGAACGTCGCGAGCCGGGTCTGCCAGGTCGGCTTCTCCCGCGGGTCGAGCACACTGGGGGTGGCGGTGCCGACGTAGCGGCGCACGCTGTGCTTCTGCATCGCGGCGACGATGTTGCGGGTGCCCTCGACGAGCGGCAGGCCGGTGGCCTTGCGGTCCAGGCTCGGCCCGAGCGCGCTGACGACGGCGTCGGCGCCTCGGACGGCCCGGTCGACGGCAGCCGCGTCGCTGAGCTCGCCAGCGACGACGTTGACGTCGCTGCCCCAGCTGGCGGGGACCTTGTCGGGGTTGCGCACGTAGGCGGTGACCGAGTGGCCGCGCGAGCGTAGCTCGTCGACGACTCTGGAGCCGACACCTCCGGTGGCTCCGAAGACGGTGACGTTCATGGTGTTCTCCTCGCGGGGGTCTGGGCTGCGCGCGGGGCGCGGACCGACGGGGGGTCGGCCCGCGCCGGCCGGGCTAGCGGGTGATGAGGACCTTGCCGAGGGTGCCGTCGGCGAAGGCAGCGAAGGCCTCGGGTGCGCGCTCGAGCGGGATGGCGGTCTCGACGTTGACCCGGAGGTCACCGTTGGCGACCTGCTCGAGCAGCGCAGCGAGTTTGCCGCCCGTGGCGGCGGCCATGATCGGTGCGACGGTCACGTCTTCGCGGCCGACCTCCTCGGCGTTGGCCCCGCGGGTGGAGGCGAGGGTGCCGCCGGCCTTGAGGGTGGCGCCGAGGGCGGCGGCGTCGCCTGCGGCGTGCAGGACCTTGTTGACGCCCTGCGGTGCGATGGCCTTGACGGAGCCGGCGATGTCACCGGTGTAGTCGACGGTGTGCGCCGCGCCGAGGCTGCGGACGTACTCGTCCTCCTGGCCGGGCTGGGCGGTGCCGATGACGGTCGCGCCGGCGGCTGCCGCCAGCTGGACGGCGATGGAGCCGACACCGCCGGTCGCGCCGGAGATGAGCACCGTCTCGCCACGCTGGATGCCCAGCGCCTGCAGGGCGTCGGAGGCAGCAACACCGGCCAGGCCGATGACCGCGGCCTGCTGCACGTCGACGCCGGAGGGCACAGCGGTCACGGCGTCCGCCTGCACGGCGACGTACTCGGTGAAGGTGCCGTTGCGTGCGCTGAGCGCCATGCCCGGGATGACCCCGGCGACCCGGTCGCCGACCGAGACGCTGTCCACGCCGTCGCCGACGGCGGTGACGGTGCCGACGAAGTCCCGGCCGAGCACGACCGGGAACTCGTGCGGGACCATGTCCCAGACGTAGCCGGCGGCGACCGACAGGTCGAACCCGTTGACTGAGGCGGCCTCGACCTGCACGAGCACCTCGCCGGCGGCCGGCTCGGGCTGCGGGAGGTCCTGGGCGGCGGGTTGGGTATCGCGGGCGGTGATGGCGAAAGCCTTCATGGTGGCTCCTTCTAGTGGTGGTCGAGGTAGCGGGTGACGTGCCGAGACTGGGTGCTGGTGCTGGTGCTGGTGCTGGTGCGGGACCGGTGACCGGTCGGGGGCGGTCAGGGCGGGTGGCTCAGGCGGTGACGATGCGCAGCACCAGCACGGTGATCGCCAGCACGAGCGGCGGCACCGGCATGGCGAGGTTCTTGGTGTCGCGGACCCGCAGATGGCCGCCGACGGCGCCGACGAAGTAGGCGACCAGGCCGGTCGCGGCGGCGATGCCCAGCGGCTCGAGCCAGAGGCCGAGCAGGATGCCGGCGGCGCCGGCGATCTCGAGCGCGGCGAGAACGGGCAGGTACTGCTTTGGGACACCGACGGTGCCGGAGATGACGGCCAGGACCTGCTCGTGCTGGCGCAGCTTCATGGCTGCGCTGTTGAGGCAGATGGCGGCGAGTAGGACGGTGACGACGACGAGCGCGATGAACATGGGTGTCCTTGGGGTCAAGAGTGGTGACGCCGCGCTGAGCGACGAGGCGGAGACGGGCTGGCCCGGAGGGCCGCTAGGACAGCTCCTTGCGGACCTGCGGCAGGACCTCGGTGCCGAGCAGCTCGATGGCCCGCAGGTAGGTCGGGTGCGGCATGCCGCCGACGTCCATCTGCAGGATCTGGCGGGTGTGGCCGAGCAGGCTGTGCAGATGCAGAATCCGGTCGGCGACCTCGTCGGCACTGCCAGCGAAGACCATGCCGCCGGGCTCGAGCTGGGACTCGCGGCCGGGCGGGGACATTGGCGGGCGGCCGACCTCGGCGGCGCCGGTGGCGAACATCCGCAGCTCGTGCTCGAGGTAGGTGGCCTTGGCCGCGCGGTTGTCCTCACCGACGAAGCCGTGCACGGCGACGGCGATGTCGGCGGCGGCGGTGGGGTGGCCGACCTGCACCCAGGCGTCGCGGTAGGCGCGGCCGTACTGCGCCCAGTGCTGCGGGCTGCCGCCAAGGATGCCCAGGAACAGCGGCACGCCGAGCTCGACCGCACGGCCGACGGACTCCGGGCTGCCGCCGGAGCCGAGCCAGATCTTCAGCGGCTCCTCGGGCCGCGGCACGATCAGCGTGTTCTGCAGCGGACGCCGCCGGTGCGGGCCGCTCCATGTGACCCGCCCGCTCGCGTTGGCCGCCAGCAGCAGCTCGAGCTTCGAGGCGTAGAGCAGGTCGTAGTCACGCTCGTCCAGGTCGAAGATCGGGAAAGTGATGGCCGAGGAGCCGCGGCCCGCGACGGCTTCGATGCGGCCCGGGGCGATCGCGGCGGCGGTCGCCAGCTGCTGGAAGACCCGCAGCGGCTCGTCGGTCGACAACACGGTCACCGTGGTGCCGAGCCGGATGCGCTCGGTCGACGCCGCAGCCGCCGTTACCAGCGATGTCGGCGACGACAGCGGCATCGAGCGGGTGTGGTGCTCGCCGAAGCCGAAGAAGTCCAGGCCGGCCTCCTCGGCGAGCTTGACGGCTTCGAGGACGTTGCGGACGGCCTGCGCGGTCGGGCCGTAGCCGCCGTCTGCGGTGCGGGGCGTGTTGCCGAAGGAGTACACGCCGAGCTCGAGCGTCATGTCAGGCGTCCTTGCGGGAGGTGTGGCGGGAGGTGGTGGTGGTCAGCGGGGCGTGGTCGGGGCGCACGGTCATGGCTTCTTGCGGCTGCTGCAGCTGAGCCGGCGCTGCCCGTTGTGCTGCATGGCGGCCAGCACCTGCGGAACGCTCGGCGCCGCGGGACCGGCAGTCGCCGCCTGGGCGCGCAGGCCGTCGAGCAGCAGCGCGATCAGCCGGGCGGAGGCGTCGTCAGTGATGCCGTGTGCTCGCTCGACGAGGCCGGCGTTGGCCATGAGCAGCAGGACGACGTCCTGGTCGGTGAAGTCGGCGCGGAGCACACCGGCCTGGTGGGCGCGGGCGACGAGCCGGACCAGGCCGTCGTAGGCGCGGGCGCGCAGCCTCTCGATCTCTGGTGCGGCACTGACGTTCATGGTGACCAGGTCGGCGATGCCGCGGTCCCGGGCCTGCATTGCAGTGACGGCCCGGACGTAGGAGGCGAAGCCGTGCCACGGGTCCTCGTCGGTTAGACCGGCCTCGACCGCGTCGACGTGCTCGGCCATCCGGTCGGCGAACACGGCGGCGACCAGGTCACCTCGGGTCGGGAAGCGCCGGTACAGCGTCGCGTTGCCGGTGCCGGCCCGCTTGGCGATCTCGTCTAGCGGAGCGTCCAGGCCCTGCTCGGCGAACACCGCACGGGCGGCCTCGACGATGGCCTCCCGGTTGCGGGCGGCATCTGCTCTCAGCGTCATGACCTCTCCAACCACCAGCAAGTGGGGACTATTCCCCACTCAGGGTAGAGTGTGCGGCATGACTGAGCCCGCGCACGAATCCGCTGCTAGCCAGACCCCCGGGCGCACCGCAGGACACGCGCGTGTCGACGCGCTGCGGTCCTCCGTCGAGCGCCTGCGAGACGTGGCAGCACCGCTGACCGCGCAGCAGCTGACCGGCCGCGCCTACCCCTCCGAGTGGACGGTCGCCCAGGTGCTGTCGCACCTCGGCTCTGGCGCGGCGATCACGCAACGACGCCTCAAGGACGCCCTTGCCGGCCAGGCACCCCGTACGACTTCGCCCCCGGCGTGTGGGACACCTGGAACGCCAAGAGCCCCGTGGCGCAGCGTGACGACGCCCTGGCCGCCGACGCCGCACTGCTCGCCCAGCTCGAGGCCGTCGCGCCTGACGACCGTGACCGGTTCACCTCCGCCATGGGTCCGATGACGCTCGGCTTCGCGGAGTTCGTCGGAATGCGCCTCAACGAGCACGCCTTGCACACCTGGGACGTCGAGGTCGTCGCCGACCCGGCCGCCACCATCCCGACTGCAGTGGCGGCGCTCGTCGTCGCCAACCTCGAGCTCATCGCCCGCTTCACCGGCAAGCCGACTGGAGACACGACAACCATCACCGTCGCCACCACCGACCCGCAGCGAGACTTCACCATCGACCTGACACCCGAGGTGGTCAGCCTCACACCCGGTGCTGCAGACACCGCAGCCGACCTCCACCTGCCCGCGGAGGCGTTCGCCCGACTGGTCTACGGACGTCTGGACGACGAACACGCACCGGCCGACGTCCATGAGTCAGCACTGCCGACTCCCCGGCGCGCGTTCCCCGGGCCATAGGTCGCGGGCCGACGGCGCCTCGGTCCGGGCCGCCAGCGGCTGACCAGTGCCCGACGCGCGCTTTCGGCGACCGGACCTCCCGACCAGCAGACCCATATGAAGAGCCCACCGGCAGTTCTGTGTTGTCTTCAAGTACGGAACGGGCGCAGGTGCGCCCAACGCTGATCGTCCGTGCTCCACGCAGCGGCGCTGAGTCGGTGCGGGCTCGGACCCATAGCCAGTCACGCTCAGGTCCCGCAAGTAGCAGTTTGAGACGGCGCCGGCCACGTCGGGCCCCACCCGGACTCGCACGGCGCGGTGGCGCTAGACGACCGCGGGCTCATCTTGACCCCCTAGCACCCGGAGCGACACGTCAGCTCACAACGGCTGCAAGATCCCGCGGCTGACACCTGGCTCTCAGACCTCAAGGTCGCTCACGCCGCTGAAGGTGGCGCCATCTCAGGCCGCCATAGCCGCGTGTCGCCCCCTGGGGTGGGGCCAGATAGACCGCCACGGTGGGGCCACGTCGGGTTGACATACTCACTAACCACCACCACAACCCACGACCCGCCGCCACGGCACACTTGCCGAAGCCCACCGGCCCGGTCGGGCTGGCGGCGATCACCACCGCGCGGTCAGCATGGCAGAGGGCACCATCCGCCGCTTCCGCTCCACCGCCTTCATCATCACCGTGAAGGCGAACTCAGCAAGCTCGGGGATGTTCAAGCGAAACGGCAGCGCCTGGCACCGGCCGCGGAGATCTCGTCAGTGGGACACGTCGTCGCCGACCTTGAGCAGCACCGTTTGCCTCCATCCGCTCAGCCAGCTCCAGGAAATCGGGCCGCGAGACGATGTTGAACCCCTTACCAGCTCCTCGCCCAGCGCTTCCTCCCGCGGCAGCGGCCCCTCCAGCATCGGGTGTTCACCGACCTGCGTTCGGGCAACGCCAGCGTCGGGTAGTCCGGGCCCAGTGCGCCGCCAAAGCCACCAGGGTGTTGGCACTGTCTTGCCGGAGTCGCTTGTTACCGGCGATCTTCGTTGCACGTGTTGTCGACACAGACGCATCCTCGGTGGAGCCCGCCAGCGACCGTCGCGGAGCAATACCTGATTCCGATTGGATCGTGGGTGTCCCATGCGTGCGGACACACAGCACAGGTGAGAGGAATCCGGTCGCCGGTACTCGGCTCGGCGACGAGCGGTTGCAGGTCAGTCGTTCGCATGTTCGTGGGCCCTCCGTCTGTGTTGCGCCTTCCCCCGATGCCACGCCTACCGTCGGCCGCTCGCGAGTCCGCGGCGCTTGACGAACCGATTGCGGTGCGTTCCCGCGCACGCCGAGACTCCGATCACCAGCAACGTCAAGATGGCTCCCACCATGAGTTGCCTCGAGCCCCGTTGCGTATGTGCACCCACGGATCGGCTCGAAGAGTTCGCCTGCCCCGGCCGCCAGTCGGTGCGCTCGGTGTCGCCGAAGTCCGGAGCGATAACTCCACGCTACTCCGTAACCCGCGATTGACGGCCGCTGACAAGAATTCACTGGTCTCGCGGCGATCCGGTTGCCGTGACCGACCGCGAGGTCCACTTCGACCCGTCCGCCGACGAGCGGTCCCACGGAACGCTGGGTGCGGGTGCGGGTGACACGAGCCAGCCGCTGCGGTGTGGGCCACCGCACGCCGATACCCAGCCGAGTTTCTCGCAAGTCCATATCAGCGGGGCGGGAGATGTCGACCTGACCGCGGGCACGCCATGGGCGAGCGCAAGTGGGAGCGGCGTGGTGCGTGTTGTGCCAGGACTGCCCGAAGGGCACGAGGGCCTTCAAGGACCTGGATGCCGCCGGTGCCGCGCATGACCTGAGAACCCTTGGGTTGTGGGTTGCCGCTCCCTTGGCCGAGATTCTGCACGTCGCGCCGGCGGAGTCAAAGGCGCCTGACGGCGTCGCGCTGCGATGGCGCAAGCGCCACCATTGACACCACCAACACGACGAGCAAGGCGGCCAGGACGAGAGAACGGCGAAGACCAGTGACTGCGCGGTTCGGGTCTGTTGGCGGCACAAGCCGATGGTCAGCGCGACATAGTCCGCTCCGCATACACCAGTGTGCAAGATCAAACGTTTGGGCCGTCGCTGGGCCGTGGGACGTCGAGAAGTGTCGAGAAACCTGGAGAAATAGGGAGAGCCTTCCTCCTGTTCAACTCCGCCGCATCACCTGTTGGCGCTGGTGTCGAAGTGTGGGGCAGACGAGCTGGCCTGTAAGCCGGACAAAGTTCGTGTCGTCCTCTGACCAGCGGGCTGGGCTCGGCGAGTCGCCTGACCAGCGGCGAAGCTTGCCGACGTTTGCGGGCACTTGCTGCCGCATTCCAAGCTGGTGTGCCCCCAGTGTGCCCCGCCGAAGATCCTGAGGAAGATCAAGGTGCTGGATCGGCAACGGCTTGCTAACGACCTCGAGGACCGCAGTGCGCGTGACTTGGCTAGCGCGAGGTTCTTGCGCCAGATCGCCCCGCCCTGTTGGGACGCACCAGCAAAGATGCAGCATGATCGGTTACCGCGGG